>CAKZMU010000068.1 GCA_937129145.1 uncultured Lacinutrix sp. | reverse complement strand
AATGTAGTGTTCTATTGTCAAATGGAGCATTTATCTCGTAAAAGTAGTGATGATTGGTTCAATAGTTGGTTTGAATTGAAAAAAGAGAACAGCACTTTGAGAAAACAAATTCAACAATTACAAGAACAACTAAACTCCTATAAAAATGATTAGTCCAGATAATATTTTGAACATCACCAAAGGTAGAAAGGAGAGCGACGACCTTCCAGAGTGGGAACCATTCTATTCGATAAAAATAATGGGAAGTGGTGACAACCCAGTAAAGACCATCAAGATCAATTATTTAATGTTGGTCAAACGATTAAAAAAATTAGGCTTTTGTCGAATGGACATTAATAAAAATAGTTTCATCGTCCATATTGATAAGAATGTAGTCCAAGAAGTCACGCCACAGCAAGTAGTAGACAGCTTTATTGATTATATCGAACAATACCCGCTTAATCTTGGCAATGATGAAGGAGTGATGAGAGATCAGTTAATCAATAAAATCTACGGCAGCATTGGCACGTACTTTTCAGAAAAAATATTGTACCGAATGCGGTCGGATAAGCCGATTGTGTTCAATGAAGATAGTAAGGACGAATCCTTTTTCTATTATCGAAATGGCTATGTGAGAGTGACCCAGCACACGATTAAACTATTGCCCTATGATAAGTTAGATAAGATGATTTGGAAAAATCAGATATTGGATAGGGATTTTAAACTAGTCAAGCCAGAAAAGTACAGAGACTTTTCTTTTTTCCTTTTCTGCAATAATATTTCTGATAACTACATCAATAAGCAATCTACAAAGCGAAATGATCCCGAGCGGTTCAACAGCTTTGAAACCCTCATTGGGTACAATCTACACAAGTTCTATCAGCGAAAGCTACAGGCTACCATTTTGACCGATAGCCGAGAGAGTGAAGAGGCGAGTGGTCGGACGGGTAAGACGCTCGTCACAAAGGCAATGGGTAAGATGCTCAATAGTACTGACGAGTCCCAGACATTTGTAGAATTGAATGGTAAGGACTTTGATATGAGCGATAAGTTTAAATATCAAGAACTAAGCCTAGAGACTCGTCTAGTCCATCTAAATGATGTGAAACGATACTTTCCCTTTGATTCCCTCTTTAATGACATCACAGAGGGTATCAAGTGCCAAAGAAAGAACGAGAACCCATTTAGAGTAGCTACTAAGATCGTCCTATCCACCAATCAGACGATCAAGATTCATGGAGATAGTGCCAAGGATCGTTCTATTGAGTTTGAACTAGCAGATTATTACAGCGCCAACTACAGCCCAGACAAAGAATTTAAAGAGTGGTTTTTTTCAGATTGGGACGATAAGAGTTGGAACTGCTTTGATAGCTTTATGCTCCATTGTGTGCAACGATATTTGAAGACGGGCCTACTACGTCCAAATAGTATCAACTTGAATAGTAGAAAGCTACGAACCGAGACCCACGAATATTTTATCGAGTTTATGGAAGACCTACGGATCGTATCAGAACGCAAGTATGATAAAGCTGATCTATTTAGAAAATTCTATACCGTCCAAAATCAGCAGCAATTCCCCAAGCTAAAACCCAATAGCTTTACCAAGTGGATGAAACTATTTGGTGAGTACCGACAGGAGTTTGAAAAGGTATCGGAGGGCAAAAGTAATGGGATGCGTTATATCCAATTTATTAAGAAATCTGAATACTTAACTAAAGAAGATGAAAACCCTAACGATGAACTACCATTATAGTCAAAACAAAATAAAATTTGGTTTTCCTGTTTTTGGGATAATTAGAATTATTCAGCTTTCTATAAATATTCACCCTCTAAAAATATCCCTCGCATATAGGTTGAAAATTCGTCCAACTTTCGCCCTTATTCTTTTAATATATTCATTATCAACTACTTACTTAAAGAGAAACAGGGCGAAAGTTAAAAAAAAGGGGGTAAAAAACGCCCTTACTTTCGCCCTGCCCCCCCAAGTTCGCCCTGTACAAAAATAGACAGGGCGAAAGTAAGGGTGAAAGTATACTGTTGGGAAAGGCACTTTCGCCCTGTTTTTAAAAGTTAAACTATTGATTATCAATTAGTTAAGTTTTTAAGGGCGTTTTTTTTGGGTTTTACCCCTCATTTTTGCCACCCATAGTTGTCTACAGGGCGAACTTCATCATTTATCACTGATTATTAGTCGCTGACCCTTGTTTTTTAGGGGTCATTTCAGAATAAAATTTTAAAATCATTTCAAAAAATTAAGTTATGGATAGTCTAAATTTATCAATTACCACTAAAAAAATAGAAATAAAGGTCGTTAAGGTAGGTGGGTCTAAAATGACCTTAGCGGTGTTTAATCAGATCATTGAAGATAAGCTAATAGATCAAAATGTACAGTACAAAGGAGAGGTATTAGGCTATGTTCATCGTAAGAATGAGTATTGGGTTTTATGGGTGAATCAGTCTAATGAGTTAAGACGGATGCTTTACCCAGAACTCGCAGTAAATCTCGATAATTTATTAGTATCAAAAGAAGAAAAGGAATACTATTATACATTACTTGATGGGAATAAACATTTGCTAAAAAATATTAGCAATGTACCTGATAAATTAATGTCCTTTAATAAGTTATATGAGATTAAAAAATTTATTCTGGAATATACTGACTTTCACTCAATTTATGACATCGAAGAATTTCAAACAATTAGGATTTTTTTTAACGAGTATGACGATTTTAATTCAGAAACGCTAATACTTAGATATGATCCTATATTATCTAGTGTAGAAAAATTTCTTGAAAAGTATTTAGAACTAAATAAACAGTTATTTACCGCAAACAACCAACTTTTTATAGCCACCTAAACCAACAACCATGATCCAAAACCTAAAATCCAGAATAGCCGTCCTAAAATCAAACTGGAACAGCTACAACAACCGCCTATCCCTAGCAACCGCAGAAAATAAACTACACCTAGCAGACTACCTAGAGACAGAAATGAACATCATTAACGCTCGAATCGAAGAGAACGAAAAGGCAATTGAACTAATCAAAAAAATAGATAAGAATAATTATCATAATTTATTCACCGACGAAAAATACTAACCATGGACCTAATACCAATCATCTATAAATTAGAGGGATTGCGCCCCGATGGGCGACTACAACAGCGAGTACAGACGATCAAAGTCAGCAACTCCCTTTCTTTGCACCAACGCTGCTTTCTCCTCATGGACTTTTACAAAGAATTTTGCAGGGAGAACAACTTGCAAATGATAAGTAACGGTATTATGAATATTACGGTGTATCAGCCGAATTTGAACCTTGCCTTTTTGCGACACAAAAAAGTCAGTACAGGAGGATTTATTTATAATTAAAAACTTGACACAATGAATAGTTTTTAGTATCTTTATAGCGTAATTATTAATCAACCATTTAAAAAAAGTGTATGACAAAAAAAGAGGTTTTAGCAGAAATTCGGAGGGTAAAAAGAACCATTCGATTTTTAAGCAAAAATCAAGCATCTATTATCAGAAGGGGCGGAGTTGAAAGTTATAATGCCCTTATTGATTTTGCCTTAGAAGAGTTAAGCGAACTAAAAGAACGCTTGAAAAAAGCAAAAGACTAATTATCAACTGGCTATCCTAGACAACTAGGATAGCCATAAATCCTTATATAATGACTGATTCAAAAAAAATAAAATCTAATCTAAAAACCTCTTTCGACAAGCTGCTAAAAGTAGATTATTCTCAGTTCTCTCAAGAAGATTTAGCCGAAATAACTAGCGAACTGGAAGAGTTAGAAAAAGAAATCAAGGATGCACAAAAAATAAAAGTGCAGGCTAATTAATACAATTGTTTGCCATACTGGCGAATGGTTGTATTAATAATTACAGGTTGCCCTAACGAAAGTTAGGGCAATTTTTTTTCCACTTTGAAAAATAAAAATATGCGAGATAGTATATTGAAAATAAATCAATCCGTCCAAAATATCGGTACAGTAATCGGAACGATGAAAAAAAGTGGACATCAATACGATGCCCAAACAATTGACCATCTATCGGATAAACTAAACGAACTAATTGCTAAATTAGAATGGAAATTGGCTACCAACAATATGACCAAAGAGAACTTATCTAACCTCATTATCTTACATTTCAAGAGCAAGCGAGCTTTTATCAGCAGATTTAATGCGCAGGGTGGACAATTAGAAGAAACTGTTCTATCCGCTCAACTGAAAGGCCGTAGGGGCTTGTCAGCCGCTTGGCGGTCAGCTTATGCTATATTTTTTTACCACCTCGCCCGTTAGTATTATTCTCCTATAATAATAACTTAAATATCAAATATTCGTATATTTGTCTAATCCTACAACACATTATTTTCTCATAAAATGGAGCGTGAACATGACTATTGCAGCCCCGACTAACTTTCCTAAAAAGGTCAGTAAGTCACATCTAAAGGAGTTATTCGAGTATGCAAAGACTGATGAATTGCAGAATGTGATTTTCACTGAGGAATGGCTGCTTGCTATGGGATGGACTAGAGCATGGTATCTGACGAGGAAAGTTTTTGAGGTCAACGAAACTCGTCAAATATATTTTATGTTGAAAGTTCGTAAACTAATCTAATATGAAAAAGAAAACTTGTAGAAAATGTGGGGGTAAAGCTAAAAAATCAAAAGGCTTTGGCAACTCTTACGAAAAAATAGGATTAGGCAGACTAAAAGTGACTCATGGAACAGGTCCGCTAGTCAAATGCCTTAAATGCAGGAAATGCGGACACTCGTGGATTCCTGCTTAATAAAGAAATCATCTTATTGATGGTGTTTCATAGTTTAGGTACTACCTTTTATATTAGGTAGTGCCTTTTTTTGTTTAAAAAAATCGACCCGTTCCATTTCAAAGTGCGGGTATCTTCCTTTATTTCTCCTATACGCACTTTATTTCGCAGTAGCTTTTTTGCGCTTTCTTACCTTCCAAATCGTCCTTATACTTGCACTATCATAGTCAATTATTAACCCTTATAGGGATGTAGAATACCATGTAGAACTATAAGTTAATGTAGATGTAAATCACCAGTTAATTCTAACTAATGTTCAAGAATATTTTATACGGTTTGGGAATTTTAAGAGGATTAACGTGGCTCGTAGGTCAATTTTCTAGCGGCATTACCTTTGAAAGTCTGCCTATTCAAAAGGCGGACATCAATATTATACAAGAAAGTCTGAAACTTCGCTTTCAAGTAACCAATAATAATGAGTTGCCGCTCCCAATAGAGGCTATTAACGGTACGCTCCAACAAGGTACAAGGCAATTGGGAACGCTCAACAGCCTTACCCTTATCCAGATTGCGCCCAAATCTTCCAAGACGGTGATATTTGATTTTAAGATGAACCTAGAGGAAATTCTATTTCAACTAGCGGAGAAATTAGAAAAAGGCGGATTATTAACGCCCGTGGTTTTCGATGGCTATGTAGTGATTAGAGGGCAACAAATACCTATTAAGAAAACCTTTAACTTTTTGAAATAGTATGGCATTAGTTAAAGCACCCGTCAATAAAAAGCGGCTAAAGGAAAAAAGATACCGCACGGATAACATCATGGACTTGGTGAACGAAGTAGCGGTAACGGATCGAGATGATACCGAACGATTGGCCAAACAATTTGCGCCTACTCGAAGAGGATTAAAGCAGTTGTTTGACTTTGTAGATGATAATTTTGTGTACGAAGAGGACCCACCTGCTAATCAATGGGTACAAACGCCTAGCTATCTCTACCATACCACTCAAAAAGGAGATTGCAAAAGTTTTACGGTTTTTATTTCGAGTGTACTATATAATATGGGGATTCCCCACCTTATTCGATATACTGCTTACGGCTCAAAGGACTATCGGCACGTTTACCCCGTGGCACTTTTGCACGGCAAAGAGATTCCGCTCGATGTAGTTTGGCATAAGCAAGAGAATGGAGCATTTGGAAAAGAAAAATCATTCACCAAAAAGCAAGATTTTAAAATGGAAGGTTTATATAAATTAGGTAATACCGAACAATCAGCTTTAATCTCTCTCAACGAATTGGAACAAGTCCTAGCGGATATTCCAGATTCTATCATTGACGAAGGGATAGGCGATATTACGCAAATGAGTAGCGGCGAATTGGATAGAGTGATTATGAAAGAACGATTAGAAATTTTTGCCGACCAAGAAACCCGTGCCGACCTACGACGAGAATACCAAAGAGGTATCGTAGCAATTGACAGGGGTACAGTCGCAGGAATCGGCAACATGATAAACTCTCCCTTTGGGGCAAACCTCGAACAATTTTTGAGAAACACCGCTCACGACAACGCCCCTTCTTTTACACCTTTTACCCTAGCCATTCCTAACCCAAATACCGCACAAGTACAAGGGATGTTTGGATGGGTAAAGAAAATTGGGGGCGCATTCAAAAAGCTATTCTCCAAGTTAATGAATTGGGTTTTTAAAGGACCCGCTCGCAAGATGGCACCCTATTTTTTGTTCACTTTTATCAAAAAGGTGACTTCTAGCGGTGAAATCAATAAGCGAAAAGCGGCACAAGAAAAGTCCTACAACTGGATTAAGAAAGTAGGCAAGTTCGATGATAGAAAGTTGAAAGGAATGATTTTTAACGAAATCAAGAAGGAAAGCGGCATGACACCCGAACAATTATTGAACAAAGGCGCAGAAAAACAAATAGCCGCTTTACCAGTAGCGGTGATGGCTTTTGCTCCAAAAATCATGAAAGCGTTGGGATTAGTGGTCGAAGTGGTGAAAAAGATTGCAGGATTATTCAAAAAGAACAAGTCAGATGCAGGGACTATCTCCGAAGAAAATGCCCCCGACTTGACTTTATTGGAAGAGTTGCACGAAAAGCCTGTTGATACGGATAGTGGCGGTGGTAGTGGTTTGGCAATTGCGGCAGGATTGGCGGCTTTAGCAGTTTTTGTGATATAAAAAAAGTGTGAGTTTACCAGGAGAATAAGTGTGATTGACCAGGAGTATTAAGTGTGAAATACCAGATAGCAAAATTGTGACGATCAATAGTCATTCAATAGTCATTCAATAGTCATTATAAATAGTAATTAAACGCCCCTAGCGGGCATCATTCATAAACAAAATTTCTAAATATGCCTGCTAAAACTAAGCGCAGAAAAAAGACTGCTTATCAGAGGTTGCAGAAAGCAAAATCAGACCATTGCAAAGGTCGAAAGACTAAAGCTGAGGTGCGAAAAATTGCGAATGCCTATATCGCTGATGCAGTCAAAAAAGGTAATAAGACAAAAGCCCAAGCTACGGCATCGGCTAAAAAAGTCTTGAACAAAGCCTGTCCAATAACTGGAACAAAAAAATAGTAGTTAGGAAACGCTATTCCTAATTTTTCAAATCAAAATTTCTAAACATGGCACGAAAATGTAAGTCGTGCGAAATATCATTATTTCCGATGGCAAAGAAAAGAAGAACAACAAAAAGAAAGACAACTCGGAGAAGACGAGTTGGCAGCACTTGTAGCTGCAATAAGGTAACGATCATGGATGTAATTGCAGGTGTAGTTGGAGCGGTAGCCGCTTTAGCCGTCAATGGCATCGCTACAAAAGCAATCGCCAAATTACCTGCCAAAGCACAAGGAATGGCAACTAAATTGTTACCCGTAGCAAAAACAGGGTTGGCAGTTTATGGTAGCAAGTCTATCAAAAATAAGCACGTCAAAAATGCGGCTGTTGGGTTCGGTATTACATCGGGCTTGGAAGTGACTATGCAGATACCGGGAGTAGGCGAATACGTCAAATTGAGTGGTACGGGTGACTTGTTCAATATGATTGGCAACGTAGGTGAAACGGTTTATTTACCGATTGCTCCGAATGGCGAAGTAGATAGCAACCAAGACTTTTTCACACAAGAGGCGGTTTTAGGTACTGAAAATCTATACAGCGACATTCCAACATTATAAGCTTTTGCCGTCCGATGTGGCGGTACTGAAGATAAATGTAAGTCGGAGTTGACTTGACTTCTACTCAAATCATCAACTCCGCATTTTTATAAAAAAAAGTCCTAAGAATAAGGGCTTTAAAATATTATTCAAAATTTCTAAATACGCAACATGGAAATCTTAAAAAGAAGTGACATCATGCGGATGGCGCAAGCTGCCGCTGGTAAGATGGGACTAGCCAAAACAAAGGCACGTCCACACGAATTAATTTTGGCTTTGCCTTTGAGAGCCGATGAAGATACTTATACGTTCTCCCTTAATCGGGAAAGTGCGGAAAAAGTATTGCCACAAATCACGAAGGGATTAGAAGACAGAAGTGCTTTTATCGCTATTGGTGCAGCCGTAGGTATTTTACCTGTTCCTGTTATCAGCAGCAAGGAGTACCCGACAGCCGCCGCTATTCAGTATCACCCAGATGGTAACGTTTTTAACCAAGCAGCAACCACTACGCTAACTGAAAAGCAAGCGTTGGAAAGTCTGTATTACGGTAAAATGACGTTGAAAACCAATGAGGGCGTAAGATTGGATAAAATGCCAATGTTGCACTTTAGAACAGTGAACCAAACGCAAAAGACCGCTACTACCGACAATCAATTTGTAGGTAATGAAGTAAAGCCATTGGGCGCAGCGGTGCGATTTGGTGGAGGTGACGACAACGAGGTAACGATTTCTATTAAATGTTCCGATAAGACGGACATGATAGGAAATGCGAGCCGAAACAACTACTTAGTCGTTCGATTGGTAGGTACTATCATTAAGGGTAGTACGACCAAAGCCTTCGTAAACTAAAATCGTGTAGTTTTCTCATAAATTTGGTTAATATCTAGGGGAATGGGGGCATTAGCATCTATGTTGATGCCCCTTCCTTCTATCAAAAAAGAAAAAATGAGGTCTCATATTATTAAAAATCTATCCGTAGGCATTTTTGAAAAGGGTTTAGCGGGCGTTCGAGGATATATCAAGAATATTCCGATTCCACTTGCAGCAGGTAAGTCAGAATACCAATTAGAGGAAAAGAGCCAATTAGAAAAAAATTATGTGATTGGATTGGCGGTAAATTCTCCTAGTAATACAGCTACCGCTAGAGCGTCTAATACCGCTCAACTTCCTGCTTTGAGCATCATAGAATCGGCAAAGATTACTATTAGAACAGGTGATACCGTAGTGGTAGATAATTTACCGATCGCAGATGTGTTAAAGTCAAATGCGAATGGCTATTGGTATGACTTGCATATCAGCGATAGAGTAACTTTATCGGAAAGCAAAGTATATATTTCTAACGACGCAGCGATTCAAGCAAACGACCAATTGGAGTTAACGTTCCTTTACGTCAAACCGAAAAAGAGGTAAGTATAACCTACTGCTTTCCTATTCATTTAGCATAAAAAAATTAGTTCGACATGGTGATGTCAATAGAAAACTTTTTTCAAAAATTCATAGCGGATAATCGTCCTTATTGGAAGTTATTCAAAGGACTAACGACCAAAACGACCATCAAAAGTCAAATGCAAGAAGGACTTTCTATTGACGATTCGTGGGAAATGTTACGCAATGAATTGAACCGCTTTGATTCGGGTACTTTTACGATTGTCACCTTTGCTAAACAAACCTGTCCTACGGGAAAGGGTTGGTCATCCGTGGTTAAGGTGGGAAGTGCTGTTGGTAGTAGTGCTAGTCATAGTCCTGTTCAAAGTCAACCACAAAAGGTAGATAATATGCAGTTCTTTCAGATGATGCAGTATTTCCAAGAACAAAGCGACAAGCGAGCCGATGCCGAACGAAAAGCAGCCGACGAACGAGCCGAACGAGATTTAAAGTTCCAGTTACAAATGCTTGAACTAAAGCAATCAAACGCCCAACTAGCAGGGGCATTGGATGCACCACCCGATGACATCAAGCAAGAATTTTACAGAGAATTAATCAATAATATTCCAGATGTAATTGAGGGAATCAAAGGAATTTTTACCCCTAAATTTCCTGTGGTGCAAAATGCACAATTGGGTACATTAGGGCAAAAAGATAATACAGAAACATCGTCAGATGCTCCTGCTGATGCCACCGAGAACGCCCCGACCCCTCCAAAGCGGGGCGTATCTTTTGACCGACTAGCAGTATCGGCACAGAAGATACAAAAGTCGCTACCGCAATTTCACGTCAACGATGTAGTGGATTTATTTGCCGCCTTTGCGGAGCAAAATCCGAAACAAGCAGCAATGATTATCAATCAACTAAAAGGCGAATAATGCAAAAGGGAATGATTACCATTAAAACCTTACAAAAGGTCAAAACAGACCCGTCCTATGTAGTTGACGGAGCGAATGCCGTAAAATTTATCAATACAGGACAATCGGCAGTACTGATTGACGAACAAATCTACCTCGAATGTGGCGAAGATTTTACCGAAGGGGATACTAGAGGATTGGGCATAAATCACAGCTATCAAATTGATTTTATCACGCTTGATAATCCACCTCCTGTTACACCTTATAAGACAGTAGCAGGAAATATGCTAAAAATCCGACTTTATCACCGCAAAAAATAACCGCAATGGCTTATTCAATTATTAGGAAAAAGAATGTAGGCAGTACTGGCGGTGGTGGAAATGTAGCAATTACCCCACCTACGACAGGAACAATCAAAAGCCTAGACTATGAAGGCACGGAGAATGCGATTATCCCATTAGGTGCAAGTTTAGTCGAGATTCGACCGATTGACACGGCAGCAAATGCGGCTATTTCCATAAACGGTATTTCATACGGCTACAACGATGTTTATAAGCGAACCGCAACGCTAGACCCTGTTAATAATAAAATGGACTATGCAGCGGCAGCTACTTTGGTGAGCAATGGGTTCAAATACAAATTATCTGTACAATTTCCATCTGCCAATGCGGTAGATGTTTCAACTATAATTCAATCATGATTAAGCAATTATTACTATCTATTTTATTGTGTTTTGCTGCTATGGGCTGTTATGGTCAAATCGCAGAAAACATCGTTGGAACAGGTATTATCTACAAATGCCACAATGACGGAAGTGGAACTCTCACTTCTTTTATAGAAGTTCAAGTAACAGAAGTTGGTAATCCAACCCCCGTTGTACTTGGTAGATTCTTACCAGATAATACGCCCTTTAATCCCACAGCAGGAACTATCTCATTTGGAGCGTGTACGACGGATAATAATTGTCTAGTAGATAATATTCCCGATCACGACGATATAGTAGCGACTGATAAAACCTACCCTGCTAATAGTTTTCATACCCTCACTTTTACAGTGATTGAAGGAACGGCCACCGCCACCATTAACGGGAAAGAAACGACCTATCCAACTTTTTTTACAGAGACTTATGAGGCTCCAAATAATTGCAGCTACGTAGCCGCTCCCATTGAGATTGACGCAACGAACGGCAAAGTAAAAGTTGCTATCATCAAGTAAGATTCAGTATTACATCAAAGTCTAACACGCATGAAAAAATTAATATTCCTGCTTTTTGTAGCGGCTACTTTCGCCCTACAAGGACAGACCGAACAATACTATAATCCATCAGATACTACCGCCTCGGGCGGCGGTATTTCGTCAGTTTCCACCGATACTACCTTAACGGGTGATGGGTCGGAAGGTAATCCACTTGCCGCTAGGTATTTTGCTCGAAATGGGTTATCTATTTTGGATAATCATGCAGAATTGGGGGGAACACTCTATAAGTTTACGCTAGTAGATTTAGATGGAAATGATATGATTTGGCAAGACAATAGTACGGTTAGTTGGCTCAACGAATCTTTTTACCGAATGCATGTTAATAACGGTTTTTTTGAATCGGATTTGGATTTGAATAGTGGCGGTGCAAGTTTGGCAAGTAGTGTCGGTTCGGCAATTATCGGTAACAATAATGTTGGAGCGGATAACTCTAATTTTTTTAAGGCGGATAATGATGGCTTGCTTTTGCAGCTAGATAATAATGATACTTGGAGAATTACAGGTTCAAAGATTAATAGTGGATTGGATGGAAAATATTTGCAGTTGGGGAATTATAATTTAGGAAATAATACCATGGAAATCAAATTTACTGATGGTAGTGGGGCAGCGAGTGCTGATCCAGATTCCACGAATGAGTTACAAATTCCAACATTAAAACTGATTAATCAAAATCAGTTGCTATTACAATTAAGTAAAAATGGTGCGCTTAGTACGCTGACTTTACCTTCAATTCCTTATTGTGATAGTTCAAGTATTGAAATTATATCAAACGGTACGGTTCAAGCATCAAATAACAAATACTATGCTTATGTTGGTATAGATAAAGCGGTCAATGGTGATTGGGTTATGGGGTACTATAATGGTACAAATCATTCAACGGGTGGAACGCTTGAAGTAATCCGCAGTACAGACGAGGGGGTAAACTGGTCTAATCCAGATACAATTGAAAGCAATGCGGCAGATAATACACGGAATGGCTTAATCAAAACCTTAGCCGACGGACGTATTTTAATGACCTATTTTCAGCTAACGACACCAAGCGTTTACGCTCGTGTATCGGAAGATAATGGACTTACTTGGGGCAATCGGATTCTAGTTAGAGAAAATATAGGCACTAATGGTTCTTATACCGAAGGGAAAGTTGCTGAATGTGGCGGCAATATACTAATACCTTTTTATACTGACACAAACGCTGGGGTAGCCATTACGGACCAAGAATTGAGCACTTTTAGTTACGTCGAATTTCCTACCGTATCTGGCAAATATTTCAATGAGACTTCTTTTATCAATAAGAACGGTCAAATCATTGCCTTAATTCGAGAAGAAAATGCAGATACCATCTATAGAGCAACTTCGAAAGATTGTGGATTAACTTGGTCAACTCCCCAAATTGTCAAAGGACTTGTAGACCCAGCGGCAGGAAAGCCCGCTATTTATTTGCTCCCTTCTGGAGCTATAATAATGCAATATCGTCAAGTTCTAAGTTCTGATTATAGAGGTGCAATTGTGATTTCTGAAGATAATGGGCTTAGCTGGCATAGCTATGTCGAAAATACTGATACGGAAGATATGGTATATGGAGACTGGATATTAAAGTCTGATGGAAAGCTGTACTTAGCTTATGGTGCCGAAAAAGGTGCATTTGAACAATTTGCTAGTATTGAATACGATATTGTTCAAGTTAATTGTCCCGAACAGGCAACTGTAGTAAGTAGTGGAAACGATATTCCCGACATGGAACTTGGTGAAACCCCACAAGGTCGATTAGATATAATTGATGAAGAGCTTTTTGAATATGTCAATGTTTCTAGCGTAGATTTAGCTACCGCATCAACGGTCGATGTTCCAATCCCAGAAGTTGACAATGTGTGGGACATTAATCTAGGATTTCGAGTAGGAAATATAGGATATTCTGGAAGTAGTCAATATCAAGTTGGTAGTGGTCAAGTTGACGCTACTTATAATTATGGTAGTGACAAGTTGATTATTTCCAATACGAGCGGTGCACCAATTAGTAATTACTACGCTATAACCAAATATCGAAAGTCTGATGTAATCCTAATCGCTTGGGAAAATTTATCCAATATGGCAATCAATCAATCCCCTGGCCTTACAGGAACTGGAGGTACTTGGGGAACAACTGGAGCAAATAGCATTACAGCTATGACAGGAGATGGAGTTTTAAGTTTTGAAACGAATGGGTCACACGATTATATGGTAGGATTGGGTACTGATGCGGCTACAAATGGTAATAGTGATAGTGCTATTGATTACGCTATCTATATTCATTCTAGTACAATAAGAATCCGTGAAAATGGTACAGAAGTACACGTAGACGCTGGTGCGGCAGCTAATCCCGGAGCATTTAAGATCGAACGGGTAGGCACAACTATTACATACTATAGAGGAGACATTTTGATGTATACTTCATTAGTTCCGTCTATGGGAAATTTGTTCATTGATGTGGCGATGAATGGGTCAAAAGTTATTAATAAAATAGCATTTGAATTTTAGTGCATGCCATCTTATTGATATGCTAACTGTACTACCACAAGAACAACAACAAATCACAAGCATAAAAACGATGCTAGAACAGCAATTTACATCAAAAAATCGGAATAAAATTTCTTTGACGTATCTGCTAATAGTTAGTACGATTCTAGCAATCGCATACCTAGAAACAAGAGGGGTAACAGGCAATCAACGAGAATTATTACTACAATTTAGAGGACAACGGATAGAATCTTTTTTACTGTTTTTTGCTAGTAGTCTCGCTTTTTTTTATCTGTACTTTACGTACAATATGACTCGGATCTATAATTACTTTTTTCTCAATTATGGGATTTATGTGGGGTTGATTAGTATGAACTCCCTCTATCATAGTTTCGACGATAGTTCTGTTTATGCTTGCATCGTCCGATTGTCCTATTACTTTAAATACATTGCACTTATCACGTTAATTGCATCGACCATCCAATTAGATAAAGACCGAAAAAACTTTTTAGCGAAGAAAAAAATCCTTGAACAAAAATTAAAATCCCTAGAAGATGTGGAGTAAAATAGTACTTGCCGTCATCACGCTTCTAAGTGCTATTATTGGAAAAAGAGATTCGGTAAAATCAAAAGCCGAAGCTAAAATGATAAGCTACCAAGCCGACAGCATTTTTATGGATAATTACGAGAGAATTATCCACCTGTTAGAAAAAAGAATAGCTAACGATACCTTAATTATTGAAAAACTAGAAGTGGCAAATCAACAGCAAAAAGAAGAAATACAAGTTTTAAAGGAGGAAAATAGATTGCTTAATAATGAAATTATTATTCTCAAAGCAAAAATAAAAAAGCAAGATAATGGGTAACTACTTCAAATGGATTGCAGGAATAATCGCCGCCTACTTCTTATTGGATGACAATAAGGCAGCTATTCCAACCAAACCACCAACCTCCGTACCCCCAACGAGTACTACCTTTCAACCCGTATACTTTGCACCGCCATTAGAGCCGATGCGAATGCGTAACGACACATTAGGCGCAGGGCATTTTGGAGCAAGAAGGAGAAAAGTAGTGAACGGAGTGGAGGTAAGATATGAGCATAGAGGATTAGATTTAAAATCCATGTATAAATATCAGTCGGTCAAATCTCCCATAACAGGCTATATAAAAAGGTATGCCCATCCTTACGAGAGTGATTTAAAATGGGAAGGATGCCTAATTATTGGCGAAGGGATCTATACTGGTTATACTGTCAAAATGTTTTATATGATGCCCAACATGATAGGTGTACCTGTCAGAGCGGGGCAAAACATTGGACAAATGCAGAATATTAGTGAAAAGCACGGGCGAGCGATGGATAATCACCTACACATCGAAATTAGAAAAAATGGGTTTTTATTAGACCCTGCTATTTTCTTACTACAAGGTGAACCAATTGCATAAAAAAAGCCGCTTGCAAAGGCAAGCAGCTTGATAAAAATTTTATTCATTTTTTCGCTCGTGGCTAAGCGCTCCAAATTCCATGATGTCGCAAAAGGCAGCAACATCGCTAATGAGATAGCCCAATTTATCTACTTGTGCTAAATTGTCATTGATGAGGACATTTTGCGTTACGTGCAGCATCCACATCCGCCACTCACGAACGGAAAAGTCTAATGTACCTTTTTCGCCTTGAATGCTAATCGTGTTTTCATCCAAATAGCGAACTTGAATGTTAAGAATGGGTTGAGGGTTTTCTTTTTTCGGATTGTGCATAATCGAAAATTTTTAGAATACCAGAACGTAGGGCTGCACAATCCTTAACCATCAGAGACGGGAAGAGTGTTAGGAGGTTTCCCATTACGCCCGAAGACGACCTAAACCCATATTCTGGTAATAACTTTATAAAAAAAGGAATTTTTTGCATAGAAAATTTTGATAATTAAGGAATTGTGCAATGCAAATATAGGATAGAAAGGGGTAAAAAGCAAAAGCCTTTTGCTGAAGTGCAAAAGGCTGGTATATATTTTCAGTTGGGGTGCTAAGCACCCCAACTAAGCAGGAAAATCTAAGGCAGTTTGCCCCGTAAACCGATTGACCCGAATATCTTCAATAGTTTGGTCAATTTGTTTTACTTCGCCTTGCAACTCTTTGACTTTGTTTTTAGTCTCCAAGAGTTCAGTTTCTTTCTGCTCCTTGAGTTCTACTAATTCCAATTCGTACTCATTCTCCTTTTGAAAAATTTGAATGGACTTGTATTCCTCAATCATCTTTTCACGGATGAACGCCATAAAAGCGTATTGTTTTTCGAGTGAACCGTCTCTACGTTGCTTTGGCTCTATTGAACCTAACCAAGTATTGATGTCAAAAATAGACAAACAACTCATTTCATATAGCTTTCCATCCGCACCAGTTGTAGGGTATAAACTATACAACTGACTAAAGTAAGGATGCTTTTTGAGCCAGTTGTTTTGAGTTGAGTAATCTACGTCAATAACTGTACAGACTGTTTTTACAGGTATCATTCGATGCCCTTCAGCAATTGGACAAGAAAGGGTAACATCATTAAAAACGTACTCCTTTCGCATAGGAAGGTTGTTTTTTTCATTCATCATGAAAATTTTTAAAAGGTAAAAAAATGTAGGGAAGGAAAAAGATGGTGGAGGAGGATGGAGACTAGGGATTGTCTCCCCACCATAAAACTTAAGTTTGTGTTGGACAAATATACAATAACTTTTTAAAGTATAGAAATGGAAATAGTAATCGCAGTAGTTTATAACAACAGTCATCAAAATTCCACCACGGTCAATAACGTTGGAGCGGTTTGGCGATCAATCGACCATATAAATAGTAGTAACAATCTAATCTATGCCAATTTAGATGAACCGAATAACGTACCAATGGGTGCCGATTTCGTCAATGCGGCAAAGATCAGCACTTTACCAACGGTTCTATTCTTAGAGCAATTACCAACCCAACAGCGAATAATTACTAGGATGACGGGTTCTCATTTATCGGCTCAACTGATCCAACAGGTTTATTTAAAAGTATTGAACGGGGCATATCAAGGAACTGGAACAGGCACAAAAGAAGAGTCAGACGGAGTTTTTCCAACTGGTGAAGGATCGGGCGGTTTAGGTTTCGGTCTTTTAGATTTGGGATTACCCAATATTTTTTGGAAAGGATTGGCGATTTATGCAGGATATAAGACCGCTACATCGGATAAAGACGCAGGAAAATTAATATACGGCAGTCTCACGGCTGTTTCAGCACTCAAAGCAGTAGAATAAATATCATATTTCTAAACACACTTTAAAAAATTATTATGCAAGCTCAAGAAAATTACGGTATTATTAATTCGAGACAAATTTCTGGTTTTTTAGGCAGAACATTAACAGCCGCTATCCACATCGACCAAGACGGAAACGGAACAGTATCTAATATGGAAAAATTGGGACTAGCACAATCGGCTGGATTTGACGCTTTCAACACCTTTATCGCATTAGATTATAATGATTTAGGTTTAGAGGTTGGCGATCTTAGCCCGTCAGAAATAATGCAGCTGGTGGTAGATTATAGCGAAAACCAGCAACTAAAAGATCCTGTTTTGGAAGGGATAATTGAAGATATTTTAAAGTGGATTGCCCAAGCTCCAAATTTTGTTGAAAGGGTAAAGGATTGGAAAGCATTAAAAGCCCAAACGACTGAATTTAAGTCAATCAAAGAAATAGCTCCAAATTTGTTGCCAGTACGGTTTACAAAGTAGGCAAAGAAGTTCTATTGTTAATAAAAAACGTGGGTGAGTATAGCCCTTACCTTGTGGTGAGGGCTATTTTAAAATATAGCTATATGAAATTATTAGAAAAATTTATTGTAGGAATTGGGCTTTACTTAGCTTTTAGCACAGAAGATAAAGTAGCTGAAATTGGCAAAATGAATGCCTTTCGATTTATTCCAGTTTTCAAATCTTTAAAACCTGTTAGGTATAATTTGGGTTTTACTCAAAAAAAGTCTGGCACTTATATTATAAAGGAAGGGTTTGATTTACCCTTTCTATCCCTTTCGGGCAAAAAACAGGCGGTTGCCAATGCTGTACCTCTTCCCATGGGCGGCTACCTAGCAGAATTAATCAAAGAAACTATCTACCAACAGCAAGCCGAACCCATCAAAAAAATAAAGCATCGCCATTGTAATTGTGGTTGCGGTCGGATAGTTACGGGACGGGCTTTGTATAGTTCAGCTACTTGTCGGAAACGAGCGCAGCGGCAACGGGAAAATCTCGAGTGTCGTCAGAATTAGCGTTATTGTCCACTTCATTTTCAAAATAAAGAATTATCTAACGCCTTAATTTGATGGTTGATAATATACAACGAATCACAATATTTTTGAGTGGTGGAAAGGTTAGCGTGTCTCAATTGTCTCATAATTTCAAGAATATTAACTCCACGGCTAAATAATTCATACGCCCCCGTATCTTTCCAAGAATAGTGCATCAAGCCATCAATATTTTCTAAATCGCCTTTTTTGTGTAGTAGTTCTAATATGCCCTTATGACGATTATTC
>CAKZMU010000067.1 GCA_937129145.1 uncultured Lacinutrix sp. | reverse complement strand
ACGAGCATTAAAGAGCCTTTTAGGTCGTCATCGTTTTGCCTTGGTTGCCATTTTTCAAACGACTTATTGATGAATCCTTTTCTTGTAAAAGAGTCTTTGAAAAAGTTAACTGCAATTGTACCTGATACCGTTGGCAGTTTTCTAATCATGTACTCTATGTTCTTTCCCATTTTTGCAAAGTCTGGGAATTCATTTCGTTTTAGTTTAGGCATGGTTTGTTTGCAATTACTAACGTGTGACCCCTAAATTCCCAAAAGGGACTTGGATAGTTACTGCTAGGTTGAATTTATTTGTCTGTAAATTGTAGTATCCCTTTTCGGCTCTTGACTGCGTTAGACTTTTCTATCAGCTTGTAATCGTTAATATCTAAACGTTTCCCGTTGTTCTTTAATTCAATTTCTAATAGATGACTATCAAAGAACTTGACAAAATAGAGTTTAGAATTCCGTTCGTATACCTCGTTTGGTTTGCTAACTGTTCCCAGTAGTTCATCCAAGTTTTTTCTTTTTTCAGGAGATGCAATAAACTTCTGAGCAATATCCTCCAATAGATGAACCTTGAATTTTGTATTCTCTCCGAAACGACCGTCAAAAGAATAATCCATGTTATCAATATCCTCCCACCATTTAGCCGCTTGTTCCTTATTGAAAATGGATTTGTCTTTTGAAACTCTGGATTTTTGCTCATAGATATAGTCCAGGTCTTTAAGCCCATAATCTTTCACCGCTTCCAATTCGTTTAGTGTTTTGGATGTTGTAGTCTTTATATATGGATGACTATTCTGGAATACAAGCTGTTGCTTTCCTGCATTGAATGCAAAAATAGGATTCGGCTTCTTTACTTCTTTCAATCTTAAATCAGGTGTTTGCGGTGTAGAGTTAGCAACTTGTTGAACATCGCAACGACAGTTCCAGTCTACTGGAGGATAATGAGTGTCCCAGAACGGATGAGATATAGGAAGCGTTATTCCGTTCCAAACCCGATGTTGTGGTCTTACTTTATTGTCTTTGGCAGTATTGTACTGCAAGTGAAACAAATCGCTTTCTGCTTCAAAGTCTTTCCAACGAGCTGCCATTCGTGCCGTTCCCTTAGCGGTATCAAATTCAGTACGTAGCCAATTGACATTGTATTTTTGATGCACCGCTAAGGCATCATCTTTAAATTCTTTGAATGGTCTAACGATGCCTGATTCATCTGTCAATAATTCAGATAATTCTTTCATCTGTACGTAGGTCTTAGCAGCTCCAAACTTAAATAAATTGGTTCTTAGATTTGCATGGAATGCATCATCAGTATTACCAATTGTTCCCTTTCTTGTCAGGGCTGTAATTGATGTGCTCAGGTGTTGTGCTGTTACTAAGAAGAAATCAGCAGGAACGCCAACGGTAGCACGGTCATATACTTGTCGAATAAGCTTGTTGAATAGTTTTAATAATTCGCTTTCAACAGATGCCAATATGTTTTTTATTGCATCATTATATATATGACTGTGATAACCCTCATAGTATTTTCCAATTTCAGCGTTTAGGCTAAACTTTTTTTTTACTGGATTCAGAGCTGCAGGAGCTTGTGTGTATCCGATGATAGGAAGTCCTGTCATTTCCGCTAATTTGATTGTGTCCATTTGGAAAGTACCTTGAAGCTTTTGTACTGCGTCAATTATTTCTTTTGGACTCATTTCTTTAGACTCATTCCACTCAAAGCGATGTCCAGCTAGTTTTGCGTATACAGGACTTAGCTTAATTAATCTAGGGAACAGTTCTGTATTGATGGTGTTTTTGATAAACTTCTTATCTGATTTGTGCCTATCCTCGCCAATTCTTTCATGTACTTCCGCTTGACTTCTACTGGAACCATTGTCGCTCAACATGGTTACACCCATTATTCTTTTAGCTGCTTCAGAGTTGGATCGTTCAATCAGTTTGTCAAATACATTGAAAGCATCATTCGACGGTATATCACCAAATATGATTTCTTCATTATTATTTGAACTCAATACCGCATAGTGAGCAGAAACCATACTTTTTAACATCTCTGCTAAATCTGCTTGTCTTTGTGCATCTCCAGCGGTTTTGGCAAATCGTGGAGCTATACCATACTTCTGTATAAAATCCATCCAGCTACCAAACGCTAATTTTTTAGCTAGGATGATAGGTCCTAAATCTTCATAGATGCCTAAATCGTCATGGCAACCGACTTGGATGTAATAGTTTTTGATTGCTGGAGATGAATAATTCCAGCCGTTTTGGTCACCAACCATTTTAATGATAAGCGACTTCTTGGGTATGGTATGTTGAAGTGGTATTTTATTCACTTCTTTCACCTCCAGATTGTCGTTTAGATTGAATATTTCAAGAACAGTAACGCCCTCGAAAATGGATTGAGCAGCTAGTTTGATAAAATCATCAAGCCAAGATTTTTGCATTAGTTTGGTTAGTTCCTCGTTTGTTTCCCCTTTACTATTTACTATTTTGAACTTACTTCCTGTTAGTCTTAAAATACGAGAATCAATCAAAGCCGCTACATGGTTATCTAATTTTAATGCGTTTAAGACATCATTCCATAATGAGAATTCAGGATTCTCAGGGTCTTTGGCCGCCATGATAGCCCGTTTCCAGTCTCGCATTTGCTGCACACGAATATTATAGGCTGTTAGTTCTAGTTTTTTGCTCAAACTATCTCCTTTTCGCATGGCAGCATGTACCCGTAATTCTGGTTCTGGTATGCTATGTAAAAAACTGCTTCTAAGCGATGATATAATATTTGTTAATAGATTAGCCATGATTGTATTAATTATGCTTATTTAAACGTGCTTAAACGGTATTTAAACGGTGTGTTAGCTATTGTGTGACCTTGTAACCTTGTTATTTAATCCAATTAGTTATAGATAGAAGTTATCGTTACGACTAGAGCCGTGCCATAGTGAAGGAGATGCTTCTGTTAAAACTGGCAAATCATACGGTGATTCTTTGCCGTCTCTGATGTCTTGGAACCATTTTTTTGCGTCCGTATATCGCAGCATGAAATCCGCAGGTACTTTTCGAGTTGCATTGGTTCGAATCAAATCAAAGACTATCATATCACATAGATATTTTAATAGCAGTTCGTGTCTATCCTCTCCAGTCGTCTCAAAAATGCTGTTGACATCATAGCGTTCTGCTATTTTTGATTTAATGAATGCAATTCGTTGTTTTTCGATTTTCTCAACTCGTTCCTCAAAATCTGATTTTGATTCGTCAATAAATCGTTGATAAATTGTAGTCCGTAAATCATCGCCTGTTATGAATAAGTACATAGTATATAGTTTAGAAGTGATTCTCTGATTTGCTGTATTTGCCGACTATTGGTTTTTTTGAACTGCTTGTCTCTATAAATTCGCTCAAGTAGATAATAGCTTGTTGGTCCGCATCAGGAGCATCGTCATGAGTCTTGTATCGTGGTTCTATACCGAATAGTTGAGCGTTACCAACTTGCGTCATATTATGACTTTTCTTTTTAATGTTGTGGTAGATTCTGCCGTTTTGGTAGTATGCTTGTAGCGTTAAAATTCGTTGGTATTTATTCGATTTAGGTGTATCCACTTTGATGAAGTTGAATTTAACCTTGTGCCGTTTTTCTGCTTCTTTGATAGTTCGTTTTACTTCATCGTTCCAAAATTGAGATTCAAAACGCCAAGTAACAATGACTGAATTAGGCAGTAGTTTTTGAAAGTCGGCAGCCCAGTCCAAAGCTTTCTTCATTTTGGATTGAGCGACATAGCCATCTATATAATAGTACTGGTTGTCCTTCGCTCCCCAGATTCTAATTGCATTATAATCTGCTGTTGCCGTCCCTGCATATGCAATATCCCAATGACCGACAATCTGTTTCATATGGTCGAGGCGTGGAAGCTTCGTCCACTGAATTTGTTCTGCTTTGAAAATCTTACCCTCTGTATGGGGTTTGTTGTTAAACTCAGCACGAGCTGCAAGGCTTCCAATATCTTCTTCCCATACCTTATAGTACTCATCATCATATTTTGAAGACCAAGTAGGTTTGAAAGTAGTTTCATCATAAGCATTGACTCTGTGAATAATCCAGTTGGGATGTCGTTCCTGTAGAATTGTTTGAACCATGACAGGAGCGAATCTATTATTTGCATATAAAAATCGTCTCTTTCTGCCGTCCATAGTTGGAAGTAATGCGGTTTCAAACCATTTCGCATACTCTAGCTGCCGACTTGGGTTTTTGACCAATTCCTTAGTCTCAAAATCATCAACTATGATAATATCAGGTCTTTGATTTTTTTTTCGTAATCCTCTAACAGGTTGTCCAGCACCGAGAGCCTTCCCAATAAATCCATTCTTTGTTGCAAAATTTCCAATCTCCCATGACCCATATTGTTTTTGCTCGCCAAAATCGTGAATGATTCTCTGATTCCCTTCAAATTCTGCTTGTATGTCGGAAAGTAAGTCCACTGCTTTGTCATTTGAAATACTAACCAATACGACATAATTCACTTCGTCATTTATCCATAACCAGAATAGAAGTAAGACATCAATAACGACAGACTTAGCCAAACCTCGACCCCACTCCGCAAAGATTCGTATTAGTCGATTTTTTAACACCTTCTTAGCAAAGTCAATATGGAAATCAGGTGTTTCAAATTCTGCATATTCTGGAAAGTAATACTGCACCATGAACTTGAAATCTTTCTTGGCTCTTGCAATTCTTTCCTGTTGTTCCTTGCTACTTTCATCTACATTTACCTGTCCGCCTGACTTCGCTCTTTCCAGCTTCTCCAAATACCGTTTAAGGGCTGCTTTATCTTGTTGTCTCATTACTAATGTTGTTGAGCAACGCTATGAACGTGCATTTTTTGAAAATCAATTAACTCACTAGATCGAGTGCCATCCCCTAGTAGAATAGTAAACTCATTTAAAAACGGAATCACATCGCTAGGGTAAGTGGTAATTTTAGAGTCTTTCTTAAGAGGCTTTTTTTCAGAATTAAAACAACTATTGAATAATACCACGAGGCCAATCACTAAAAAAAGCGGCAACAATGATTTAATAGATTTTGTACTCATTTTATTTGATTTTTTAAGTTGCTAAATTAATTTCTTATGGCGTCTAAAATACGTTCAATCTTATTTTTGATATTGTCTAATTGTAGGTGACGGATATA
>CAKZMU010000066.1 GCA_937129145.1 uncultured Lacinutrix sp. | reverse complement strand
GCCTCCATTGTCCAATATTCCTCACTGCTGCCTCCCGTAGGAGTCTGGTCCGTGTCTCAGTACCAGTGTGGGGGATCCCCCTCTCAGGGCCCCTACCTATCGTTGCCATGGTGTGCCGTTACCACACCATCTAGCTAATAGGACGCATAGCCATCTTTTACCAATAAATCTTTAATGTAACTGTTATGCAACAAATACATACTATGGAGTATTAGTCAGAATTTCTTCTGGTTATTCTCCAGTAAAAGGTAGGTTCTATACGCGTTACGCACCCGTGCGCCGGTCGTCATCAATTTGCAAGCAAATTATGTTACCCCTCGACTTGCATGTGTTAGGCCTGCCGCTAGCGTTCATCCTGAGCCAGGATCAAACTCTTCATCGTTAAATTTTAAGTCTTACGACTATCTCTTAAACAACTAAAGGATATTAATTTTGTACTCAAAATGGTTTATTCTCTGTAATGAATCAAATCGTTTCCAACTTAATTCTTACGCTGTCAATCAATATGTTTAATGAACTTTTTTTTCTTCTTTACCTAAAGTCTTTCCTCCTTAAGCGGGTGCAAATATAAAACCCTTTTTTTATTCCCACAATGCTTTTAATCTTTTTTTTGAAATTATTTTTTAATCCCTTTTTAAACCTAAACATTGCCTCCAGAACTACGCCAAATCCATTACCGATTTTTGCGGATGCAAACATACAACTCTATTCCGTTCTCACAAACACTTTCTGAACTATTTTTTACCCTTTTACAAACTACAATACATAACCCCTGTAAACCAACAACATATCACATGAAAAAATTCCATACCAATCCAAATCGAATCGCGAAATCAGGGTGGATATGCTTTTTAGCTACAAAAAAATATACCTTATATATATATTGTATGTCATTTATTATCCTATTATCTTTGCGCTTTAAATTTTTAATCACTTATGATCGAGATTACTTTACCTGACGGCAGCAAAAGAAATTATAATAATAACATCACTGCTATGGATGTTGCTAAAGATATTAGCGAAGGATTTGCTAGAAATGTTATATCTGCAAAGTTCAATGATAAAACAATTGAAACTTCTACCGTATTAACAACCAATGGTAATCTTGTTTTATATACATGGAGAGATGACGAAGGTAAAAAAGCTTTTTGGCATTCATCGGCACATATTTTAGCGCAAGCACTAGAGGAACTTTACCCAGGAGTTAAGTTATCTATAGGTCCAGCTATTGAAAATGGATTTTATTATGACATTGACCTTGGAGATAGAAGTATTTCTGATAAAGATTTTATAGCTGTAGAAGATAAAATGTTAGAAATTGCTCGTGGCAAGCATGAGTTTAAAATAAAGCCAGTTTCTAAAGCTGATGCACTATCAAAATACAATCAAGAAGGAAATGAGTATAAAGTAGAACTTATAGAAAATCTTCAAGATGGAGATATTACGTTTTGCGACCATTCGACATTTACCGATTTATGTCGTGGCGGACACATACCAAACACTGGAATTGTTAAAGCAGTAAAAATATTAAGTGTCGCTGGTGCATATTGGCGAGGTGATGAAAACAACAAACAACTTACTCGTGTGTATGGAATTTCATTTCCGAAGCAAAAAGAATTAAAAGAGTATTTAGAACTTTTAGAAGAAGCTAAAAAACGTGACCACAGAAAACTTGGTAAACAACTGGAGCTTTTCACTTTCTCACAAAAAGTAGGCCAAGGGCTTCCGTTATGGCTACCTAAAGGTGCTGCTTTAAGAGCTAGATTAGAAGATTTTCTTAAAAAAGCGCAGCAAAAAGCTGGTTACGAAATGGTAGTTACGCCGCACATTGGTCAAAAGGAACTTTATGTGACTTCGGGTCACTATGCCAAATATGGAGAAGATAGTTTTCAGCCTATAAAAACGCCAAAAGAAGATGAGGAATTCTTGTTAAAACCAATGAATTGCCCTCACCATTGTGAAATTTACAACGCAAAACCTTTTAGTTATAAAGAACTTCCAAAACGTTATGCAGAATTTGGAACAGTATATAGATATGAACAAAGCGGTGAGCTTCATGGTTTAACTCGAGTAAGAGGCTTTACGCAAGACGATGCTCACATTTTTTGTACACCAGACCAATTAGATTCAGAATTTAAAGAAGTAATTGACCTCGTACTATATGTATTTGGTTCTTTAGGGTTTGAAAACTTTACGGCACAGGTATCTTTAAGAGACCCTGAAAATCCAGATAAATATATTGGTGAAAGTCATTTATGGGACAAAGCTGAACAAGCCATCATTAATGCTGCAAAGGATAAAGGGCTCGATTACGTTATTGAAACTGGCGAAGCTGCTTTTTATGGTCCAAAATTGGACTTCATGGTAAAAGATGCTTTGGGTAGACAATGGCAGCTTGGAACAATTCAAGTAGATTACACGCTTCCTGAACGTTTTGATTTAACGTATAAAGGCAGTGATAATGAGTTACATAGACCAGTAATGATTCATAGAGCACCTTTTGGAAGTATGGAACGATTTGTTGCTATTCTTCTAGAACATACTGGCGGAAATTTCCCATTATGGTTAATGCCTGAGCAAGTTATAATACTGTCAATTAGCGAGAAATATGAAAAATACGCCGAAAAAGTTTTAAATTTGTTAGAAAATAACGAAATTCGCGCCCTCATTGACAATAGAAATGAAACTATGGGTAAAAAAATTCGGGAAGCCGAAATGAATAAAATCCCTTATATGATTATTGTTGGTGAAAACGAAGAGAACGAAAACAAAATTAGCGTTCGTCAACATGGAGGTGAAGATTTAGGCACGATTAGTGTAGAAGATTTTTCAGAAATTGTTGACACTGAAATAAATAAAACATTAAAACAATTTAAAGTATAACTAAAATTTTTAAGCCATAGCAATACGTAGAAGAAGAAATAGAGGTCCTGCAAGAATCATAAAAGAAGATCAACACAGGATAAACAGAAAAATCACATCACCAGAAGTTCGTTTGGTTGGTGATAATGTAGAAATTGGTGTATATAAAACATCTCAAGCATTAGCAATAGCTGATGAACAAGGTCTAGATCTTGTTGAAATATCGCCAAAAGCTGTACCTCCTGTTTGTAAAGTTATGGATTATAAAAAGTTTCTTTACGAACAAAAGAAACGTGATAAAGCTTTAAAATCGAAAGCTACAAAAGTAATTGTAAAAGAAATTCGTTTTGGTCCAAATACAGATGATCATGATTACGAATTTAAAAAGAAGCATGCTGAAAAGTTCTTAAAAGATGGTGCAAAGCTTAAAGCTTTTGTATTCTTTAAAGGACGTTCTATTATATTTAAAGAACAAGGTCAAATCTTATTGTTGCGTTTAGCACAAGATTTGGAAGAATTTGGAAAAGTTGAACAGATGCCAAAATTAGAAGGAAAAAGAATGATTATGTTTATTGCGCCTAAAAAAGTAAAGTAAACAAAATCAATACAGTATAAGCGAAGTGAATTTAAATAAAGAGGAGAACAATGCCTAAAATGAAAACAAAATCTAGTGCCAAGAAACGTTTTAAGTTGACTGGAACTGGTAAAATCAAAAGAAAGCATGCTTTTAAGAGTCATATATTGACAAAAAAATCTAAAAAGCGTAAGCTAGCTTTAACTCACAGTACATTAGTACATGAGAGCGATGAAGCAAACATTAAGCAACAATTACGTTTAAAGTAATTAACGCTTAGGTTAAAATTATTTATAAACCATGGAGTTAGGCTTTTACAAGAATCGATTATCGATCGCCTACTACAAAAAAATTTAAAATTATGCCAAGATCAGTAAATTCAGTTGCGAAGAGAGCCAGAAGAAAAAAGGTTCTTAAGCAAGCAAAAGGTTACTTTGGAAGACGTAAAAACGTTTGGACAGTAGCAAAAAATGCGGTTGATAAAGCGATGCAATATTCGTACAGAGACCGTAGAAACAAAAAAAGAACATTCCGTGCATTATGGATTATGCGTATTAACGCAGGAGCTAGACAACACGGATTGTCATATTCGCAATTTATGGGAAAACTTAAAGCTAACAATATCGAATTAAACCGTAAGGTTTTAGCCGATTTAGCTATGAATAACCCAGAAGCTTTTAAAGCAATTGTAAATAAAGTAAAATAAGGCGTTTCGCCTAATTGTATAATAATTTCGCTTATAAAATCCCGACATTCAATTGAATCGTCGGGATTTTTGCTTTTATAACTATTGTGAATAACTAATTTTAAAATCAATAGTCCTTTTTAGTATCTTTCAGATTCATAAAATTTTCACATAAAATGAATCGAATTCAACAATTATTAATTGCCCTAATTATAGTTTCAACAAGTCTTTCAGCTCAAGAAAAGAAAAAGTCTTGGGACGTCTCCAATCCAGAAGGTGATTGGGATTTTAAAGAAGTAGCTTTAAACACCAATGAAGGTACTTGGATGAATGTAGATGTAAGTCCAGATGGAAGCAAAATAGTATTTGACTTACTAGGCGATATATTTATTATGAACGCTAATGGCGGAAAAGCTAAAGCTCTTAGAACTGGATTGCCTTTTGAAATTCAACCACGATTTAGTCCTGACGGAAAAATCATTTCTTTTACAAGTGATGCTGGTGGAGGCGATAATATTTGGACTATGAATTTGGACGGAAGCGATGCCAAACAAATAACTAAAGAAAATTTTAGATTGCTTAATAATGCTGTTTGGACGTCCGATGGTGACTATTTGGTAGCTAGAAAACACTTCTCTTCTACGCGCTCGTTAGGTGCTGGTGAAATGTGGATGTATCATGTATCTGGTAAAAGCGGTATACAAATTACAAAACGCAAAAACGACCAACAAGATGTAAACGAACCAAGCATATCAAAAGATGGACGCTATATGTATTATAGCGAAGATGTATATCCTGGAGGGTTTTTTCAATATAACAAAGACCCAAATAGTCAAATTTATGTGATTAATCGTTATGATTTTAAAACAGGAAAAACCGAAAGAATTACAGGAGGTCCAGGAGGAGCTGCTAGACCTCAAATATCCAACGATGGAAAAAAACTAGCTTTTGTAAAACGTGTACGAACAAAGACTGTACTATACATTCATGACTTAGAAACTGGCGAAGAATGGCCAATTTTTGATGGACTCAATAAAGACCAGCAAGAAGCTTGGGCAATTTTTGGGGTGTATAGCAATTTCAGTTGGACACCAAACGACGACAGCATTGTGTTTTGGTCTGGTGGAAAAATTAATAAAGTGAATGTAAACACACTTCAAGTAACCAATATTCCTTTTGAAGTTAATACGAGTATAAAAATTGCTAAGGCTGTGGAATTTGATACGCCTGTTGCTCCAGACGAGTTTAATGCCAAAGTTATTAGGGATGTAAAAACGTCGCCTGATGGAAAAAGTATTGTATTTAATGCTTTAGGCTATTTATATACTATGCAGCTTCCAAAAGGAAAACCAAAGCGATTAACACAAGGAACCGATTTTGAATTTGAACCATCTTTTTCACCTGATGGCTCTCAAATTGTGTATGTGACCTGGAATGACGAAAACTTGGGAGGCATTTTTTCAGTGTCTTCAAAAGGAGGCACACCTAAAAAATTACATACTGAAAAAGGTATTTATAGAAATCCTTCTTATTCAAATAATGGTTCTAGAATTGTGTATAGAAAAGAAGGTGGCAATGGCGACCAAGGTAGAACATTCACTAAAAAAACTGGTCTCTATGTAATGAATGCTGATGGTTCAAACAATAAATTCTTAACGCAACAAGGAGATTACGCCCTATTTTCTCAAGATGATAAACGTATCATCTTTCAAAATGGAGGTACTTTTGGTGGTGCTTTAACCAAACAATTAAAAAGTGTTGATTTAAATGGAAACAACGAAAGAACTCTTATAAAATCTAAAAATGGTAACCGATTATTACCAAGCCCAGATGGAAAATGGGTCGCTTTTATTCATTTATTTAAAGTATATATGGCGCCAATGCCACAAGCAGGAAAATCACTTGATTTGACGGATAAAACAAATTTTGTTCCTGTTACCCAATTAACAAAAGATGCAGGCATCAATTTACATTGGTCAAATGATAGTAAAACCATTCATTGGACCTTAGGAAACGAGTACTACTCCGCTCCTGCTTCATTAGATACTAAAATGGTAACTAAACCAAAAGTGACTATAAACCTTGAAGTTGAAACTGATAAACCAAGCGGAAGAATTGCTTTTAAAAATGCTAGAATTATTACCATGGAAGGCAATAAAGTCATTGAAAATGGAACTATTATCGTTAACCAAAATAAAATTGAAGCAATTGGTACTGCCTCAGAAGTGAAAATTCCATCAAATGCTAAAGTATATGATGTCTCTGGAAAAACCATTATGCCTGGAATTGTAGACGCTCACGCACATATTGGAGGATTTCGTGACGGATTAACCACACAAAAACATTGGCAATTTTATGCGAATTTAGCATTTGGAGTGACTACTGCTCATGACCCTTCTGCCAATACGCAAGCAGTTTTTGCTTTATCAGAATTACAGAAAAACGGAAGTTTAGTTGGTCCAAGACTGTATTCTACAGGACACATACTTTATGGAGCAGAAGGCGATTTTAAAGCAGTCATTAATAGTTTGGATGATGCACGTTCTTCAATAAAGCGTACTAAAGCATTTGGAGCATTATCGGTAAAAAGTTATAATCAACCGCGTCGTGAACAACGTCAGCAAGTATTACAAGCAGCTCGTGAAGAAAGTATTTTTGTAGTGCCAGAAGGTGGTTCGACATTCTACCATAATATGACCATGATTATGGATGGTCATACAGGAGTAGAACACAACATTCCAATTGCTCCTGTTTATAAAGATGTTATGACACTTTGGGGAAATAGCAATACTGGTTACACACCTACTCTTGTTGTGAATTATGCAGGAATGAGTGGTGAATATTATTGGTATCAAAATACCAATGTATGGGAAAACGAGAAACTATTAAAATACATGCCACGAAGTATTGTTGATGCACGTTCGAGACATCGTGTCATGGTGCCTCAAGAAGAATATGAAAACGGTTATATAGCCACTTCCAAAGTATGTAAAGCACTTACAGATGTTGGTGTGAAAGTAAATTTGGGTGCACATGGACAACTACAAGGTCTTGGTGCACATTGGGAATTATGGATGCTCCAACAAGGAGGTATGACCAATATGGAAGCGCTTAGAGCTGCCACTTTAAATGGTGCAGAATATATAGGCGCTGGAAATGATATTGGTTCACTTGAAGTTGGCAAACTTGCCGATTTAATTGTACTGGATAAAAATCCGCTAGAAAATATTAGACATACTGAAAGTGTTAGGTACACGATGGTTAATGGTCGTTTATATGATACCGAAACGATGAATGAAATAGGAAACCATGAAAGTACAAGAGGAAAATTCTATTGGGAAAATAATAAATACAACGCAGCTTTTCCGTGGCATGAAGAAAGCCAAAGTTTCACAAGGGAAACATGTGGTTGTATTATAGGAACTCACTAACAATAAAAAAGCCGATTCAATTTAGAATCGGCTTTTTTTTAATTCTTCAATTACTTTAAATATAGGGCAAGATTAAATGATTGAACAGTTTGTATCTTAAAAATTAGTCAGGTTTTATATCTCCTCCATCTTTAGGAATAATACTTGAACCATCTTTTCGTATGATACTACTTCCATCCTTTGGGATAATGCTAGAACCGTCTTTTGGAATAATACTACTACCATCCTTAGGTATTATGCTTGAACCGTCTTTCGGTATAATACTACTTCCGTCCTTTGGGATAATGCTAGAGCCATCTTTTGGAATAATACTACTACCATCCTTAGGTATTATGCTGCTTCCATCTTTCGGGATGATACTACTTCCATCTTTTGGAATGATGCTAGAACCATCCTTAGGAAGTATATTATCAGAATTTTCTTTACTTGCCATGATATGTTTTTAAAGTTAATATGCTCTATATTAGTGAAAAAATGTAACTTTAGCAAGCTATTAATCCCCTTTACCTTTAACCTCTTCTTTTAATTAACTGAGAATGAACCTAAAAGGTTTCGTTAAAGAGTGTCATAAAAAGGAAGTATTCAAGATGCTTTCTATTTATATCGTATCAAGTTGGGTCGTATTACAAGTTTTAGCACTTATAGCATCACCACTTGGTCTTCCTGAAAAAAGTGTTACCTACCTCATCATTATTTTATTATTAGGCTTTCCTATTTATATATACTATATATGGAAGTTTAGGCTGCTTAAATACGAGATACAACAAACCGAAGACCCTACAACACCTTACAATAAAAGTGCTTTTCAAAAAATGTACTTTTCGTCATTATTTGTTATAGGTTTACTTTCTGGTATTGCAATAACATTGATTGTTAAAAATAATTTTGGAAGTAATTTTTCTTTGGAAGAATTAAATGAAAACGACAAAATAGCAGTTTTAGATTTTGAAAACACCACAGGCGATAAAGAACTAGATAATGTAGGAAGAATTGCAGCCAGATATATTAGTCACGGAATTACCGAAAATGAAGTTGGGCAAGTCATTTCGTCAAAAATTGTTAATGATTATACCAATGTTATAAAATCTCAAGCTGGGTCTATTGATTTAAGTAATTTATTAAAAAACTATTTAAAACCAGGTAAATCCATTGAAGGTGCTTTTTACATGGAAAAAGACACACTTTTGCTTCAGGGTTCTATTAAAGATGGGTTGATTGACAAAACTTTTATTTCTTTTGAAACAATAAAATGCGACCCAAACACACCTTTAGATTGTGCTGAACAATTAAAACAAGAGATTCTTGGATATTTATCTACTGAAGATAAACAAGATGAATCGGGTTATATTAAGAAAGACGATAACAAGGTATCATATTACGAAGAAAGCCCTCCAAACTATCAAGCTTATGAGTACTTGACAAATGCACTTGCTAATTTAGGTAATGATAAAATTCATTTAGACCTTTTAAATAAAGCCATAGAAAAAGACCCTAATTTTTTTGAACCTAAGATTCATAGAATTTCCCATTACTATAATAAAGGGCAGTTTAAAATTGCTGATTCGTTACGACGATTAATAGCTAACAAACCATCACTAAGCAAAAGGCAAAAAAACCATTTGCTTTTTCACGAATCAATCGTTAATGGTAAAAATGATAGAGCTTATACTGCACAAAAAGAGGAATATAAGTATGCAAGTCTAGACCAAGCTACAAATATGACAACCATGACTATTGCTCTACAATACGTAAATCGTCCAGAAGATATTGAAGCGATTTACAATGAAATTCCAATGGATGATATGGTCTTGGAAGATTGTGCGCGTTGTGGTTTTAGGTATTATTTAAAAGGGCTTGCCGATGTTGAACTAGGTAATTATGAAGAAGTTATAAAAAAATTAGTTCCCGTTACAAATATTATAGAGTACAATTATTTAAAACGTCCGTTAATAAGTGCTTATGTGAAATCAGGAAAAATTGAAGAATTTAAAAAATACTTATCCGATTTTGCTTTAACAGCCTCCAATCAGGATATGGATTATTTAAATGTGTTTACAGGAATTCAGTTTTTAAATGGTAATACTATTGATGAAGCAAATAACTATTTTAATAAAGTTATTACAAACAAAAACTCAAATACAAGTAAAACTGAACTTGCTAAAGCATATTATTTTATAGGCGATTATGTAAATGCTGAAAATTTGTACAAAACACTTGATGAAACCGAGCCAGAAAACATTGAGTACTTAGTACATTTTTCAATTTCAAAATTTAATAATGGAAATGCTGAAGCAGCCAAAAATCAAATTGAAAAACTAAATGATTTGAGAACTGACTATCAATTTGGAGCCATAGACTATGCTTGGGCTCAATATTACGCTTCAATTGATAATAATGAGAAAGCATTAGAATTTTTACTCAAAGCTGTAGCACAAGGTTATAATTATACACCTTCAACATTTCAACACGACCCTCATTTTAAAACATTAAAAGAAAACCCTGAATTCAATAATAAAATTATGAATTACTGGAAAAATAAAACACAATGATAAACTTTCAACAGGTAGCAGATTCTACAAAAGTTATAGAATTGACCAAAAAATTAGAAACACTTACCAAGCAAATAGATGAACTTGAAAAAGGGCAATCCTTTTGGAACAATTTAATAAGTACGCTTGATGTTATTATTTGGCCATTAGCTCTAATTACGTTTCTTTATTTATTTAAATCGCAGATTAGAGGTTTAATGGACAGGTTTAAATCTCTCAAAATAAGCCAATCAGGAATTGAAGCAGAAGTTGATAGCTTAATTAATGAAACCTCAACTGATATAGGGATGGCGACCTCAGATACTTTGTTAATAGACGAAGGTAGTATAATTCCTAAAGATGGTTCGAGTATCATTCCAAAGGATGGAAGTAGTATCATACCAAAAGATGGCTCAAGTATTATACCAAAGAGCAGTGAAATAAAAGCTCCAATAAAAAGTTATGCTGAATCTCCTTATCAAGAACTTTTAGAACTAAAAGAAGTCATAAATCAAAAACTAAAAGGAATCGCTAGTCAAAACGGAATTAATATTTCCACGTCTTCAAATTTTACTTTAGTCAGTATTTTAAAAGAGAATGGAAAAATTAGTAGTGACACTTCACATAAGCTAAAAAAAATAATTGAATTGAATAATAAGGCGCTGAATGCACCTAAGATTACCCATGAACAAGTCTCAAAAATTAAAAGAATATACAATAACATATCATTCTAAAACATGAGAACGCTTAAAAATGCTTACGCTCTAATTATTGGTGTAGACAATGCCCAAAAAACAACACAAGTAATTAGGGACGCTCAAGCTATTTATGATGTGCTAACCAATCAAGAGATTTGTGGTTATCAAGAAGAAAATATTACACTACTTCTAGACAAAGAAGCCACAACCGAAAGCATTAATAAAGCCATAGACGATTATATAGCAAAAATTGATGAGAACTCATCGTTTCTTTTGTTCTATTCTGGGCATGGTGGCTATCATAAAGGCCGCTCCTATTTACTACCTTATGGAGCTACTAGCGAAAGCTTGATTTTAGGAGAAAATCTAAGAGAGAAACTCAGCCGAATGAAATCAAAAAGAATGATTATCATGTTTGACTGTTGTCATTCGGCTGGTTTTTTTGATGGTAAAGATGATATTATTTCGCAAACCGTTTCGAATAATTCAGCACAAAGAAGTCTTAATAAAACTGAAAGTCTAGAAGGAATAGCGCAAGAAATTGATGATGAACAAGGTATGGCTATTATTGCATCCTCCCAAGCCGAAGAATTATCGTGGGGAGATAATAATGACGATTATAGTGTCCTTACAACTGCCTTCATTGAGGCACTAAATGCTAAGCACAAACACTTTTTTGCAGATGAATATATAAGGATGGTAGAAACCGTTAATTATGTATTTGTAAGGATTCCTGAGTTGATTAAAATTCTTAAACAACGAAGTGATATTGTAAAAGACCAAACGCCTTACGCTAATCTTCAAATGAATAGCGATTTTGTTATTAGCTATATTCCTCAGCAATTTAATGAGAAAATAGTAACCAATAAGTTTAAAATTCCTGTTCAACAAGACGAATTAATTTCAGCTAAAAGTAATGATATTGAATCTTGGGAAAGAAACGAAGGCAACAACCTTTTGCTATTCCTTCATGGCTTTTCAGGAGAATCAAAAGACACTTTTGGTAATATTCCGAAAATGCTGCAATCCGACTCCAATTTTGATGGTTGGGCAATGAAACCTTTAGGCTATACTCCTGTAGTACAACCCAAATTAGGCAAAGATATTTGGGGGGCTATTCTTGATGTCGATAAAATTGCGGGGTTTCTAAAAACATCTATCAAATATAAGTTTAAAGATTATGACCGTATTGCCATAGTTGCCCACAGTTTGGGAGGTTTAGTGGCTCAAAAAGCTATTTTGGGTTTAGATGATGAGAATAGAAACAGGATTTCACATCTTGTCATGTTTGGAACGCCTAGTAATGGCATAGCCCCAGAAATATTAGCTAAACAATGGAATAAAAAATACAGTGAATTAAGTAGTGAAGGCGATTACATAAAATCACTACGTAAACAATGGAAAGAAACCTTTAATGATACCTATCCTTTTAAATTAAAAGTAGCCGCTTCAACGGACGATGAATACGTTTCATTAGAGTCCTGTCATAAGCCATTTCATCAAGAACACAGAGAGTTTGTAGAAAAAAAACATTTGGATATGGTTAAACCTAAATCAGATAAAGATGCAACTTATGGCTTGGTTTTGGATACTTTAACAGGTAGTAAATTCTTTAACCAATATACCAATAAAGAAGAAATTAATTTGGTTCTTGGAAAATATGATTCCGTTGTAAAAGAGTTACTTCCAAATAAAGATGATTTAGATAAAAGAGGGTTAACGCAACTAATTTTTGCACTTGAAGGACTCGAGCGCAAAGAAGAAGTGTATGATATTTTAAACAACCATCCGCTTGCAAAACGTAATACCGACTTAATGGGAATTATTGGTGGACGACATAAACGTGATTATTTAAAAACTTCCTCTTTTAAATCTAGTGAGTTGTCACGTGAATATTATAGTAAAGCTCTAGAAATATCAGTAGATAATGAAGTACATTCTCAAATTTACTATCACGCCATAAACCTAGCATTTTTAAGTATTGTGACTGACCCAGAATCTGGGAAAAGCGAAATGAAAAAATATGCAAATCAAGCTTTGAATGCTACAACGCATTGTGATGATAACCTTTGGAAATTTGCCACCGTTGCCGAAGCCAATATGTATTTAGGAAATTTAGACACTGCAAAAGAATTTTACATTAAAGCATCTAAAGATATACCTATAAGAGAAAAAGTCTCTATGCATACTAATGCGTACGCGGGATATGTGGCATTGACAAATAAAGAAGAAGACGAATTTATTCAGTTTTTAAAAGCAAGATTACTAAGTTAGTAACTAAAAAATAAATCATTATATTAACAATCCCTTATTAATCCTAACAAACTAAAAACACATAACATGAGTGCAGAAACTATTTTCGTTAGTTACTCAAGTAAAGACAGGCCATTTGCTTTAGGTCTTGTTAAAGAGTTACAAGATTTAGGTGCCAATGTATGGATAGACCAATTAGGTATTGGCCTTGGCGAAAACTGGGATAATGCCATTGAAGAAGCATTAGACAAATCAGGAACATTTATGCTGATTTTGTCCCCAACATCAGTTGAATCTCCAAATGTTCAAGATGAAGTGTCTATCGCTATCAATACCAAAAAGAAAATGGTACCAATTCTTATTGAAGAATGTAAATTACCAATGCGCTGGCAACGTAGGCAATATGCAGATTTAGCAAACAATCCAGACAAAGCAATTCATGATATTTTGTCTTTTCTTGGTTTACAAGAAAAAGCTGCTGCTAACATTAAAAAAGTACTCAATCTTATTGGTGTATCTGAAGCACCAAAAAAATTTACAAGAAAGAAAGAATCTGAAAATGATAATGAAACCGAAGTACACGCTGAAGATTTATTGGTCTCAGATGCTGAAATAGACAGAGCCATCAACATGCATAAAAAAGGTATTAAAAAGAATTGGCAAACAACGGTTATTACAGCAGTAATTAGTGTTGTGTTAGCTATTCTTGTTTATGTATTTAAAGACTCAGGTGTTATCACTTTAGACCCAATGTATGCCGTTATTGGATGCTTATCAATTAATTTATTGTCTGTTAGACTTTATGGTTCTATGCGGAAAAGACTTCGTAATATTGACCTTATTGAGCTACTGAAGTTAAAACGTGAACGCTTGACACGTGTAGTCAATAAACTATCAAACAAAGAAATTGAAGATTTTAACACTGAATTCTATAACTACATTACCATATAAACTTTTAGCATGAAACGAATAGATGAGAAAATAAAAGAAATAGAAAAAAAAGATAAAACCAATAGAATATTGTTTTATGTTATTATTGCCATAATTATTGCTTTTCTAGGTTATGCAAGCACTGCAGAAAAAACTATAAAAACTCAAGGTGAAACTATTGAAAAACAACTAGCAGATTTACAAGAATCTTATGATGCAATTGTAAAAACTAGAGATAGTTTATTAGATACCAGAAAAAATCTACAAATGAGCATGACCGAAAGTGAGTTTTGGAACGAAACCATGAAAATTTACCAAGAAACAGGTAAAGTATCTCCATTTTTTGACTATATCACTTATGGTGCTGATATTGCTAGAAAATCTGAAAATATTGCAGAAGCCTTAAAGAAAATATCAGATGAAGGCTCAAAAGGATGGCTTTATGCAGGAAAAAAGGAAAATGACGACGTAATGTCTAGCGATAATTATGTGAAAGTAATTTACCGTTCGGATGGTACAGACTTTAATTTTAACTCAAAGCCAAAAGCAGGAGATATTGTTCAGTTAACTATAAATTCAAGAAATTTATATGGTTCTGCCAATGCCGCAACACAATCTGGAACTACAATTGGTTCATGGCAAATAGGCTTACCTGCTTATGTAATACAAGCTGTTGAAAAACCTGGAAATGTCATTGTATTAGAACTATCGTACTTTAAATTGTAGTTACACTTTAAAGGAGTAAAAAATTAAGTCTTCTGTTTTTTCTTTCTAGCAGCGGGAAATAACACATTATTCAAGATAAGTCTGTAACCAGGAGATGTTGGGTGTAAATCCAATTCGGTTTTTGGGTCACCTACTCTGTGCGTGTAATCTTCAGGGTCATGACCTCCATAAAAGGTAAAAAAGCCTTTGCCTTTTATACCATGAATATATTTGGCTTCACCATTGGTTTTGTTTTCACCAAGAACCAATACTTTCGATTTTATTTCATCTCTAGTAAACGACGTTGTTTGCCCCATAAACCCTTTTACCAAGGCTGTATGATTTTGATTTAGCATCGTTGGAATTGGGTCCCATTTTGCAGAAAAATCCATCAAGGTAAAATAATCGGTTGTTTTTGGAATGCGACGTTTATTTGTCATATCAATAGATGAGAACTCATAAACATTTGGGCTACGCTCCAATATATAATCTGTAAATGCAAAGGTTTTACTATAATCTATTTTGCTTTGGTAATTGGCATCACTTCCATCACCATCAAACATGGGCTCACAAATATCGACACCTTCAGCAGATAATGCAATGTCAAAACTATCGGTTGCACTGCACATTGCAAACATAAATCCGCCGCCTACTACATAGTCTCTAATTTTTAATGCAACATCCAATTTTGCCTCAGACACTTTAGAATAGCCTAATTTACCAGCCAAATCTTCGGCTGCTTTTTTTTCATTTATGTACCACGGTGCACTTCTGTAGCTTCTATAAAATTTTCCAAATTGTCCTGTAAAATCTTCGTGATGCAAGTGTAACCAATCGTACAATAACAAAGCATCGTTTAATACTTCTTCATCATAAATAGTGTCATAAGGGATTTCGGCATAGGTTAATACCATGGTCACAGCATCGTCCCAAGGTTGTTTTCCATAAGGTGTGTAAACGGCAATTTTTGGTGCTTTTTCCAACACGACTGCTTCCATGTTTTGACTAGGACTACTTATTTCCTGTAAAATACTTTCGGCTTTTGCATCGCTAATAACTTCAAACGAGACACCTCTAATTTGACACTCTTTTCTTATTTCTTCAAAATCTGGGAGTAAAAATGAGCCTCCTTTGTAGTTAAGCAACCACTTTACTTTTTGTTGTTTTTCTAGCGTCCAAAACGTAATTCCGTAAGCTTTTAGATGATTTCTTTGTCCTTCAGCATCCATAGGAATAAGGATGTAGGATGCATAAGTGTTTGCACTAAAGCATATTAGTAATAGTATTATTAAGTTCTTTTTCATTTGTTTTAGGAGCTACTTTATGTAATTTCTCGCTTTGCTTAGAAATGACAAAATCTAATGGAAAGATACTTAAAAAATATTCCGAGCTAAAAAAATTAAGAAAATTTTAGACTAATCGCTTAAAATGGCACATCATCGTCTTCCTGTTCAGGAGAACCAAAAGCTTCATTAGCGCTAGGGAAATTATCAGTTTTAAACGTATCGTCGTTGGCAGCTGCATTCATTTTTGAATGGAATTCGTTTCCGAAAGGCGAATCAAAATCATCCAAATTATCAAACTTACCTAGGTGACCAATAAACTTTAATCGAATATTGTCTAACCCTCCATTTCTATGCTTTGCAATAATAAATTCTGCTTGTCCTTCGGTTGGCGTACGCTCTTCATCATCCCATTCGTCAATCTTATAATATTCAGGACGGTATATAAACGATACAATATCGGCATCTTGCTCAATCGCTCCAGACTCACGAAGGTCAGACAGTAAAGGTCGTTTACTTCCACCACGTGTTTCCACCGCACGTGATAACTGTGATAATGCAATAACTGGCACACTTAATTCTTTAGCTAACGCTTTAAGGTTTCGGGAAATCATGGATATTTCTTGTTCTCTATTTCCTCCTTTTTGTCCTCCCCCAGCAGTCATTAACTGCAAATAATCTATGACAATTAATTTAATACCGTGTTGAGATGCTAAACGTCTTGCTTTTGCACGAAGGTCAAAAATGGATAGCGACGGAGTATCATCAATAAACAAAGGTGCTTTTTCAAGGCTTTTTACCTTGACGTTTAATTGTTCCCATTCGTGTTTTTCGAGTCTACCTGTTCTTAATTTTTCAGAAGACAAACCTGTTTCAGAAGAAATTAAACGTGTTATTAATTGCACTGATGCCATCTCTAACGAGAAAAATGCCACAGGAATATTTTGATTTACAGCAATGTTTCTTGCCATGGTAAGCGTTAAGGCTGTTTTACCCATACCAGGACGCGCTGCTACAATAATTAAATCACTTTCTTGCCAACCAGATGTTAATTTATCTAGCTTATCAAACCCAGATGGAATACCGCTTAAGCCTTCTTTATTTGAAATTTCTTCAATTTTCTTTTTTGCTTGAATTACCAATTCTTGAGCAGTTTCAGAGGATTTTTTAATATTTCCCTGTGTTACCTCATAAAGCTTCGATTCTGCTTTGTCCAACAAGTCAAATACATCTTTGGTTTCATCGTAAGAATCTTCAATAATTTCACTAGAAATTTTTATCAAACTTCTCTGAATAAATTTCTGCAATATGATACGCGCATGAAACTCAATGTGTGCAGATGATGATACTTTTTGGGTAAGGGAGATTAAATAAAAATCGCCTCCAACCATTTCTAATCTTCTCTCTTTTTTAAGCTGACTAGATACTGTTAGTAAATCTATAGGTTCGCTATTTTCGAATAGTTTAAAAATAGCTTCAAAAATATATTGATGAGCTTCCTTATAAAAAGCATCAGGACTTAAAATATCAATAACCTCATCAACACCTTTTTTATCAATCATCATTGCGCCCAAAACAACCTCTTCTAAATCGAGGGCTTGTGGAGGGATTTTACCTTTTTCTAGGCTAATTAAAGTACTTTTATCTACTTTATAACCTTGTAGTTGATTAGGTTGTTTCATCTGAATATCAATTGTTTTGAGGTTTTTAAAACGCTCACTTTTGGATTAATTAAGCAACTTACTTGCTTAAGCGAAAGTAACCAATTTGAGAGCTTATTATGTTATATAAGTTACAACATTGTTCACTACAAGTCAACATTTTAACTGTTAATAAGTTGTAAATATTGTTAATAGCTATAAAAAAACCGAAGTCATAAACTTCGGATTTTTATTATTCTATGATTAGTAAGGGGTTAGTCTTTATAAACTCCCATTTGAGAATATTTTTCCATACGTTGTTTTACCAATTCTTTTGGTGATAAGTTTTTAAACTGGTTGTACGATTTTGCTATAGCGTCACGAACTGTAACAAAAGTTGTTTCTCTGTCTTTGTGAGCACCTCCCAATGGTTCTTTAATAATTTCGTCAATTACTTTAAGGCGCTTGCCATCTTTTGCTGTTAGTTTTAAGGCTTCGGCTGCTTGCTCTTTAAATTCCCAGCTTCTCCATAAGATAGACGAACAGTTTTCGGGTGAAATCACGGAGTACCAAGTGTTTTCAAGCATTAATATTTTGTCTCCAACACCAATCCCTAATGCACCACCAGAAGCGCCTTCACCAATAACTACGCATATAATTGGTACTTTTAGTCGAGTCATTTCTAGAATGTTTCTAGCAATGGCTTCTCCTTGTCCGCGCTCTTCAGCTTCCAATCCTGGATAAGCTCCAGGCGTGTCGATAAGTGTCACCACAGGTACACCAAATTTTTCGGCAGACTTCATTAAGCGCAATGCTTTTCTGTAGCCTTCAGGGTTAGCCATTCCAAAATTTCTATACTGTCTTGTTTTGGTATTGTAACCTTTTTGTTGCCCAATAAACATATAGGTTTGGTCGCCAATTTTTCCTAAGCCGCCTACCATTGCCTTATCGTCTTTTACATTTCTATCGCCATGTAACTCCAAAAAAGTATCACCGCAAATAGCGTTTATGTAGTCTAGAGTATAAGGTCTGTTAGGGTGCCTAGATAATTGAACACGTTGCCATGCAGAAAGGTTTTTATAAATATCTTTCTTAGCTTCTGCTAGTTTTTTTTCAATTTGCATACAAGTTTCGGTGACATCTACGTCACTCTCTTCTCCAATGAGTTGGCACTTTTGTAATTGTTCTTCCAACTCCTTTATAGGGAGCTCAAATTCTAAATATTCCATAGAAATTTAAGTTTGTTAGTTAGTGTACAAATATAAAAACTTTAATTGTCATAATTTATTTAGTGGCACGACTTTTTAGTGCCTTAGAATTTTTTAGTATTCCGTTGAATATTACCACACTAAATATTAAAAAAGCACCTATGTAAAATTCTAAGCTCATTTTTTCTTTTGCAGGAAAAAGAATAATAGCTAATATAATTCCGTAAATAGGCTCTAAATTATAGGTAAGAACCACTGTATAAGGGCTAATGTATTTCATTATATAAACAGCAGCAATAAAAGCATACGCTGTACAAATAGAACCAAGAATAATAAGATACAAAGAGTCTGAACTGCTGAGTTTGAAAAATTCTTTAGTAAACCCTTCTTTAAAAAATATAATAAACAGTGATATCATTATCACACCACCTATAAACTCATAAAATGAAATAACCGAAGCACTATATTTTTTAACAAACTGACCATTGATTACAGAAAATAAAGCTATAAAGAAAGCCGAAGAAATCCCAAGTAAGATACCATTTAAGTATTTTAACTCTGTTTGAGTAATTAACCAAACGCCAAAAACTACTATTACTCCAAATAGTATTTCGTACCAAATTATTTTTCTTTTAAAAAATAGAGGTTCTATAAAAGAAGCGAAAAAAGCACCTGTAGAAAACATTGCTAACGCAATAGATATGTTGGATTGCTCAATAGACTCAAAAAAAGTAATCCAATGTAAGGCTATAATAGTACCAGCTATAAAAAATTTAAGTACTGCTTTTAAATTAATTATGAAATTAATTCTTCTAAATTTAAAATACACTAACATTATTACGGCAGCTATCAACATTCTAAACCAAACTATTGGTATGGAACCTATTGTAATTAATTCGCCTAAAATTGCTGTAAATCCAGCTATAAAAACAAGAAAGTGAAGGTGAAGATAATTTTTAAGCTTATCGTTTAGCATTATAAAGAAGATATACAGCTAAAATACCAAAAAGGATATTAGGAAACCATACAGCTATGGCTGGAGAAAAGTTTGATTGCTCTGCCATGACACCAAATACTTTATCGAAAAACACGTAAATCATGGCTATAAAAATTCCGAAAGCTAGGTTGACTCCCATTCCTCCTCTTCTTTTTTTGGAAGACACAGCAACTGCAATAATTGTAAGGACGAAAATAGATACTGGTAAACTCCATTTTTTATACAGCACTACTTTGTATCGTCCTATGTTGGATGAGCCACGAGATTCTTCTTTTTCTATAAATGAGGTAAGCTCTCCATAGCTAAGGGTTTCGGCGATGTATTTTACTGGTGTTAAATCTTCCAAATCGAAAGTGAATAAAGTATCTACTCTTCTTTTGTAGATTAATCTGTCATCATTTTCTCCAATAATTCTTTTGTGATATTGCCTTAACCTATATGTACTATCTCTTTCAACAAAGCTAATATTTGCAGCTTCAATCTTATAAATGAGTTTATTATCTTCAAAATGCTCTAAGGTAAATTGAGTTCCAACATTTTCTTTTGCATCAAAAGATTTTACGTAAATAATATCATTTTCATTTATTTGCCTAAAAAGTTGGGTGTCTTCAACCGCTTTTTTATTTCCGCTTAAGTAATTATAGTAAAACTGGTTAAACCCCTTACTCGCATTTGGTGCTAAATACATTGCCAAAACAAGTGCGAAAAGTGCTACAATCACCGACCCAATAATATAAGGTCTTAAAAATCTTGTAAACGATACACCAGAACTTAAAAAAGCAACAACTTCTGTGTTATTAGCCAGTTTAGAAGTAAAAAAGATAACCGATAAAAAAAGAAATAGTGGAAAAAGTAAGTTCGCAAAATAAATAGTAAAATCTAAAAAATACTGTGCAACCTCAGGAAATGGAACATTGTTGGCTAATATTTTATCAATTTTTTCAGATAAATGTACTGTAATTCCAATAGGAATAAACAACAGTAACATCATTAAAAATGTTACCAAATAGCGCTTTAATATGTACCAATCAAGTATTTTCACTCAGTTACAAACGTTTATCCATTTGTTTAACCATCTTATCTTTCCACTCTCTAAAATCTCCTGCTAATATATGTTTTCTCGCTTCACGTACCAACCATAAATAAAATCCTAAATTATGAATCGTGGCTATTTGCGCTCCCAACCTTTCATTAACGCTAAAGAGATGTTTTAAATAAGCCTTAGTATAATCTGTATCTACAAATGTTATTCCCATATCATCAACAGGTGAGAAATCGTCTTCCCACTTTTTGTTTTTAATATTGATGGTACCGTGAGCTGTAAATAACATACCGTTTCTAGCATTACGAGTTGGCATCACACAGTCAAACATATCAACACCAAGTGCGATGTTTTCCAAAATATTTATTGGTGTACCAACTCCCATTAAATAACGTGGTTTATCTTCAGGAAGTATGCTACAAACAACATCGGTCATGGCATACATTTCTTCGGCTGGTTCTCCAACCGACAAACCTCCAATAGCATTACCTACAGCTCCTGAATTAGCTATATATTCTGCCGATTGCTTTCGTAAATCCTTATAAGTACTTCCTTGAACTATAGGGAAGAATGCTTGACTATAATCGTATTTATAAGGCACTTTCTCTAAATGGTTTATACATCTATCCAACCAACGATGCGTCATGTGCATCGAGCGTTTTGCATAATTATAATCGCAAGGATATGGTGTACATTCATCAAAAGCCATAATAATATCGGCACCAATGGTCCGCTGTATTTCCATGACATTTTCTGGTGTGAACGTGTGGTAACTTCCGTCAATATGACTTTTAAACTTTACGCCTTCTTCTTTTATTTTTCTGTTTGCAGATAACGAATATACTTGGTAGCCACCAGAATCAGTCAAAATGTTCCTATCCCAATTCATAAACTTATGCAAACCACCAGCTTTTTCAAGAATAGCTGTTTGAGGTCTTAAGTATAAATGATAGGTGTTTCCAAGTATGATATCTGGATTAATATCATTTTTTAATTCTCGTTGGTGCACGCCTTTTACAGAAGCAACAGTCCCAACAGGCATAAATATTGGTGTTTCAATAACACCATGGTCAGTTGTAATACTTCCAGCTCTTGCTTTACTTTGCGAATCCTTTCCTTCTAGTTTAAAAACCATTCATTTAATTTATTGCCAGCAAAGATAATTAACTCAAATTTCTAATGAATAGAATTGTAATTAAATTAACTTATTAACAATACTAAAAGCTTTTTAACAATGCACCCATTTCACTTTTTTTAAACCCTCTAAAAACCTATTTTTGCGCCTTAAAATGTAACTCACTTAGCATGCCAAACACACAACATTTAGAGGACTTGACTGTACAAGTTCGAAGAGATATTTTAAGAATGGTACATAAGGTAAACTCTGGTCACCCTGGAGGTTCCTTAGGATGTGCCGAATTTTTTGTTGCTCTCTATAACGAGATAATGGATAGGAACGAAGGTTTTGATATGGACGGAATTGGAGAAGACCTTTTCTTCTTATCAAACGGTCATATTTCTCCTGTGTATTATAGCACACTTGCTAGAGCAGGTTATTTTCCAGTTGATGAATTAAACACGTTTAGACTTATCAATTCTAGATTGCAAGGACATCCAACTACACACGAAGGTTTACCAGGAATTAGAATTGCCTCAGGCTCTTTAGGTCAAGGAATGTCTGTTGCAATTGGTGCTGCGCAAGCAAAAAAATTGAATAATGACAATCACTTAGTTTACAGTTTACATGGTGATGGTGAATTACAAGAAGGTCAAAATTGGGAAGCTATCATGTATGCTTCAGCAAAAAAAATTGACAACTTAATCTCAACAGTCGATTTAAATGGAAAACAAATTGATGGTGCTACTGATGATGTATTAGCAATGGGAGATTTAAAAGCCAAGTTTGAAGCTTTTGATTGGACAGTAGTAGAAATAAAAGATGGAAATAACATCGCTGCTATTTTAAAAGGAATGGCTGAAGCTAAATCAAAAACTGGACAAGGAAAGCCAGTTTGCGTGTTATTGGAAACAATGATGGGTAATGGTGTTGATTTTATGATGCATACTCACGCATGGCATGGTAAAGCTCCAAACGATGAGCAATTAGCATCAGCATTAAACCAAAATCCAGAAACTTTAGGTGATTATTAATATGAAAAAAATATTTACACTTCTTTTGGTATTGTGCTTTACTTTTGGATATGCACAGGAAAAAAAAATAACTATTAATCATACTGTTGAGTATCTAATACCCAGTAAACGAAAAAACACAACAGATACGATTAGTATTGGTTTTGATAAAAACGGAAAATATCTATGGACAGATAGTAAATCTCTAGCTAAAGACTTAGGAAAATCAATCTTTAAAGGAAATAATGAACTCTTAAATTCTGCAGAACTGAATATTATTCTTGATACAGAAAAAATGATAGTTATTTTGTTTTTTAAATCTGGTGAAAATGAAATGTATATGAATCTGGAATTGTCAAAAATTGTTCCTATTCCACAAAATTCAGAGAACCAAGAACAATTTGAATTAATTTCAGAAAACACAAAAGAGACGATAAACATAGCAAATAGAAAAGCTGTAATTTATGACATCTATCCTTCAAATGAAGTAAATGAAGTGATTTCAATAGCCTTTGATGAATCTATAGCAATAGATAACAATAAGCTCTTTAAAAAGTTTTTCGAATTAGTTTTCGCATCTGAAGGTAGCTCAAGTTTATTTGGTATGGATTTTCCTAACGGTTTAATGATGCATGTATCTAACAATGGTGAAGTAATGATGGAAGCCAATAAAGTAGATACTAAAACTAAGACAATTAATATTAATTATAGTTTCAAAATTTCAGAATGAAAACTTATACATATACAGAAAAAAAAGATACGCGCTCAGGTTTTGGAGCTGGTTTAGCAGAATTAGGAAGAACAAACCCTAACGTTGTTGCCTTATGTGCCGATTTAGTTGGGTCGCTTAAAATGAACCAATTTATTGATGAAAATCCTGAACGCTTCTTTCAAATAGGAATTGCTGAAGCTAACATGATGGGAATAGCCGCTGGATTAACCGTTGGTGGAAAAATTCCATTTACTGGGACATTTGCTAATTTTTCAACAGGTCGTGTTTATGACCAAATTCGCCAATCAATAGCCTATTCAGGAAAAAACGTAAAAATTTGCGCTTCGCATGCTGGTTTAACGCTTGGTGAAGATGGTGCAACACACCAAATTCTTGAAGATATTGGATTAATGAAAATGTTACCAGGAATGGTAGTAATTAACCCTTGTGATTATAATCAAACTAAAGCTGCAACACTTGCAATTGCAGAACACAATGGACCTGTTTACCTCCGCTTTGGTAGACCTTCTGTACCAATCTTTACTCCTGAAGGTCAAAAATTTGAAATTGGAAAAGTCATTAAAATGACAGAAGGTAGTGATGTAACAATTGTTGCAACTGGTCATTTAGTTTGGGAAGCACTTGAAGCTTCAAAAGCTTTATTTGAAGAAGGCATTTCTGCTGAAGTAATTAATATACATACCATTAAACCTTTGGATGAAGAAGCTATTTTAGCTTCGATTGCAAAAACAGGATGCATTGTTACTGCTGAAGAGCATAACTATCTTGGTGGTTTGGGGGAAAGTGTATCGAGAGTATTAGCCTTGAACAGTCCAGTTCCACAAGAATTTGTAGCTACTAATGACACCTTTGGTGAATCTGGAACGCCTGCACAACTAATGGATAAATACGGACTTAATAGCGACGCAATTATTAAAAAAGCAAAAGCAGTTATTGCTAGAAAGTAATAGATTAATCATTTTTTTTAGAAGGTTCTTTTATTAATTTAAAAGAACCTTTTTTTTATGAATTAATGTCATTACAAAAAATAATATGTATTTGGCAGCGTTTTTGATATATACATTCAAATCTAAAAACGAAAACAATTATGAAAAAACTAATTTTATTAGTAGCACTAACAACCGCATGCACTTTTACATTTGCACAAAACGGCACTTCTTTTGGAATTAAAGGAGGATTAAATTACAATGCAAATGGTGATTATTTTGAATCTATTGGAGAAAATGCAAAACATCCTGATAGAAATATTGGCTATCATATTGGCCTGTTTGGTAAAATAGGTAATCAACTTTATTTTAGACCAGAAATAATGTATACTAAAACCAAAAGTGACTATGATAGTGATAATTTTAGCATGGAAAAAATTGACGCACCTCTATTAGTTGGGGTTAAAGTTTTAGGACCTATATCCGTTTTTGGTGGTCCTTCGTTACAATACATCTTAGATACTGAGTTTGATGGTATTGCCATTAATGATGTAGAAAAGGATTTTACTGTTGGACTTAACTTTGGTATTGGCTTAAACTTCAATAACATTGGTATTGACTTACGTTATGAAAGAGGTTTTAACGATAACGAAGCAACGTTTATTAATAACAACGGACTTGCAAGCACCAGCAGAATTGACACACGACCAGACCAATTAATACTAAGCTTTGCAATAGCTTTATAAAAAAAAACAATAGCAAAAAAAAGAGCCGCTTCGTTTGAAGCGGCTCTTTTTTTTATAAGTTAATTACGTTTTACTCTTCTAAATAATCAATCTTAACTCCTTCGTCTAAGTAATCATCAACACCATTATTATCAGAATCTACAAGAGTTACCGTTTTAATGGTAATTTTACCATCTCCATCAGGCTCGGACCTACTAATTTCAAATTCCTTAGTGCCAAATGTTGGATCTGGGTCGCCATTGTTTATTTCGTATTCTTTATGCTCTAACTCGTTAAAAGTTGGAACACCATCACCATCATCGTCAGGGTCATTATAGTCGGCTACTGTGTTGTCGTTAGTATCATCATTTCCTAAAATTAAATCTCCATCAACATCTTCAATGTAAGAAGGCACTCCATCACCATCATGGTCGTTAACCCTAGTTTGATATAATTCAAACTTAAAAATTAAAGGGGAATAAATTGGAATTCCAGGACTCACGCCTGAAAAATACCCTAATCCAGAAGGTAAAAACATAGCGCCAACACCTGGATTATAATAGCTTACCGTACCATCGCCATTTTCTACAAATGACTCAGCAGTCTTAAACTCAGGAATTGCTAATGCCCAACCTCTAATTAAACTTGTTAAGTCAAAATCTACAGGGTTTACTGAGTTATCAAATACGCTTTCATCCAATAAATTACCTGAATAGTTTAATCTAACAGTATCAGAAAAATTTGGCGTATCTCCAGGGCCTTCATTTAAATTTAATACATAATATTGATAATCTGTTTCAGAAAAAACGGTAGTTTTAGTTTCAACAGCATCCATTAACAAAGTATGGTCTGCTGGTACTGTTTCTCCATCCATAAGTTCAGTAATCACCAAGTCGTTCATTGACGGGTTAGGGTTACCTACAAAATCTCCAGAATTATAATAATGTGTTTCAAGATACCCAACAATAGAATCGTTATCTATAATTTGTTGTTCGCCTCTATCGGCTACATCTACTGGGTCTGGAGTATCGTCATCATCCGATTTGTTACAGGCATTAAACATTAATGAGACACCTAAAAGTGCTAACAGATAATATCTAAATTTCATATTGCTAATTTTTTGTGTGCAAGATACAATTTTATAATATTTTTGTATCATAACATTAACGTAGTTTTTACATTTTTTATGCGAATTGACAAATACCTTTGGTGTGTTAGATATTACAAAACCCGAAATATAGCAACAACTGCTTGTAAAAAAGGGCATGTAAAAGTGAATGGGCAAGTGGTTAAACCCAGTAGAGAGGTTTATACTACAGATGCTATAGAGCTTAGAAAAAATCAAATTAACTATAAATTAACGGTTAATGATATTCCACCTAACAGAGTTGGTGCCAAATTAGTAGATATTTACAGGACAGATACAACACCCAAAGATGCTTTTGAAGCTCAAGAACTGCTTAAATTCTCAAAAGATTATTATAGAAAAAAAGGTACAGGAAGACCCACAAAAAAAGATAGAAGGAATATAGAAGACTATTTAGATGGCGCAGAAGAAGACATTGAGTAATATTTAACTTAATAAACACTAAAGAATATAGAGAACTGTTTTATATCTTTGAAAAAACTAACAAACAATGGCATTAGAGCAAAATAATATTCTTTCGCATAACGAGATTAATCACAAAATCAAGCGTATTGCATACCAGATATACGAATGTAATGTTGATGAAAAAGAAGTGATTTTGGCAGGCATAGAAAGTAATGGTTACATTTTAGCCAAAAAACTAAAAATTGCTCTTAAAAAAATATCAACTATTGAGCCTTTGCTATGTAAAGTCATCATCGATAAAAAAAACCCACTAGCAGAAATTAAAACATCTATTTCTTCTGAAGATTACAGCAATAAATCCGTTGTGCTAATAGACGATGTACTAAACTCTGGAACTACGTTAATTTATGGTGTGAAGCATTTTTTAAACGTTCCACTTAAACAATTTAAAACAGCCGTTTTAGTCAATAGAAATCATAAAAAGTATCCTGTAAAAGCAGATTTTAAAGGTATTTCGCTATCCACCTCTTTACAAGAACACGTCGAAATAAACCTTGAAGGAAAATCGTTTGAAGCTGTTTTAAAATAGCTTAATAACTATCTCTTCTACTACATCGTTATTAAAAACAGCATTATTATCTATTACAAAATTAGCTTGGTTGTAAAAGTGATTACGCTCAAAAAGGTGTTTGCCAATAAATTCCTGTAATTCGTCTTTAGTATTAAATCTAGCCACTAATGGTCGTTTGTTTTTTTCATTTTCAAGACGTGAAAGAAGTGTGTTAATGTTCGTCTTTAAATAGAACGAAACCACTTTAGGGCTATTTTTTATTATACTCATGTTATCACCATAGCATGGTGTACCACCACCTAAGGACAACACTATATTCGTTTTAGAATTCAACACTTGTTTTAAATACTTAGTTTCAATTTTTCTAAAATAGATTTCACCCGAAGATTTAAAAATAGTGCTAACGGTATTACCTTCCGTATTTTCAATATAATCGTCAAGGTCAACAAAATCGTAATTCAATTTGTTTGCTAAAACCCTTCCAATAAAAGACTTACCTGAAGCCATATATCCCATTAAAACTATAATCATTTTTTCTGTTTAGATTGATTATTAAAACCCTAGGTTTCGGTAATACAAAAAAACGAAATTTATATACAAAAAGTATTGTTTTATTAATTAAACATTTTATATTTGCACCCTCGTTAGAGAAAAACATTTTGACCAGTTAGCTCAGTTGGTAGAGCATCTCCCTTTTAAGGAGAGGGTCCTGGGTTCGAGCCCCAGACTGGTCACCAAAAAAAGTTAAGCAATTTGCTTAACTTTTTTTATTTTTGATGACTTCAAAAAAACATTTGCGCACGTGGCGGAATTGGTAGACGCGCTAGCTTGAGGGGTTAGTGAACATTAGTTCGTGGAAGTTCGAGTCTTCTCGTGCGCACTTTTTAATTCTCATTCTTTTTTAGTTCGTGGAAGTTCTCCCGAAGTGTCGGGATTCTCGTGCGCACAAATTTTTCTTAAAATTTTGTGCTTTTTTATATTTATAACTGTTTTATGTTTATTTTTGTTTAATATAAATTAGTTATTGATGAACAATATTAAGAACGACTTCAGTATTAAAGATCTTGAAAACCTTTCTGGAATTAAGGCTCATACTATTAGAATTTGGGAAAAAAGATATAACCTTTTAGAGCCTGAAAGAACCGATACCAATATTAGACATTACAGTATTGAAAGCCTACAAAAGCTGCTTAATGTAGCCTATTTAAATAAAAATGGGTATAAAATATCTAAAATTGCAAAACTGAAAGCCGATGAAATTCCTGCAAATGTTAGAGAAATAGCTTCACGAGGTAGTGTAGAACATCACGCCATAAATGCGTTTAAAATGTCTATGCTTAATTTTGACCAAGTATTGTTTTACAATACCTACATGAATCTTTTAGAAGCACATACTTTTAGAGATATATTTTATGATGTTTTCATTCCATTACTTGATGAGATTGGCTTATTATGGCAAACCAACACCATTACACCTGCGCATGAGCATTTTCTATCCATACACATAAAGCAAAAAATATTACTTAATATTGAAAAACTTCAAAATTTAGAGCCTAAGCCCTCAACAAAGACCTTTGTACTCTATTTACCTGAAAATGAAATTCATGATATTGGATTATTGTTTGTCAATTATGAATTAAGAAGTAGAGGATATCACACAATATTTTTAGGAGAAAGTGTACCAATGAACAGCTTAAACGATTTACTTGAGTTTTTTGAAGACGTTACATTTATATCCTATTTTACTGTAAGTCCTGAAGAAAACGAAGATGTAATTAATTATATTGAAGACTTTAAAAAACAAATAATCAACAACCATTCAACAAAACTTTGGTTATTAGGTAAAAAATTAGCTACTGTCGATATTTCTAACTATTCAGACTCGGTAATTGGTTTTAAATCCATTAAAGATTTAGTTAAAGAATTGTAAAAGTTTAAATATAATTATTTTTTGTTTAACTTTTTTATATATTTGTTAAACAAATGAAAACAACTATCCATATTATAGGTTCTGGATTTTCGTCATTAGCAGCGTCTTGCTATTTGGCAAAAGCTGGTTATGAGGTTACCATTTTTGAAAAAAATTCTACCATTGGTGGTCGTGCAAGACAATTAAAACGCGATGGTTTCACTTTTGATATTGGTCCAACTTGGTATTGGATGCCTGATGTATTTGAACGTTTCTTCTCAGATTTTAACAAAAAACCATCTGATTATTATTCCTTAGAAAAATTAAATCCAGCTTACAGTGTATACTTTGGTAAAGATGACTTCATTACTATAGAAGATACATTAGAAAAAATTTGTTTGGCATTTGAAAAAGAAGAAAAAGGAAGCTCAAAAAAACTAATGAAGTTTATAAACCAAGCAAAAAGCAATTACGATATTGCCATAAAAGATTTGGTTTATAATCCAGGGTTATCGCCTTTAGAATTAGTCTCTCCTAAAACTATTGGAAAAATCAATCAGTTTTTTAGCACTATTAAAAAAGATGTACGCAAAGAATTTAGTAATAATAGATTAGCACAAATACTTGAATTTCCAGTACTGTTTCTAGGTGCTAAGCCAAGTGCAACACCATCGTTTTATAGCTTTATGAATTATGCCGATTTTGGCCTAGGCACTTTCCATCCAAAAAAAGGGATGTATCAAGTGATTCTTGCTATGGAAGCCTTAGCTAAATCATTAGGTGTAAAAATTAAAACCAATTCACCCATTGAAAAGATTTTGGTAAATGAAAGTGGTGAAGCTCATGGCATAAAATCTAATGGCAAAGATTATCATTGCGATTATGTTTTAAGTGGTGCAGATTACCATCATACTGAAACGTTATTAGATAAAAAACACAGACAATATTCAGAGGCTTATTGGGAAGCAAAAACATTTGCACCTTCTTCCCTCCTATTTTATGTTGGTTTTGATAAAAAACTTAAAAACGTTAATCATCATACATTGTTTTTTGATGTGGATTTTGGTTTGCACGCTCAAGATATTTACGATAATGCTAAATGGCCTGAAGACCCATTGTTTTATGCTAGTTTCCCAAGCATTACTGACGAGTCTTCAGCTCCAAAAAACAAAGAAGCAGGCATCTTTTTAATCCCTTTAGCTCCTGGACTTGAAGACACACCTGAATTGAGAGGCACCTATTTCAATAAAATTATGACACGTTTTGAGACGCTAACTTCTCAAAAAGTTAGAGAAAACATTCTATTTAAAGAATCGTACTGCGTCAATGATTTTATAAAAGATTATAACTCATACAAGGGCAATGCCTATGGAATGGCAAACACGTTGTTACAAACAGCATTTTTAAGGCCGAAACTAAAAAGTAAAAAAGTAAAAAACCTATTTTTTACGGGTCAGTTAACTGTTCCAGGACCTGGAGTTCCGCCATCACTAATATCTGGAAAATTAGCTTCGGAACTTATAGTAAAAGACATTATATCAAACACTAAAACAAGAACCTTACAACCGCAACAATAAAATGAAATCAATTTTTGATAACGTATCATACGATTGTAGCAAAACTGTAACAAAAACTTACAGCACATCGTTTTCATTGGCTACAAAAATGCTGTCCAAATGCATACGTCAAGATATTTATAATATTTACGGTTTTGTAAGGTTCGCCGATGAAATTGTGGATTCTTTTCATGATTTTAATAAAGAGGAATTATTTGAAAAATTTGAAAAAGATTTAGAGCATTCGCTAACTAACAAAATTAGTTTAAACCCTATTTTAAATGCATTTCAACATACGTATCATCAATATAATATTGATAAAGATTTAGTAGATTCATTTATGAGTTCTATGCGCATGGATTTACACAAATCAAAATATCTTACCGAAGAAGAGTACAAAGCATACATTTATGGTTCTGCAGATGTGGTTGGTTTAATGTGCTTAAAAGTATTTGTGAAAGGAAATCAACAGAAATATGATGAACTTAAAGACACAGCCATGTCTTTAGGTTCTGCGTTTCAAAAAGTGAATTTTTTAAGAGATTTAAAAGCAGATTATGACGATTTAAATAGAACATATTTTCCAAATACTGATTTAGCAAATCTTGATGAACAGTCTAAACAAGATATTATTGATGACATTGAAAAAGATTTTTCCAAAGGTTTAGAAGGCATAAAAAACTTGCCAATGGAAGCCAAATTTGGTGTGTTTATGGCTTATAGATATTACAGACAATTACTAAAAAAACTCAAACACACTCCAGCATTGGATATTAAAAATGCTAGGATTAGAGTTCCTAATTACAAAAAAATAGAGCTTTTAACTCGGAGTTATGTAAAATTTCAATTAAATTTATTGTGAACTAAATTATGAAAACATTCTACTGGATATTGATATTTTTTGGCACATTTTCCATCATGGAATTTATGGCGTGGTTTACTCATAAATATGTGATGCATGGTTTTTTGTGGCATTTACATAAAGACCATCATAAAAAAGACCACGACAGTTGGTTTGAGCGCAATGATTTCTTCTTCATATTTTATGCAGTGGTAAGTATGACGTGCCTTTATTTATGGAGTTATGAAAGTGTATGGTATTGTTTACCAATAGGGTTAGGCATCTTAGCTTATGGCATTGCTTATTTTATGGTTCACGATATTTTTATCCATCAGCGATTTAAATTATTTAGAAATGCCAATAATTGGTATGCAAGAGGTGTAAGAAGAGCGCATAAAATTCATCACAAACATTTAGGAAAAGAAAAAGGAGAATGTTTTGGAATGCTTGTAGTGCCTTTTAAATACTTCAAAAAATAGTCTTGATTTAAAGTTATGACAGACGATACCCATTTCGATTATATCATTATAGGAAATGGTTTAGCTGGTTTACAATTGGCCATAAAACTTGCTTCAGATTTATTTTTCATCAATAAACAAATTGCCTTAATAGACCCTTCAACCAAAAGCACAAATGATAAAACATGGAGTTTTTGGGAGGAAAATTCTTCACGTTGGGACAACATAACGCATAAATCTTGGAAGAAAGCTTCGGTTATTACATCAAAAAAAACTATTGATTTAAAACTTCAACCTTACATCTACAAAACCATTCGAGCTATCGATTTTTACAATGAGGCAAAAGCAAAACTCAAAGAGCATAATAACATTCATTTTATAATAGATACTGTAAAATCTGTTACTGAAAATGATTTAGTTGAAGTGAAAACCGAAAATCAAACCTTTACTGCAACCCACGTTTTTGATAGTAGAATTCCAGAAGATTTTTTCACCTCATCAAAACAACACATTTCCATTACACAACATTTTAAAGGTTGGGTTATAAAAACCAAAGAAAGTGCTTTTGATGACAGCAAAGTAACCATGATGGATTATCGTTTGAAGGATGGTGAACAAACAACTTTTACCTATGTATTGCCTTTTTCAAAAACCGAAGCCTTAGTAGAGTTTACCTATTTTACTGAACAAACTGTTGAAGACAATGTTTATGATAGATTTTTAAAAAGATACATCAACGACTATTTAAAAATTACCGACTATTCCATTGTTGAAACTGAAAAAGGCAACATACCAATGACGAATTTTCGTTTTGAAAAATACAACACCAATAAAGTCACAAAAATAGGAACAGGATGTGGTTGGGTAAAAGGCGCCACAGGATACTCATTCAAACACACCGAAAAGAAGGTCGCACAAATTATTGCCAATATAAAAGCAGGCAAAACACCTTCATACAAACTATTTAAAAGAAAATATAAATTCTATGATAAGGTTTTTTTAAAGGTATTAAAAGACGAAAATCACAAAGGCGAATGGATTTTTCAGCAGTTTTACAGTAAAAATTCTGCACAAACCATGTTTCGGTTTTTAGATGAAGAATCTTCTTTTTTTGAAGATGTAAAAATAATGTGGTCGCTATTTTCTTGGAGCTTTATTAAAGCTTTTTTTAAAACGCTTTAAGCAATTCGTCCAACTGCTTTCTTATGGTATCACTATTCCAATTGGCAGCACCTTTTTTGTCAACCACAATATGTCCTTCTTTATCAATAATGTATGTTCTAGGAATGCTTCTTGGGCTAAAATCATCAGGGTAATTCGTTAATGGACTAAATATTGGAATATCGTAACCTTTCTTGTCTAAAAATTTTTGAATGGTGTTTGGCGACTCATCAGAAACCAGCAAAAACAAAACATCATTACCATAATCATTATACAAATCTTGAATGTTCTGAAATTCAGCAATACAAGGCGGACACCAAGTTGCCCAAAGATTTACAAACACTACTTTACTCTTAGTATTTTGATAATTCAGCTCATTTCCTTCTAAATCCCTTAACTTCCATGAGGCATAAGATACCTTTTTTTGGTCTTCTTTATCAATAACCGAGGGTCCAAAATTTGATAATACCGAGTGTAATGCTATTTGAATGGGTTGTCTCGTTTGCGGAATTATTAGCAACGCAATAATTACCAAAAATAGGATATCACTTTTTTTAGGTTTTCTAAGTTTCATACAATCTATAAGTTCGGAAATTCTAGGTTTCCTTACAAAAAAAGCGCTATCATATTCAATGATAACGCTTTATAAATTATGGTTTACAATACTCTATTGAGAAATTATTTTTATGGTTAATTCTGCTCTTCTATTTTTTGCTCTTCCTGATTCTGTATCATTAGAAGCAATAGGGGCTTTTTCACCTTCTCCTTTTGTAGTAATTAAAATTCTAGATAAACCTTTAGATATTAAATACTCTTTTACAGCGTCGGCTCTTTCTAAAGATAGTTTGTAATTGTACTCTTTAGTACCAATATGGTCACCGTGTCCATCAATAGAAATGCTATAATCACCATTTTTTGTGGCGTTTATAACTTCATCTAAAACAGCTTGTGCTTCTGCATTAATACTAGATTTATCGAAAGCGAAGTAAACTGTTTTCTCACTTATAACTTCTTTCTTTTCAACTTCTTTAACCTCTGGGCACCCCTTGTTTGTTCCTTTTACATCAGGGCAATCATCAATATTGTCGGCATATCCATCGCCATCAGAATCTTTACAACCGTTAAATTCTTTAAAGCCAAAAATTGTTGGACAATCATCATCTTTATCAGCTATACCATCGCCATCACCATCAGGACATCCGTTTAATGCTTCTAATCCTGGTTCGTCTGGGCAATCGTCTTTTTCATCAGGAACACCATCGCCATCTCTATCTTTAACTTCTTCTTCTGGCTCTTCATTATCTGTTTTTGTAAGGTTAATTACAACTCCAATACTATGCTGCCAATGTTTGGTTAAATATTCTTTAAACGAGTGTTTGTAGGTTGTTTGAACGTTTAATCCTATTCTATCACTTATCCAATAATTAGCACCAACGGCGCCATTTACTGTTCCTGCACCTACCAATTCATCTTTATTAATGCCGCTAGTAAACGTATTGAATTGACCTTGTTCTATCCAAGTATATCCACCACCAAGTCCAATAAACGGTTTTAACTTACTTCGTTTTGATAATCCTGAAAAATAATAATTAAACATCCCATCGAAACCTAAGTATGTAAGTTTATCTACATCTACTTTTGGAGATCCTGGGAATTCTCCCCATTTTTTAATTTTATTAAAAGACCCTGATATATTGGCTGATAAGTTATCTGTCAAGTATTTGGATATTGTTACTTTAGGAAATCCAATACTCCAATGGTCTGTTAAATTAAAAAACTCATCAAAGTATTCACCTTGTGGTGTGTTTTCACCAACTGGATAAACGTCAATAGCATTAGCTTCAACATTTAGTACCCAAGGTTTTTCTTTATTTTGAGCAAATAGTGAATGAGTTCCTACAATTACTAAAAGAGCAATTGTAAGAAAATTGTAGCTTTTTTTCATAGCATTTAGTTTTTACATGGATTAATTAATAACTAAAATAATATAATATCACTATATATTTGCTTTTTTACGAACTTAATACGCTAAAAAAGAGTATTACTCTTTACTACAAAGTAATTCAACAGCTTGTTTTATAGGCACTTGAACACCTTTAAAATACGCAAGAACAAAGGCATCTTCAACACCTTGTTCAATAACACTTAAGCGAATTATTTCGGTCTCCATAAGGGTTTTAAAATCACCTAATCGAAACTTTGTAAGTTCATTTTCCTCAATCATATTAACATCACCAACATTTTTAAGAAAGTCGAAATATGATGTTTTAGGTGGCGTACGGTATGCTCCTACCTGAACCTTAAATACCAGTCCTTCCACTTCTATCTCTCCATCACGTTTTAATGAAGCAAAGTAAGCATTCATGTCATCCAAGTCTTCAAAACAATATTTAGGTGCTTCTTCTTCAATTTCTGGACAGCCCATACTAGTTCCTTTTACATCTGGACATTCGTCTATGTTATCTGGATAGCCATCACCATCAGAATCTATACAGCCATCAAATTCTTTAAATCCGTAAATTGTTGGGCATTTATCATATTTATCGGCTATACCGTCACCATCGCCATCAGGACAGCCATCTAGTGTTTTTAATCCTGGAACATCAGGACATTTATCAGATTCATCAGGAACGCCATCGCCATCTCTATCATTTATTTCTTTTTCTTCCTTTTTCTTACTATCACCTTTTGTAAGTCTAACCACAACTCCAAAACTATGTTGCCAATGTTTAGCTAAATACTCTTTAAATGAATGTTTATAGGTTGTTTGAATATTTAAACCAATTCTACCATCAATCCAGTAATTAGCACCAATAGCGCCATTAACAGTTCCTGCTCCAATTAATTCATTATTATTTATTCCACTAGCAAACGTATTAAAACGCCCTTGTCTTATCCATGTATATCCTCCTCCAACACCAATAAACGGTTTAAGTTTACTTTGTTTTGATAATCCTGAGAAAAAATAATTAAACATTCCATCCATACCTACATACGTGAGGTTATTTACTTTTAAACTTGGGCTCCCAGGAAACTCGCCCCATTTTCTTAACTTATTATATGAACCAGACAGATTGAAAGATAAATTATCAGACAAGTATTTTGAGATGGTAATTTTTGGGAAACTAATATTCCAATGGTCAGATACATTAAAAAACTCATCAAAGTATTCTCCTTGTGGTCTAGTTTCACCTACTGGATACACATCTATTGCATTAATTTCGGCATTTAACACCCACGGTTTACTTTTGTTTTGGGAAAATAATGATTGTGTTCCTACAATTAATAAAAGGGTAATTGCAAGCAAATTGTAACTTTTTTTCATTCTGATTAGTTTAAATAAATGGATTAATTAGCCTAAATATATTTATTAATCCTAAATATATAAAAAAGCATAGTTTCTAAGCAGAAACTATGCTTTAAATCTAACAAAATAAAGTGTCTTATATCTAAATTATCTTGTTACAGTACCTGTAAGCGATGCAACAGGACCTGTACCCATAGCAATCGTTGTATGTGTCATTGCTGCTGCTGGAACCATGTGAGCTAATGGTTTTAAAGTAAATGGTGCAGTACTATTGTCTGGACTAGGCTCTACCGATATTACTATTGTCGCTCCTCTTAAATCTGTTGGGAAAGTTAATCCAGCTGGTGCATTTTGCAAATAATCTTCTCCTGGATAAGCTGGACCATCTCCTGCATTTCCCTTGAATGAAGAACTCATAGCATTTTCATCAAAGTCACTAACATCTGTAAAAGTTCCTGTGCTTATTGGCATGCCATTCATAACTGCCCAACCTTCATACTTCCATCCATTAGGCAAGACTGGAAGGTTTAAACCATCTACAGCAGACCCACTAGAGTTGTCTAAAAACCAAACACCACTTTCTTCATTCATATTATCCGAATCTGTTGGTGTTGCTAATATGTAACTTCCTGTTGAAGCAGAAAAATCTCCCACAATACCATTTGAGCTTATACTTGCTAAGTTCCCACTAAAATCTCCTGCTAAAATTTTTGTGGCTGCTGGTGTTGGGTCACTATCTACAGCTGGTTCAATAGACAAAACAAAGGTTGTTGCACTTTCAAGTTGCTCAGCATTTACAGTAAAAGATTGAGGGAATGATACACTAGAAAAGGTTCCAGTAGATATTGGATTTCCTCCAACAATTATCCAGCCTTCATAAACAAAATCGTCACCTAAGTCTTCTAAACCGGTTAAATTTAATATTAATTCTGTTGTTGACGATACATTATCGTCATCATCACTACAAGAAGTGGTTAACATTCCTAATGTTAAAACCGCTAAAAACATTTTTTTAATCATCGCTTAAATTTTTAAATTATTATAATTCAAAAGTATTAAGTCAATGACTTATAAAATGTTAGCTATCTAACACTAGGCTGTTTTTTTTAAAATTCTTATCTCTTTTCTGTTAAAATCTATATAATTCTCCTCTTTAAGTTCATTGAGAAGAATATTAAGAGTTGGTCTAGAAGTACCAATTAATGATGCTATATCTTTTTGTGTATATGGATGCTTAATAACATGGTCTCCAGTTTTGGGACAGTCGTAACCAAAATCTGTACAAAGCTCATCTAAAAACTCAACTAAGCGTGTTTTGGTATCTTTAAATAGAAGTAATTGCAATCTGCGTTCTAATTTTTTAAACTTGAAACCAATAAACTTATAAACTTTAAAACTAAAGGTTTGATTGTCTCGCATTAGTTCGTGCAAGGTAGTGACGCCTATTGGACAAATTGATGTTGCATTATCTATGGATTGAGCAAACTCATCACGCTTATTATCTCCTAGAATGGCTTTTTCTCCAAAAAGTTCTCCTCTTGATAAAATGGCTTTTACAATTTCATCACCGTTTTCGTTGTAATATCCAATTTTAACTTTCCCTTTTTCAATAAGATACACCTTATTAGCAGAATCTTCTTCAAAGTATATATAATCTTTTTTCTTGTAAGCATCAAAGTCATGGTCTTTCTTGTAAGCTTTAAACTTATGCGGACACAATACTTTAAAAAGATTAACATCGTCAAAAAACCACATTGATTGCATTTGGGAGTTTTTTTATGGTTATATTTAATAATAGTCGTTCTACTTTTACTCCCTTACATTTTTCTCAATAAAAAAGCCTTTGATTTCTCAAAGACTTTATAATATTTAAAGCTGTGTTTTGACTATGCAGCATTTTCCTTTTTAATCAAGTTTAAAGCAGACCCTTCGTTAAACCAATCTATTTGTGATTGGTTATAAGTATGATTTACTTTAATTTCATCTTTACTTCCATCTGCATGAACCACTTCAATTGTTAATTGTTTTCCAGGTGTAAACTCGTTTAAATCTAAGAAGTTGAACGTATCATCTTCTTGTATCAAATCATAATCACTTTCATTTGCAAAAGTCAATCCTAACATACCTTGCTTTTTAAGGTTAGTTTCGTGAATACGTGCAAATGATTTCACAATTACCGCTGCAACACCTAAGTGACGTGGTTGCATTGCTGCATGCTCTCGAGAAGAACCTTCTCCATAGTTGTGATCTCCAACAACAATAGATTTAACTCCAGCCGCTTTATATGCTCTTGCTGTATCTGGAACACCGCCAAACTCTCCTGTTAATTGGTTTTTAACAAAATTTGTTTTCTTTCCAAAAGCATTTACAGCACCAATTAATGTGTTGTTTGCAATATTATCTAAATGTCCTCGGAAACGTAACCAAGGCCCAGCCATACTGATATGATCTGTAGTACATTTACCAAAAGCTTTTATTAATAATTTAGCTCCAGTTATAGAATTTCCAATAGGATGAAAAGGGTCTAATAATTGCAACCTCTCAGAATCTGAAGCCACATTAACTTCTACACCACTACCATCTTCTTCTGGTGCTAAAAAACCATTATCATCTACATCAAAACCTTTTGGTGGTAATTCCCATCCCGTTGGCTCGTCTAACATCACTTCTTGACCATCTTCATTGATCAACTTATCAGTTAGTGGATTAAAATCCAAGCGACCAGCTATAGCAATAGCTGCTGTTAATTCTGGTGAAGCTACAAATGCATGTGTATTAGGGTTTCCATCAGCACGCTTAGCAAAGTTTCTATTAAAAGAATGCACAATACTATTTTTAGGTGCATTTTTTGGATCTTCATAACGTGCCCATTGACCAATACATGGTCCACAAGCATTAGTAAATATTTTAGCATCCAAGTTCTCAAAAACATCTAAAATCCCATCACGCTCAGCAGTAAATCGCACTTGTTCAGAACCTGGATTAATCCCTAATTCTGATTTCATTTTAACGCCTTTATCTATTGCTTGTTGCGCAATAGAAGACGCTCGTGATAAATCTTCATAAGATGAATTTGTACAAGAACCTATTAATCCCCATTCTACTTTTAATGGCCAATCATTATTTTTTGCTTTTTCTGTCATAGTAGCACCAACTGCTGTAGACAAATCTGGAGTAAATGGCCCATTTAATAATGGTCTTAATTCAGATAAATTAATATCAATAACTTGATCAAAGTATTGCTCAGGATTTGCATATACTTCAACATCCCCTGTTAAACAATCTTTTACTTGGTTTGCTGCATCTGCAACATCTGCTCTATCTGTAGCACGCAAATAACGCTCCATAGATTCATCATAACCAAAAGTAGATGTGGTAGCACCTATTTCTGCTCCCATATTACAGATAGTTCCTTTTCCTGTACAAGACATTGAAGTTGCACCTGGTCCAAAATATTCAACAATAGCTCCAGTACCTCCTTTTACAGTAAGTATATCTGCAACTTTTAAGATTACATCTTTAGGTGCAGTCCAACCTGATAGCTTTCCTGTTAACCTTACACCAATTAGTTTTGGAAACTTTAATTCCCAAGCCATTCCTGCCATAACATCAACAGCATCTGCTCCTCCAACTCCAATAGCAACCATACCTAATCCTCCAGCATTTACTGTATGGGAATCGGTACCAATCATCATTCCTCCTGGAAAAGCATAATTTTCTAAAACTACTTGATGAATAATTCCAGCTCCAGGTTTCCAAAATCCTAAACCATATTTATTTGATACTGATTCTAAGAAATTAAAAACTTCGTTACTTGTATTTAAAGCACTTTGCAAATCTGTACTAGCACCATTCTTTGCTTGAATTAAGTGATCACAATGCGTTGTTGTTGGTACAGCAACTTTCTTTTTTCCTGCTTGCATAAACTGCAATAATGCCATTTGTGCAGTAGCATCTTGCAGTGCAATTCTATCAGGTGCAAAATCGACATAGTCTTTACCTCTCGTAAATGTCTTAGTAGGATTTCCATCCCACAAATGACTATATAAAATTTTCTCAGAGAGTGTTAGTGGTTTACCAACAACTTCTCGTGCTGCATCAACACGTTCAGTCATTTGACTATACACTTTTTTTATCATGTCTATATCGAATGCCATATACTTAAATTTTTAATTCTTAACCTATTTTACTGTTATGCAAAAGTACAAAATATTAGCATATTTTAAAATATGTACAACGAAATTGAATAAAAACTAAATATAATTCAAAGAAAATGTGATTTTTGATTAATATTTTATCAAATCAATAATTTTGATGTTGAAAAAATAATAAATTAACAATGATTAAAACCTTGTAGAAATAAAAAAACCTGTTAAAACAGGCTTTTAATAATTTGTTCTTCGGTAATACCTTCAGCTTCGGCTTTATAATTTTTAATAATTCTATGGCGAAGAATACTGTTTGCCACTGCTTGCACATTTTCAATATCTGGAGAAAATTTTCCGTTGATTGCAGCGTGTGTTTTAGCTGCCAGAATTAAATTTTGAGACGCTCTTGGGCCTGCTCCCCAATCTATATATTGTTTTACCAAGTCTGAAGCTGAATCACTATCTGGTCGTGTTTTTCCAACCATTTTTACTGCATACTCTATAACATTATCTGCTACTGGAATACGACGTAATACATGTTGAAAATCGATAATATCTTGAGCAGTAAAAAGCGGGTTTACTGTTGCTGTTTCATCGGAAGTTGTAGCTTTTACTACTTGTACTTCTTCTTTAAACGAAGGATATTTTAAATTAATGGCAAACATAAAACGATCTAATTGTGCTTCTGGTAAAGGATACGTTCCTTCTTGCTCAATAGGGTTTTGCGTTGCTAATACAAAATATGGCAAATCCAATTTATAATGATGTCCAGCAATTGTTACTGCACGCTCTTGCATTGCTTCTAAAAGTGCTGCTTGGGTTTTTGGTGGCGTTCTATTAATCTCATCAGCTAGAATAATGTTTGCAAAAATAGGCCCTTTTATGAATTTAAAATGGCGGTCTTCATCAAGTATTTCACTACCAAGAATATCACTTGGCATTAAATCTGGTGTGAATTGAATTCGCTTAAAGTCTAAACCTAATGCTTGAGCAATAGTGTTGACCATTAAGGTTTTGGCTAAACCAGGAACTCCAATTAACAAAGAGTGGCCTCCAGAAAATACCGAAATAAGTATTTGATTTACAACTTCTTCTTGACCAACAATAACTTTGGCAATCTCTTTTTTTAAATCCTTGTATCTTACTACAAGTTGTTCAATAGCAGCGACATCAGACATAAATTATTTTTCTTCTTTTTTTAACCAATTAGCTTGAAAATCACATTGACGATGCTCTCCATTAATTTTTACATACGTCTCATTAATTTTCTCTTTTTGCCATTTCCCAATAATCTCAAGTTGCTTATTATAAAGCGCCAGTTCTTTAATTTTTAAATAATCTTTAGCAAAATCTGCTTCGTGCTCGTCAATTCTATCTGTTACAGTTAGAATTTTAAACTTCACTTGGTTAAATTGGTCTCCATCAGTATAAACTGTACTTACTTCGTTGTTTTTTAAGTCTTGAACTTGTACATATAGTTCTGGGTCTATTTTTGTTAACGGAAACACATAATCGTTAGTTTCAGGATTAATTAACTGTCCTCCTTCAAATTTTGTTTCTTCTTCATCACTCACCTCTAAAGCAGCATCGGCAAACGAAATGTCTCCAGAAATAATTTTCTCTCTAACATTTTCCATTTCTTCTTTTGCTTTGGCGATATCGGCGTTTGTTAGCTTAGGTTTTAATAAAATGTGTCTAATATCATATTCTTGTCCTCTAATTTTTTCTAACTGAAGGATATGATAACCATAATCGGTTTTAAAAGGCTCAGAAATCTCACCTTCTTCTAATGAAAAAGCTACCTCTCTAAACTCTTTTACCATTTGAGGTCGCTTTCTATTTAAAGTATATTTACCTCCTGAACTTTTTGAACCTCCATCTTCAGAGTACAATACCGCTTTTGTGGTAAAACTTGCTCCGTTTTCTAACACATCTGTTTTGAATTCGTTAAGTCTATCGATAACTTTTTGTACTTCCTCTGGACTGGTTTCTGGTATGACTACTATTTGTGCTAATTTTAATTCGGTACCAAATTGTGGTGGGTCTTCTTTTAACTCTCTATTGTAAAACTGCCTTACTTCTTCTGGAGTCACCTCAATATCTTCCATTATTTTTTGTTGCATTAACTGCACCATTCGTTGGTTTCTATTAAGTGTGTACATTTCGTCTCTTAACTCTTGTTCAGAGTCTTTCTTGTAAAAAGCAATTAACTTATCTAAACCCCCTATTTGCTGAGTCATAGCATTTATTTGCTGATCCACATACGAGCTAACTTCGGCATCATCAACAATTATACTATCTTGAATAGATTGATGCATATATAGTTTTTCTTCTAATAAAGACCCGAAAATCTCACATCTTGTTTGACCTTCCAACGATTGACCTGCAGCTCTTGCTTGCTCGATACGTTTATCAATATCGGAATCCAAGACAACATAGTCACCAATAACAGCAGCTACACCATCTAGTTTAATACGTTTTGAAGGGTCTATATTTTTTTCAACTTTTTTCTCCTCCTTCTTATCTTCAATAATCTCTTGTGCCATTGTTGAGAATGACGATAGCATTAGTATGCTTAGTACAAAATATTTCACTTTAGTTAAAAATTTCAAATTGTTTGTTTTTAATTGCATCTTTTGTGATGTCTCTTTCTAATTGTTTTATAAACTCCAACTTACGCTTGTTTATAACGATTTGCTTAATGGTTGGCATTACAAATTCAATGGGTGCATTTTCGTTACGTAACAACACGTCGTTTGTATGCATCAAATATAAACCTAATGAGTCTTTGAGTTGTAAGAAATTAGATTTTTTTAACAGTTCTTTTTTATTTTCTGCGTTTAAAGCGGGAATTTTTAGCAATGCTTGGTTTGCTCTAATCCAAATGGAATCGTTTAAGGAGTAGGATTTAAACTGAATGGCAATTGAATCTAACACCTCTTTATCTTCTTGGTTAAATCGTTTAAAACGCGTTTCAATATCGTCTATATTTGCAATATTCTCATTAACATTTATATATCTAAATTTAATGAGCTCTTCATTTAATTTAAATGTTTCTTGGTTTCTGCTATAAACATCTTGGGCTTCTTGTTGGGTAACCGTGGTGTCTATACTTCGTTTAACAAGGGCTTCTAAATAGGCTTTTATAAACAAGTCGTTTTTATATTGCTCTACCAATTGATTAAATTCTTCTTGCTTTTCTTGCGATAAATTTAATCGCGCACCATCCATTAACAATTGCTGCGTCGCCCAATGATTAATATAATTGTTAACTCGTATGGTGCTATCTTCTTTTGAAGTGGTTTCGGTTATAAGGTTTTCTATATCGGTTTTATATAAATAAGAGTCGTTTACTCTAGCAACCACGTCTTCTCTTTCTGGTGTTTTAAAAAAATCACAAGAAACTACTATTGTTGTAATTAATAAGATTGATATGTACTTTCTAAGAGTCAATTAATTATAAATTTGCGATTTTATTTTACTTAAAACCTCTTGATTGATAGTGACCTTGTATTTGTTTTTCAAGCCGTTTACCCAGTTTTTCTCTACATCTTGTTGGTAGTCGTTCATAACCATACCTCGCGCTTCCTCTAGTGTTTTAAAAGATTCAGGAATTAGTTTGTTTACCTTAACAACATAGAACATATTGTTTTGAGAATAAATTTTGGACATGCCTTCTTTAAACTCAAAATTATTTGGTAATGCTTGGTGACCAGCTTCCATTGTTCCAGAAGAGAAAATTACTTTTTGTTTGCTGTTAGTATTAAGTTTTTCTTTAATGCTCTCGGCAGTTTCATTTTTTTTAAGCATGCTTTTTACCGCTTCAATATCTTCTTTTTTTGATGCTGAGGCAACTGTTGCTTCTACCTTAGAGTTCCACTTGTAATTGTGCTTGTTTTTATTAAAATACGTTTCGAGACCTAAAGTATCTTCTTTTGTGGCATTCCAAATTTTTGTTTCCATTAAATCAAACAATAGCAAGCCTTCTCTATACTCGTTTAAAATTTGAGCAAACTCTTGATTTACGTTTTCTAGGTTTTCTTCATGGTAAATCAATACGCACCTGTTTACAAATGCTTCGTAAGCTTCATCTACTATATTTTCAAACGACTTTCCTTTAGTATTTCCTTTTTGATGAGACCTTAAAGCGCTAGCAAAATCTTTATTGCTCCATTGTTTGCTTCCTATCTTTAAAATGATTTTAGCCTTATCTAAATCACTTGGAAGCTGCCATTTTCTATTGTAAAAATCGTCATTCAAAATAGACACAAAATAATCTCTTGATGGATTATTACCGCTTACATTGTATTGCTTGCGCAATTTATCTTGCATAGACGTTGTAATAAGCTTTGAGCGCGAATCCCTACTTACTTTATTTTCCAGCTCGTATTGCATATCCTCAAAACTCCCAATGGTTTTAATGCTGTATCTTTTTACGATATGCCAACCATATTCGGTTTCAAAAGGTTTTGAGATAGCGTTGTCTTCTGTTAAGCTAAAAGCGACATCTTCAAAAACAATAGAGCTTAATTGACCGCTCGTAAAAGGTGCTAACTTTCCACCTTTGCTAGCAGAACTTTTATCCTGTGAAAACTGTTTTGCCAACGATTCAAATTCTTGACCTTGCTCTATAAGTTTGTAAATTTCATGTATTCTAGTTTCAGGATTTTCGGCAGTATCTTTTTGATTTTTAGCAATCATAATATGTCCAGCGGTAATCTCGCCTCTAGATTGTCGTTTGTCAAACACTTTTACAATATGGTAGCCAAATTGTGTTCTAAAAGGCATGGATACGTCTCCAACTTTGGTATTGTAGGCTTCAGTTTCAAAATCGTACACCATTTTAAATGCCGAAAAATAGCCTAAATCTTCTACCAAAATGGTATTGCCATTATGTAGCTCTTTTTTTAGGTCATTATAATCTTCGGTTTTAAAACGCTCTCTCAATTTTAATAATCTATTGTAAACCTCTAATGTGTCTTTTCTTGAAGGGTCTAGCCTAATTAAAATATGCTTCGCATTGATGTCGTACAAAAGTCGCTCGTAAGCCTCTTTTACAAGAGCATCAGTTACTTCACTATCTACCATGTAGTTTTTTGTCAACTGCTTTTTATAGCCTTCCAATTCACGAAGGTAGGTAGGTTTTTTATGAAAATCGAGAGCTTTCGCTTCGGCAAGTTTCAATTTATAATTAACAAATAATGAGAGATATTGGTCAACGTCTTTTTGAGATTCATCTTGAACCAAGTTTAAGTTTTTATTGTAAACTCGAACAAATTCCGACGCTAAAACAGGTTCGTCTGCAACCGTAAATAGAACGTCATTGTCTTTATTTTGCGCTGTGCAAAAAAGAGTTGAGAATAAAATAACACATGCTGAAATGATGTATGATTTCATAAGATATGGGCTTTTATTGAATTGTAGCAAAAATAATATATTTAAAAGATTACACAAGTAATACCTTAACGATACGCAACTTGGATTAGTACGCCACAAGCATATTATTTTTATTTATAGAAAATGTGACTATCTTTAAAACATAAACAATAATTATATATGAAATATTCTGTAGAAGTTACCATTGAAAAGCCCCGAGACGAAGTTGTTAAAAAAATGGACAATGTAGATAATATGAAGCATTGGCAAAAGGGTCTTGTGTCTAGCGAGCATATTTCTGGTACTCCAGGGCAAGTTGGTGCAAAAATGCAGCTGAATTATAAAATGGGTAAAAGAGAAATGGCACTAATTGAAACCATTACAAAAAATAACTTCCCTGAAGAATTTTTTGCCACTTATAGCACAAAAGGCATGCATAATGTTCAAGAGAATCACTTTGAAGAAACACCAGAAGGGTATACAAAATGGATGTCTAATTGCGAGTTTCAGCCCTCTGGGTTTATGATGAGAGCCATGACGTTTTTAATGCCTGGAGCTTTTAAAAAACAATCGAAAAAATATATGGTTGATTTTAAAAATTTTGTAGAAAAAGGGACATCTGTTGCTGAAGATTAACACGCTAATTCATAATATGAACTATTCACACATAAAAGTATTTGCATTAATAGTATGCATAAACTTTTCAATTTTAAGTTATTCTCAAACTCCCGAAATTCCAAAAGAAGAACGATTAGCTTGGTTTAAAGATGCCAAACTGGGTATTTTTATTCATTGGGGAATTTATAGCGTCAATGGTATAGACGAGTCGTGGTCTTTCTACAATGGTTATATTCCATATACCGAATACATGAAGCAATTAAAAGGATTTACTGCCAAAAAATACAATCCTGAACATTGGGCAAAACTCATTAAAGAAAGTGGCGCAAAATATACAGTAATTACCACCAAACATCACGATGGTGTGGCTTTGTGGAATTCCAAATATGGCGATTTAAACGTCGTTAAAAAAACCAAAGCTAAACGAGACCTTATAAAACCTTTTGCTGATGCTGTTAGAAACGAAGGACTTAAATTAGGGCTTTATTATTCCTTATTAGATTGGTCTCACGAGGATTATCCAAATTTCACCAGAGATAAAAAACGCTATGAAAACGATAGCATAAAATGGGAGCGGTTTACAAAGTTTAATTTTGGTCAGTTAGAAGAACTCACTCAATTCAACCCAGATTTATATTGGTTTGATGGTGATTGGGAACAAAGTGCCGAAAAATGGAAAGCTAAAGACATTAGAAGCTTGCTTCTTAGTAAAACACCAAGCACCATAATTAATTCGAGATTGCAAGGTTATGGTGATTATGCCACACCAGAACAAGGTGTTCCTGTTGCAAAACCTAAAAGTGAGTTTTGGGAATTATGTATGACCATGAATAATTCTTGGGGATTTCAACCTAACGATACGGCTTACAAAACTTCCAATCAAATTATCAGGATTTTGGTAGATTGTATTAGTTTGGGCGGAAATTTATTATTAGATATCGCACCAAAACCTGATGGTACCATTCCCGAAGAACAAGTAAAAACCCTAAAGGATTTAGGTCGTTGGACCAACAAACACAAAACTGCCATTTATGGGACTCGTGCAGGAATTCCTTATGGGCATTTTAATGGTTACACTGCCTTAAACAAAGAAGGGAATATCTTGTACTTATATGTTGACAATAACCCAAATGGCTCGCTGCTAATAAAAGGATTAAAAAATAAAGTCAACCGAATTTGGGTCGTTGGCAATGGCACAAAACTAGAACATAAAGTTGTTGGTAAACAGTATTGGAGTAATGTTCCTGGTTTGCTGTACATTGATGTACCAGACCACGTACAAGATGAAGATGTTACCGTAATTGCAGTACTTTTAGATGGCAAAGTAGATTTATACCGTGAAGAAGGTCATGCCATTGAAGATAATTAATCCATTGAAATTAAAATAAAAACTATAACTAAATAATTAATGAAACGTATTCTTTCCCTCATTGCAATTGGTATTTTTATTACTTCTGCAATTCAAGCACAACAAACAAAAGTTGATTTAAAAGCTCTCGATACCTATTACGAAAACATGGTAAAAGATTGGGATATTCCAAGTACTACCATTGGTATTGTAAAAGATGGTGAACTCATTTTTACTGGAAATTATGGCACCATGGAAGTTGGCTCCAACCAAAAACCAAACGAACATACATTATATGCCATTGCATCAAATTCTAAAGCATTTACCTCAGCTATGATTGGTATGTTGGTACAAGAAGGCAAGCTCAACTGGAATGATAAAGTAAAAAAACATTTACCATATTTTGAGGTGTATGATACTTGGGTGAGTAACAATGTGACCATTCGGGATTTATTAAGTCATCGTGTAGGTTTAGGAACTTTTAGTGGTGATAATATTTGGTATAAATCGGACCTTCCTGCTGAAGATATCATCAAACGTATCAAATATGTACCACAAGCGTACGATTTTAGAGCAGGCTATGGGTATTCAAACCTAATGTTTATCACCGCAGGTGAAATTATTGAAAAAGTGACTGGCAAAAGTTGGGGAGAAAATGTTCAAGAGCGTATTCTCAATCCGTTGGGTATGAATCGTACTATTTACTCAGTATATGATTTGGAAAAGAAAGGAAATTACGCTACTCCACATGCTAGAAAAGATGACAAGAATTATCCTATTCCTTGGGCAAAATGGGACAATGTTGCAGCTACAGGAGGACTTATTTCTAGCGTATCTGATATTGCAAAATGGATGATTTTCAATTTGAACAATGGCATCCATGAAAAAGATACTTTACTATCAAAAACCACAAGAAATTTGGTTTGGACACCTCACAACAACCATTATGTAGACCATACAAGAAAAAACAACTTCAATCAGCATTTCAATTCCTATGGTTTAGGTTGGGGCTTGAGCGATTATCAAGGTCGCATGAAAGTTGGGCACACTGGAGGTTACGATGGGATGATTACAGCAGTAACGCTTATTCCTGACGAAAACCTAGGCGTTGTGGTATTAACCAATGGACCAAAAAGTCCAATAATGGCTGCTACTTACTACGCCCTGGATAAGTTTTTAGGTGTTGAAAACAATAAAGATTGGTCAGCAGATTACTTAAACAACACCAATAGAAATGCCAAAAACGACACACGTATTACTGATAGAATCAACAGCCGCAAATTAAACACCAAACCAACGGTACAACCAAAAGATTTTACTGGAGAATATTACGCTGATATCTATGGAAAAATAAGCATTGTAGAAAAAAACAACGAGTTGAAACTGCAATTTTCACATTCGCCATTATTATCTGCTACCTTAACGCATTGGCATTACGATGTCTGGAAAATCAATTGGGACCATCCGCATGCATGGTTCAGTTTTGGTACTATAAAAATTAATACAGATAACAATTTAAAAGTCATAGGCTTCGACTTTGATGTACCAAATGACGATTTCTTTTTTGAAGAAATAAAACCAAAGAAAGTAGCATCCAACTAAAACATCAATTATGAAAAACTTATATCGCAGAAACTTCGTAAAGCAACTTTTTACTGGAGTTGCAGGAACTGTTTTACTTTCCTCGTATAAACCAAGTGACATTGATTTCTCAATAGGACTTTTAGACAAAAATGATGAAAGCGAAGCCTTTTGGGAAAATATTAAAGCGCAGTTTAAGTTTGCACCCAATTTGCGATATTTTAATAATGGGTCGTTAGGCTCCTGTCCAATGGCTGTACAAAAAGCCACCAATGAATTTAGGGCAACCTTGGATGCCTTTCCTTCAAAATATATGTGGGGAGGATGGCATGATGAAAAAGAAGAAGTGCGACAAAAAGTAGCTGATTTATTCTCTGTGGATAAAGAAGAAATTGCCTTAACACACAACACGACCGAAGGTATGAACCTCATCGCCAGAAGCTTTAATTTAAAAGAAGGTGACGAAATTATCTTAATAGACCACGAACATAAAAGTAGTGTGATTCCTTTTACCGTTTGGCAAGAAGAACGAGGTATTAAACTAGTACGTCCAATAATTCCAATACTTCCAGAAAAAGTTGAAGACATTGTAAAAGTGTATGAAGATGCTATTACGCCTCGAACAAAAATCATATCCATGTGCCATAGTGTGAATACTAATGGTATGGTGCTTCCAGTAAAAGAAGTCTCAGAAATGGCTCATAAAAAAGGAATTCTGGTAGCTGTTGATGGCGCACAAGCTGCTGGTATGTTTGACATAGACTTAAAAGATTTAGGATGCGACTTTTATACAGTAAGTGCTCATAAATGGTTGTTTGCACCAAAAGGAATTGCCATGTTTTATGCTAAAAAGGAAAGTCAACATCATTTAAAACCCTTAATAGTTGCTAATGGACATACAGATAAAAGCATAAGGCGTTTAGAAAATTACAACACAAGGAACTTACCTGAATTATTAGGCTTTGGTAGTGCGGTAGATTTTATTAATGGTATTGGGAAGGAAAAAATTTCAAAGCGTTCTTATGAGTTGAAACATTACTTTAGGAACAAAGTAAAAGACAACCCAAAATTTAAATTAAAAACACCAGGACATGATGGACTATCCTGTGCTATACAAACATTGGAAGTAGTTGGAAAAGATGTAGGAGATGTAAAAAATAAATTAAGCAATGATTATGGTATAGATACACGACCAATGAGTACTTATGGTTTGAATGGAGTTCGTATTTCGTTTGCCATATTTATTACCAAAAAGGATATTGATTATTTGGTGGATGCTTTAGAAACGATTGCTGGATAAACTTCATTTAAAAAACACTAATTCAAGAATATGAAAAAATTAATTCTATTATGTATTGTTATTGCATCCTGTAAACCTGCGCCAGAAAAGGAATCTAAAAATAAAGACTACAAAGACATTCACTTTGAGGCTGTTGTGGTTGATACTCACAATGATATCCTTATGAAAGCTGTTGACAATGGTATTGTTTTCGACCAAGATTTAACTGGACAAACACACAGCGACTTAGCTCGTTGGAAAAAAGGTGGGCTTGATGTTCAAATGTTTTCGGTGTATTGTGATGGTGGAGTTGATAATGCTTATGACTATGCCAACAGAGAAATGGATAGTTTAGACGCAATCGTATCTAGAAACCCAGATAAAATTGCTAAGGTGGCAAATTATAAAGAAATGATGGCTACCGTAAACGACAATAAAATTGCAGCCATGTTTGGTGTAGAAGGTGGTCATATGATTGAAGATGACCTCAACAAACTAGAAGCACTCTACAATCGTGGTGCACGATATTTAACCTTAACACATAATGTAGCACCTTCTTGGGCGACAAGTGCAGCCGATGAAACAACAAATCCAGATTTAGAACAAAAAGGACTAACCGATTTTGGAAAACAAGTTGTAAAACGCATGAACGAATTAGGAATGATGGTAGACGTGAGTCATGTTGGTGAAAAAACATTTAGAGATGTCATTGAGAATACTACTAAACCAATTATCGCTTCACATAGTTCGGTGTACAGTCTTGTGGCGAGTCGAAGAAACTTAAAAGATGAGCAAATAAAAGCAATCGCTAAAAACGAAGGCGTGATTATGGTAAATTTTCATCCAGGATTTATTGATAGCAGTTTTAACGATAAAGAAATGGCATTTATAGAAAAACATGCAAAAGAAGCTGACTCACTTATGAATACTGGTATGGATGATTGGTACACATTAGATTATCTGTATAAAAAATATGCCTCAGAAACAGAAGCGATGAGACCACCTCTATCTATGCTCATTGACCATATAGATTATATAGTTGATTTGGTTGGTATTGATTATGTTGGTTTAGGGTCTGATTTTGATGGCATCAATCTAACACCTCAACAACTAGATGATGTTACTACCTATCCTTTAATTACAAAAGCTTTAATAGAAAGAGGTTACAATGAAACTGATATCAATAAAATTCTAGGCAGTAATTTCTTAAGAGTTTTAAAAGCAAATGAAGCTAGTAATTAATTATGATAAAATTCTTTAGAAAAATACGCTACAACCTTATGAGTGAAAACAAAACAGGAAAGTACTTTAAATACGCCATTGGAGAAATTGTACTTGTGGTTATTGGAATCTTGATTGCGCTTTGGATTAACAATATAAATATAGAACATCAACAAGACAAAGAAAGGTTAACATTAATTACCAATCTTAAACAAGAACTCAGTGAAAATTTAGACCAATTTAATGGAAGAATTAATCTTATAATAGATACCACTAAAAAACTGATAGAAGTCTTAAATTTTTCTGCTAATTCAAATACTAATAAACCAATGGATAGCTTAAGAGCCTATGTTTCAAGTGCACTCGTTATTGAAGTAGCAATTCTTAATAACTCTAGATTGAGCAGTGCGAAATCATCAGGTAAATTCAGTTTACTATCCGAGGACATTACAACTGCATTTGCAGATTACGAGACATCAATAACTAATTACCTTGGATTTATAAATACCACGAACTCATTTTTTAATGAAGACTGGGCAGAATTAGTCATTAAATTTAATTCATTAGAGAATTTTCATAATATAACCTATCCAAAAACCAACCTTGCTACACATCCAGAGTTTATTATAGGTGATGAAGCATTAGTTAAATATCTAAAAGAACCACAAACTTATAAACTACTTCATGGATATTACACAAAGTTCATGGTAGAAAAACTATGGTTAGAAGAATTAAAATCCAGAATTGAATTTACTCTTGCAACCATAAAAAAGGAACAGTTATGATAAAATTCTTTAGAAGAATAAGACAAAATCTGCTTTCAGAAGGAAATACTGGAAAGTATTTTAAATACGCCATTGGAGAAATTATACTTGTTGTAATTGGAATTTTAATAGCCTTAAGTATTAATAATTGGAATGAAGAGCGAAAGGCAAGAAACAATGAGCAAGTTTTGTTATTTCAATTAAAACAGGAATTCGAATCAAATCTCTCACAATTAAATCAAAAAATCGAAATGAGGGAAATAATGATAACTTCTGCTCATAAACTCCTAAACATGATTGATGATAATACTTTGCTAGTTAACGATAGCATTGGTCATTACTTGAGTTTTACACGTATGAATCCAACTTTTGACCCTATTAGAAATAACCTCACAGTAGGTGATAAATTATCACTAATCCAAAACACCAAGTTAAAAACCTTACTAACGAATTGGGAGAGCAACGCACTTCAACTTGATGAATCTGAAGTTCAATGGCTAAAGTGCCTTGATAATTATTATAGACCATTAATATATGAACATAATTTAGCTCGAGATATGTTTGAAATGAATTATAAAAGTGGTTCTATGAGCTTAATGACATTGACAAATGATGATATTGAGACTACTACTTTTAAAAAATCTATTGACTCTGAAAAATTTGTAAAATTATTGGATGACCCAAAGCTTGAATCTCACTTAGCTTGGACAGTAGGTATTAATACTTTTGGAAATAAAGAGTCCATTACTTTAAAAAATCACATTGAAGAAGTTCTTATTACAATATCAGAACAAATAAAATAACAAAAAGCATAGCAATATAAAGCCAAATAGTATCCAATGATAAAATTTTTTAGAAAAATTAGACAAAACTTACTGATGGAAAATAAAACTGGAAAGTATTTCAAGTATGCAATTGGTGAAATTATACTTGTAGTAATAGGTATTCTTATTGCTTTAAGCATTAATAATTGGAATGAAAGCAGAAAGGATAGTAAAATATCTCAAGACTATTTGAAAGGAATAACTAATGATATCAAAAAAGATTTAGAACAAATTGACATAATTCTCAACTTGCAAATTAAAGATATTAGCCTAATCTCAAGTATTGAAAATATTTTTACGGAGGAGTTTCATGAAATAAAAAAGCATATTAGTTTTTTTAAGCCACCAGACACTTTAAATGTTAAATCACTTTTTTACAGAAGTCTTTCTTACAGACCTAGACGAGGCACTTATAATTCCTTAATTTCTGATGGAAAGTCGGGATACATTAAAAACCGAAGAACCTTTCAACTTATCCAAGAGATTTACGATGAAGAAAACCTGAGAATTGCTAGTTCTTATGAAGTAATTAAAAATTTTGAAAGCAAAATCATTATGGCTTATCCATACCAAAAAAAACATTGGAGTTATTCTGATTTAAAAAAATCAAAAGATGATAAAATCTTTTTAGATTTATCAAATATGACTGAACAGAAATACTTTTACGCAACAAACCTATTTAGGCTTAATGAAAAAATGTTATCTGTTTTAAAATTATTAGAAACAGAAATAGAGGATATATAAGGTAAGCATTATATTCTTAAAAACCTATCTAGAATAATTAGGAGCTTCCTTAGTAATCGTGACATTATGAGGATGACTTTCGCCAATACCAGACGCTGTAATTTTCACAAACTTACCTGTAGCTTTTAACGTTTCGATATCTTTTGCACCACAATAGCCCATTCCTGCACGTAAACCACCAACAAACTGGTGAATACTTTCGTACAACTCCCCTTTATATGGCACACGTCCAACAATGCCTTCTGGTACAAGTTTTTTAATATCATCCTCCACGTCTTGGAAATAACGGTCTTTACTTCCTTGTTTCATGGCTTCCACAGAACCCATGCCTCGGTAAGACTTAAACTTTCTACCTTCGTAAATAATCGTCTCACCTGGAGATTCTTTGGTTCCTGCTAACAACGATCCTAACATCACACAATCGGCGCCTGCTGCAATGGCTTTTGGAATATCTCCAGTATAACGAATGCCTCCATCGGCAATCACAGGAACACCACTACCCTTTAATGCAGCAGAGACTTCCAATACCGCAGAAAATTGAGGAAACCCAACACCTGCAACAACTCTTGTTGTACAAATAGAACCAGGACCAATACCAACTTTTACAGCATCTGCGCCAGCATCTGCTAAATATTTAGCTGCTTCGGCTGTGGCAATATTACCAACAATGACGTCCAGTTTTGGGAAGCTTGCTTTGACATCTTTTAGCACATTTACCACACCTTTGGTGTGTCCATGAGCCGTATCGATAATCACGGCATCAACGCCTGCTTTTACCAAAGCCGCAGCTCTATCAACTGCATCACCTGTCACGCCAATGGCTGCAGCAACACGCAAACGACCATAAGTATCTTTATTGGCAATAGGTTTTTGAGTCACTTTCGTGATATCCCTAAAAGTGATTAAACCTGCTAGTTTATAATTATCGTCAACAATTAAAAGCTTTTCAATTTTATTTTCTTGAAGAATGGTTTCAGCATCTTTTAGCGACGTGCCTACTGCTGCTGTTACTAAATTCTCACCAGTCATGACCTCAACAATTGGTCGGTCGTTATCATGCTCAAAACGCAAATCACGATTGGTTACAATGCCTTTTAGAGTACCTTCATCATCCACAATAGGAATTCCGCCAATACTGTATTCGCTCATATATTGCTTTGCATCCAGAACTTTTGCAGTTAATGGCAAGGTTACTGGGTCGATAATCATACCACTTTCGGCACGTTTTACTTTACGGACTTTAGCTGCTTGTTGTTCAATGGTCATGTTTTTATGTAGCACACCAATACCACCTTCACGAGCCATGGCAATTGCCATTCGACTTTCGGTAACAGTATCCATAGCTGCCGAAATAATAGGCACATTTATAGAAATGTTTCTAGTAAATTTTGATTGAATACTGACTTCTCGTGGTAAAATTTCGGAATATGCTGGAACTAAGAGTACGTCGTCGTAAGTAAGACCTTCTCCAACAATTTTATTTTGATGTGCAACCATTGCTTTAGCTTTTAATTGCGTGCAAATTTACGGTTTTTATTTAACTTATTACACAATAAGCTAGTGCAATTATATTGTTATTATTTTCCTCGCTTGGTAAAGCCCTTAGGAATATACAACTTTTCGTAATCGTAAAAACTTATATAGACTAGAATAGGTTTTTTTAAACCTTCATAAGTTACTTCATAAACATCGACCAAAGCAGTTCCCATTAATCCGTTTTCACTTTTGTAACCACAACAACTACCTCTTCTATGAAATTGTAATGTTTCACCATTTGGTCCAGCAAGGGATGCTAAATACCTTCTTTGATATTCAGCACTTCTTTCACCAACTTTTACAGGGTATTTTCCATCAAGTCCATAATCTTCGTTAGAGGAATACTCAGTGATGTCAAAAAATGGCATATGGTCTACTGATGATGTAGTAGGATTAGTACTTGTACTTAAAATTTTTGGGTTTCTAGAACCACAAGACGTTAAAAGTAATAATATTAAGCAGGAAGAAATAAGTAGTCTCATAAGTTTATTTTTACTAAAATTAATACTTATTACAACGACAAAAAAGAAAATGTGCTAAAAATATTACAATAGCATCAACTCTTAAATTACTAACGATTTGGACAACGTTTACAATTAGTCTTGCCTTTTTTCTTGAATTTTTTACAGCATTTTTTCTTCACATTGCCACATGCATTTACAATACATGGCGTCATAATTATTAAAGGTGATGAAAAATTACTTGAATTAGGCATAAATGCTACTCTGGATTTTGGTTGGCTTCGGCAATGGTGTTTATATCTCTATCGAATAGATAATGGCCAGATTTATCGTCACCAATAATATTTAATTTATCCAGTAGCGTTCTCGCGACTGCTTCCTCTTCTAGCTGTTCGGTCACATACCATTGCATAAAATTATGTACGTTGTAATCTTTGTGCTGTAAGCATTCAAAAATAATATGATTGATTTGTTGCGTGACAAACATTTCGCTTTCTAGAAATAATTCAAACAATTCGTTTAAAGACGCATAATCGCCTTTTGGTTTTTCAAGATTTGGCACTATGGCATTTCCGCTTCGTTCGTTAATGAATTTCACCAATTTAATCATGTGCACACGCTCTTCTTCCGATTGTGCATAAAAAAAATCTGCCACACCATTATAGCCTTTTGCATCAGCCCAAGATGCCATAGCGAGATATTGCATTGAGGCTTTTGCTTCGAATTTTACTTGGTCGTTTAATAATTGTTCTATTGTTTGATTCATGTCTTAAATTTTTCTAGCATAAAGATACTCATTCTTCTTTTTAATTAAAATGAAATTACTCTATTCCTTGATACTATTTCGCTTTAATAACTGATACAATATAATTGCTACAGCTGCTGTAAACGTGAGTGTCATCAATACACCTGAAAACATGACGATGTTTGTCATCCACAAAACATCTTTCCAAAGTAAATACAGCCCTCCAAACGTTAATATAACAGATATAAATGGTTCAACAATTAAAAACAACTTTAGTTTTTTATTGAGTTTTGCCATACTTAAAATACCGCCTAACAAAAAGAAAATAATGGACATTGACAGTATATGATTATGCACCAACGTAAGCATTTCTTTTTCGCTTTTTTTGAATTTCATTACTATAGCTTCTTCATCACTTTCATTACCTAAATACTGCTCTTTAATGCCATTAGGGTTTGTAGATGATGTCTCACCAACAAACAATAACCCTGTATAAAAACCAACGCTCAACACGATGATAAATGCGCCAATTAATAGTTTTAATTCTTTGGGAAGTGTGTATAGTAATCCGTTTAGCTGCATTATAAGAAATCTTTTTGGTGAAGGATTTTAATGGATTTCAATAAATCATTAATAGCATTAGTCATAGATTTAACCGAAATGGTAGCACCAGAAATAGCCGCAATATTATCGCCATAAGTAAGCGTATCCTCTTTCGTTTTACCAACGAGTTGTTTGAGCCAACGTTTACTGCCTATTTCACTGCCGTAATCCTCTCTATAAATTAAAACTTTCGATTTTTTGATAATGAAATCTTTATCAAACAACACCAAATAGTCAAACTCATCAGTTTTACTTGGTGCTTTTGAGATGTAAGCATAACCTATCACCTCATCATTTTTAATAATTTGAAACAGATTATCCTCCTCAAATTTACTAGGTAATGTATTAGTAATACTTGCATCAAACGTCAAAGCATTTAACTTATGAGTTTCCACATTATATGTCGCCTTAATCTCTTTATCTACCTTCTTTTTAATGTTCTTAGGAAGATTTGAAGCGACTAAAACCACACCAAAAAACGCAACTATTACATATTTAAAATTCATTATTGAATGTATTTACTTAAAACACCAAATAGCTAAGGCAAAACATTGCCCTAACTATTTGATAAAAACTAACCAATTAAATTACTAAAACCAGACACCAAACCCAATGTTTAATTGACCTTTGGCATCATTTCCTTCTACTGCGTTATCAAAAATTTGATAATCGACTTTTACTACTGCTCCTGAAGCTACGTGGTAGCTTAACCCTGTTGTCCATTCGTTTCTGTTATAACTTAAATTACGTGCTATGTTTGCATCAGCAGTAGCCGCATGTGTATCGTATTGTTCATATCTCACAAAAGCATCTAACTTTTGTTCGTTAGTTAATGGTAATAGGTTGTAAGCCGCTTCAGCATACCAACCTTTAAGCTCAGACCCTAAATTTGTTGTATATAAATTGTTGTAAGCATCAGCATCTTTAATCAACGCGTGAATGTATTGCCCTCTTGCAGTGAAACGTTTATTAATATAACGTGCATCCAAGCCAACCATAGACACTCCAACATCGGCACCATTGAGTTCCTGAACATCATCGGTAGCTTGGGTTCTACCAACATAACCTGACAATCCTAAACGCAATCCTTGAATGCCATAATAATCCAACTTAGCAGAAAAATTTGGTGTATTGATTGTCGATTCAGCTCCTTTTTGACGACCGTTTCGTAAGCCGTTTTTTCCACCTAATACTTTTGTTCCGTTTACTGATGCAAATCCGTTAAAAACATAAGCTTGATATCGCAAATTAGCATCATCAAATTTTCCTGTAATACCAACTCCCATTTCCCTCCAAGTGGTTGGCACAATACTTTTGTCCATACTTGGTCGTTCTACACCATTAAAGGTTGTTGGTTCGTGGTATTCGTTAACAATGCCCATTGGCACCAACATTAAACCACCACGTACATTAAAATTATCATTTACGTTATAGTTTAAAAATGCTTGTTCAACATACACTTCTTTAACGTGCTCGTATTCAATTTCCGTAACAAATTGCACTTTATCACTAAACTTGTAACCCAATAACATGACCAATCTGTGCACATCCATTTTTCCGTTTGCACCTTCAGGTTGGTTATAATCTATTTGAGCATAACCACCAACGGTAATTCCTTGAGAGCCATTACCGTTTAAGATGTTTTGCGCTGCATTTTGTTGTTGATTATTAGTCGTGTTAGTATTTTGACTAACAGTTTGTGCGTATCCAAAACCAGATACTAAAATTGCCATTGATAAGATAGCTTTTTTCATTTGTTTTTATTTAGACTTATTATAAATAGTTGTTAAATTCAAGTGCAAAAGTAGCATTGAAAACTAAAAAAACAAATGTTATTTAGATTAATTTTAAATAATTTTTTTAATGATATTTTGTGAAGATTTTAGTCGCCTCATTATAAGCACTTTCAAAACTCAATGCATTCAAATTATTAAGTTTTTGAGACGTAAAATAGGATAATAATTTCTCGGTTGGCATATTGCCTGTAAGCTCATCTTTTGCCATTGGACAACCGCCAAATCCTTGTATAGCACCATCAAAACGAGTACATCCAGCTAAATATGCTGCATTCACTTTTTCGAACCAAGTAGATGGTGTGGTGTGCAAATGTGCGCCAAATTCTATATCAGGATAATTGGGGATTAAATTCGAAAACAAGTACGAAATATTTTCGGGATTGGAACTTCCTATAGTGTCACTTAGAGACAATATTTTAACGCCCATGTTGCTCAATCGCTCTGTCCACTCTCCTACTATATCAACATTCCAAGGGTCGCCATAAGGGTTTCCAAAACCCATGGATAAATAGGCAACGACTTGTTTATTTGTTTTGGCAGCAATATCTAATATTTCTTGAAGTGTCACGACAGATTGCGCAATAGTTTTATGCGTATTTCGCATTTGAAAATTTTCAGAAATTGAAAAAGGATATCCTAAATACTGTATTTCAGGATATTGTGAGGCGTCATTGGCGCCTCTTGTATTGGCAACAATAGCCAACAGCTTGCTTTTTGTCGTTGACAAATCCAACTGTGATAATACCTCAGCAGTATCGACCATTTGCGGAATGGCTTTTGGCGACACAAAGCTTCCAAAATCAATGGTATCAAAGCCAACACGTAATAGCGACTGTATGTACTGTACCTTTTTATCGGTTGGGATAAAAGCCTTAATGCCTTGCATGGCATCACGTGGGCATTCAATAATTTTAATTTGCTTAGTCATCTGTTTTAATACAACAGTAAAAGTACTACTATTTTTAAAATTTGTTAATGATATTATTCATAATGGAGTAAGGTTAAGCCATAATATTCAACTAAGGGATAAACAACTTTAACTATGAAAAAAATTACTCCACTCCAAAAGCAAAATCTCATTTTATTATTTATTATTTGTACAACTCAAGCGTTTAGTCAGTCAATAGCGACTTACGATATCGTTTTTACTAGCGTTTGGAATTCTACAGACCATGGAACATTGCCTCCAGGTCCGCATTGGTCAAAGTTGGTTGGTGCTAATCACAATAGCAATGTAACCTTTTTAGAAATGGGACAAACGGCAAGTGTTGGAATTGAAAGAATTGCAGAACAAGGCGTGAACAGTATTTTTAGAGACAATGAAGTAAATCCAACAATACCCACAGATACACAACAATATATTGATGGAAGCTCTTTAGGGTCTGCAACTGGAACTATTACTATAAATGATTTAGAAGTTTATGAAAACTTTCCTTTGCTAACATTGGTATCAATGATTGCACCGAGTCCTGATTGGATGATAGCAGTAAACAGCATAGATTTAAGAGCAGGTGGCGACTGGAATACTTCAATTAATATTGATTTATTTCCTTATGATGCTGGAACAGACAACGGTACTAGTTATACATCTCCAGATAGTAATAATACTGGCGGTACTATAACCAGTCTTGTAAATGTTGGTCCCTTTAACGACCAAAAAATCGGTACGCTTTCCATAACATTAAAATCCGTTGTTTTAAGTGATGAGGATACTACTTTTAATAACAGTATTAAAATTTTTCCAAACCCAAACAAAGGTTACTTTACTATAAACAATTTATCTCAAAACTTAATTAAGAGTTTAAATGTTTACGATGCTTATGGCAACATCGTTAAAAAAACAAAAATAAGTGCAAGATTAATAAACACACCCATTGAGCTACATAATTTAAGTGCAGGTATCTATTTTTTAAAATTAGTATCAGAAGAAGGACATACATCCACAAAAAAAGTAATCGTTAAATAACCGATAAAAAGGAACGCTTAAACGTTTATATAAGGTACATATTTTCAATTATTTTACATTTATAGAAATGTTTGCTATTGATTATGAAAAAAACTACCTCAACCTTTAATTTAAGCATCTTTTTCTTCTTATTAACTTTTGGCTTATATGCCCAAAATGTTGTTGAAAGTGAATGTGGAACAGTTACAACACCAGAATCTCAACAGTATTGGGAAAATACAAAACCAACAATTAAAAAATTCGAGAAAGAATTTTATGAATTGGCTTCGGCTCAATCTAGGGCTTCTATTGTAAATTCTGTTCCTATTAAAGCACATATTATTAGAAAAAGTGATGGTACTGGAGGTTTGTCGGTAAGCGATTTGAATGCAGCTATGGCTAATATGAATGCTTTTTATGCCAATGCATTTATGGAATTCTTCTTATGTGATGGTATAAATTATATAGATGATGATAATTTTTACGATTTCAAATCATCTGATGATGAAACTGCATTAACATCAGCCAATAATGTTAATGGTTTAATAAATATTTATTTTACAGACAGTGTTGAGAGTAGCACAGGAAGCAGCCTTTGTGGTTACGCCTATTACCCAGGAGGTGCCGATGTTATACTAATGGCAAACAGTTGTGCAACAAATGGTAGTACTTTGCCTCATGAGGTAGGGCATTTCTTTTCTTTAAGACATACACATGGTCCATCTAATACAACGCTCACTACCGAGTTGGTAGATGGCTCAAACTGTGATACCGATGGTGATGAAATATGTGACACACCAGCAGATCCAAAATTAGGCTCTAGTAATGTAAATTCAAGTTGTATTTATACTGGTGTTTTAACAGATGCTAATGGAGATACTTTTGTTCCAGACCCAAATAACATCATGTCATATTCTAGAAAGCAGTGTAGAACACTATTTTCTACCGAACAGTATGCTAGAATATATGCTACTTTTAGAAGTGTGAGAAACTATTTTTCTTGTCCATCACTCAATGTTGATTTTTCAGCAAATGTTTTAGAGGATTGTAGTACTAACTTAACTGTTAACTTTACCGATAATAGTAGTGGTGCAACAACATGGCAATGGGATGTTAATAGCGATAATACAATAGATTATACCACTCAAAATCCGTCCCATAATTTCACAACAGGAATTTATGATGTTACTTTAAGAATATCAGACGGTACAAATACAGTAACCAAAACTTTCTTTGAATATATAAAAGTTGGAACTCAAAAAACGACGCCATTAGAAGAAGATTTTGAAAATTTTGATATTGCAAATAACGATGGTTGGACAGCTAATGATGTTAATGGCAATGGTTATAACTGGATTGCTACAAATGGCGGAACTCCTTCGTCTAATACAGGTCCAATAGCCGATAATACAACAGGAACTGGTTCAGGTACTTTTATTTATGCAGAAGCTTCTGGCTCAAATCCAGGTGATGTTGCTGAATATATTTCACCTTGTATTAATATAAGCTCTACAAATGCCGAATTAGAATTTGCCTATCACATGTATGGGGCAAATACTGGCGAATTACACGTAGATATTGAAACAGGTTCTGGTTATGTTTTGGATGTGATTCCAGCTATTGTTGGGCAACAACAAACCTCACAAGTTGATGACTATATAAAACAAACCGTTAACCTTTCGGCTTATCAAGGACAAACAATAAAAATACGTTTTAGAGCTGTTAGAGGGACAGGCTGGGATGCAGACATTGCCATAGACGATATGAGAGTTTATGCTAATTTATTAAACGTAAATGATAGCGCATTATCTAATTTTGAAATTTATCCAAACCCAGTTTTAGGAGATGTTTTAAACATAAAAAGTAAGGTCTTTTCAAACAATATCACTTATGAAGTTGCCAATATGATTGGTCAAAAAGTTATGAATGGCACACTTACCAATAATCAAATTGATGTTGGTAAACTAACCGCTGGTACTTACTTCTTGATTTTAAAACATGAAGATGCAAAAGTCATAAAGAAATTTATAGTACAATAAACAAAAAGGACTCGTTATGAGTCCTTTTTACTTTTTAAAATCGCTTTGTTTATAGATTTTATAAGTTTAGGACCTTCATAAATAAACCCTGTATACACTTGAACTAAATTGGCTCCAGCATCTATTTTTTCAAGCGCATCTTTTGCAGAATGAATGCCTCCTATACCAATTATTGGAAATGATTTATTGCTCTTTTCCGCTAAGTATTTAATCACTTGAGTACTTTTATCCTTTATGGGCTGTCCACTTAAACCTCCGTTACCAATAGTATTCAAAACTACATCGGAAGTTTTTAAACTTTCTCTAGAAACCGACGTATTAGAAGCTATCACGCCATCAATTTTAGTTTCAGCAACCAAATCAATAATTTCATCTAGTTGAATAGCGTTTAAATCTGGAGCAATTTTTAATAAAATAGGTTTTTGCGTTTCAAAACCATTGTTAGCTTGTTGTACCTCACCAATTAATTCTTCTAGGTAATCTTTATCTGTGAGTTTTGCATGACTTCCAACATTTGGGCAACTTACGTTTAACACAAAATAATCCACATAAGGATGCAGTGCGTTAAAACACTCTAAATAATCGTTGGTATAATCTTCTGGAAGTGTATTGGTGTTTTTTCCAATGTTTCCACCAATAATAACTTTTCCTTTGTTTTTCTTTAACTGAGTAATTGCCGCCTCTAATCCTTCATTATTAAAACCCATTCGGTTAATAATGCCTTGGTCTGCCTTTAATCTAAACAATCTTTTTTTAGGGTTACCTTCTTGTCCTTTTGGTGTTACAGTGCCTATTTCAATAAACCCGAAGCCGAAATTTGCCAATTCGTTGTACAACACAGCATTTTTATCAAATCCAGCAGCTAATCCAACAGGGTTTTTAAAGGTTAACCCAAATAAATGTCGCTCTAGGGATTTATCTTCAACAGTATAAATTGCTTTAATAATACTTGAAACAAAAGGAATTTTAGAACCACTTTTTATGAAGGAAAATGTAAAATGATGCACCTTTTCTGGGTCGAAACAAAATAACAAAGGGCGAATCAGTAATTTATACATTATCTATATTTTGACTGCAAAAGTACATGATTTTTTAGCATAAAAAAAGAAACATTTTAAAGCTTGTCTCTTACAAAACCGTTGGTTATTTTTGAATAAATCCATCAAAAAAATGCTAGACAAACAACACATTACCAACCGCTTTATAAGCTATGTGAAAATTGATACCGAAAGTGACCCAAATAGTAATACCACTCCAAGCACCAAAAAACAATGGGATTTAGCCAATAAACTGGTTGAAGATTTAAAAGCCATTGGTATGAGCGATGTGACTATTGATGATAATGCCTACGTTATGGCAACTTTACCAAGTAATGTGTCGCACAAAGTGCCAACTATTGGTTTTATTTCGCATATAGATACCTCTCCTGACTTTACTGGAGCTAATGTTAATCCGCAAATAATAGAGAATTACAATGGTGAAGATATTATTTTGAATGCTGAAGAAAACATTGTTCTCTCCCCTGATTATTTTGAAGATTTACTGCTCTACAAAGGACAAACACTTATTACTACAGACGGTACAACGCTTTTAGGAGCCGATGATAAAGCTGGTGTTTGCGAAATAGTAAGCGCCATGGAACACCTAATTAATCACCCAGAAATTAAACATGGTACCATTAAAGTAGGGTTTACACCAGATGAAGAAATTGGTCGTGGCGCACATAAGTTTGATGTTGCAAAATTCGCAGCCGATTGGGCTTACACCATGGATGGAAGTCAAATTGGAGAGTTGGAATACGAAAACTTTAACGCAGCTGCAGCTAAAGTTACTTTTAAAGGAAAAATAGTGCATCCAGGATATGCTAAAGACAAAATGATAAACTCTATGCATTATGTCACAGAATATATTAATACATTACCTAAACTTGAAGTACCTGAGTATACCAAGGGTTATCAAGGCTTCTTTCATTTGCATGACATGAGCGGAAATGTTGAAAAATCTGTTATAGAATATATTATTAGAGACCACGATAAAGATAAGTTTGAAGCTCGTAAAACATTAATGCAAAAAATTGCTGATGATATGAATTCTAAATATGAAAGCGATATTGTTGCTATTGAAATTAAAGACCAATATTACAACATGAAAGAAAAAATAGAACCTGTAATGCATATTGTAGATACTGCTGAAGAGGCCATGTTGCAATTAGGAATCAAACCATTAAAAAAAGCTATTAGAGGTGGTACCGATGGCTCGCAATTAAGCTATATGGGTTTACCTTGCCCAAATATATTTGCTGGAGGTCATAATTTTCATGGTCGTTATGAGTATGTTCCTGTTGAGAGTATGTTAAAAGCAACCGAAGTTATTTGTAAAATTGCCGAACTTACTCAAGAGTGTTATAAGTGATTGTATTGCTTGACTTTAAAAGAAAAAACAACTAACTTCGTTTAACTTAGTTTGTACTTCATTATCAGAAACCGCTAACCAATGATAAAATTCTTTAGAAAAATACGCCAGAACTTGCTAATGAAAAATAAAACAGGAAAGTATTTTAAATATGCAATTGGAGAAATTGTACTTGTTGTTATTGGAATTTTAATTGCTTTGCAGATTAATAATTGGAATGAGCAACGTAAAGATAATATAAAAGAACAAGCTATGTTAAAAAGGCTTGAAAAGGAGTTTATATCTAATAGAGAACAACTTCTAGATAAAATTCAACTCAGAAACACTTTGATTGAAAATTGTAGACAATTGTTAGAATATTATAATCAACCAGAAAATATTGAAATTGACAGTATCCTTGTTTTTATAAGTACTATTCAACCACCAACCTTTGACCCTATTCAAAACGACTTAGTGAGTTCTGGAAATATCGAAATTTTGAAAGATGAAGAGTTAAAGCAACTACTCGTTAATTGGAGCACTGATGTAATTCAACTTCAAGAAGTTGAGCAAATATTTCTCAGATTTTGTGAACAAAGATTTTTCCCTTATTTAAATGAAGTAGATATACAACGTGATATGGCATACACCTATTGGGAAGACGCACCTAAAAACTTGTTAGAATCCAAACAAGTTAAAAATCTCATACCTGGAAAATCAAAACTCATTACGAAGACTACGAATGAACTTTTAAGAGATTCAAAATTAGAAGGTAAGGTTGCTTGGGCATTAACCCTAAATATGTTCAATAATCAAGAATCCCAAACCTTAATGAAAAGGATTAATCGAATTCTTGAAGTTTTAGATAACCAAATTAAAAAATAACGAAAGCACAACGCTAACCAATGATTAAATTCTTTAGAAAAATTAGACAAAATTTACTTTCGGAAAACAAAACTGGAAAATATTTTAAGTATGCTATCGGAGAAATTGTACTTGTGGTTTTTGGAATTTTAATAGCGTTGCAGATTAATAATTGGAACGAAAACCTGAAAAACAAAAAGGAAGAAATTTCTGTACTTAAGGAATTGTTAAGTGATTCCAAAACAAATCTTTTAAGTTTGGAAGAAGATATCTTTTTAAACCAAAGAGCTATTAATTCTAATATGTTGATTAGTGATATTCTTATAAACAAAAGACCTTATAATGATTCTTTGGACATACATTTTGGAAACATTCAATATAACACACAGTTTACCCTTAATACTGGTGGTTATGAAAATCTAAAGTCCCGTGGATTTGAAATAATATCAAACGATTCAATAAGGAAGTCCATTATTAATGTTTATGATAGGTGGTTTGATTTTATTGATGATTTAGGAGATATGAATAACAAAGTAAGTTTAGAGCAATTTAATCCTAGTTATAAATCTTATTTTAAAAATTTTGAACGTGATTTTGAAGCATTATATGTCTCATTTAAACCTCAAGATTATGAAAAACTGATTCAAAATAATGAATTCATAAAATTGATTAGAGAACAGAAGTATAATAACGAGTATACAATTCAAGCTTTAGACATGGGCATAACTCAAATCAAAGAACTAATAACTCAGTTGGAAACTGAATTAAATAAATAACAAAAGCACAACACCGTGTATAATTAATTGCTAGGTCACTGACGACTTACGAACATTCCTGCGGAATATTCTATCTGTGATTTATTTGCTAAATTAGTTGCTTAACCACGCAACTAACC
>CAKZMU010000065.1 GCA_937129145.1 uncultured Lacinutrix sp. | reverse complement strand
TGGCATCGCTTATTGCGGATAAGAAATCGAGGTTTTCATGTGTTTCTGTGATGCTGTCTAGTTGAAAAGCTAAGTTACTCATGGTACAATTCCTTTATATAAGTTAGAGCCTGTGACCTGAACTTTTGCGAAGGATGGTCATGGGCTTTTTCTGTTAATGGGTCAAACAAGATATAATTTGCTTAACTTGTTAGAATAATATCATAAATGTTGGCTATATGTCAATAGCCTATTGTAAATTGCTATATATCAATGGTATAATATAAGGGAAGGTCAGGTAACAAAGGTGGCTGTATTGAAAAATCGGATTAGTAAGTTGATTAAGGATTATCAATCTCAGTATGTCCCTGCGGACAAAAAGGCAAAGAAAACAATTGCCCAACATGAGATTGCTTCGCTTGCAGGTATCGACCCTGCTACATTGTCACGTTATAAGAATGAAGTTGTTACGCGCTACGATAGCACTGTTATTGAGCGCCTATGCGAGTTCTTTGACGTTGATGTTTCGGATATTCTTTATTTAGATAAAGAGGATGGTTAATGAAGAAGTGCTTGAAGTGCAAAGAATTAAAACCAGCAAACACGGTATTTTTTCATAAGAATAATGGGGTTTCTTCGGGGTTACATAGTTATTGTAAAGAGTGCTTTAAAAAGCGCCACCAACAAAATTATGTGAAAAAAGAACCGCGCGAGTTCTATCCGTTGGTCGAAATTTCTTGCAATAAGTGTGGTTGTGAATACATTGCAAAGCCCGAGTTTTTTACACGGCGAAAAAAAAGTCGCTCAGGTTTGGCTGGGATTTGTAAAAAATGCGAACAGCAACGTCAAAGAGATTACATGACTGGAAAAGACGCTTCAATCTACAATAAAAGAATGGTAAACAAGTACATCGATGCCAATGAAAACAGCGACCCTTATGCTAATGAGGCTTTAAAACTCTGTAACGATTGCAATAAAGAAAAAGAGCTTATTTGTTTTAGCCGAAACAGGACTAGACCTGATGGTCTCAAATCTATATGTAAAGACTGCTCAAAAATAAGACGCGAGAATTACAAAAGACGTTTTCCTGAAAAGGATAAGTTACAGCAGAAAAAAGCTGCTACTCAATGGCGCAAGGAAAACCCTGATAAAGTTACAAATAGTTTCCATCGCAGACGCGCCCGTGAAAAGAACTTACCTAACGCGCTTACTGTTGATGAATGGGAATATGCCCTAAGCTATTTTAATGGATGTTGTGCGGTATGTGAAAGGCAGCTAAATGATTTATTCGGGACACATTATGCAAGTCAAGACCACTGGATACCAATTAGCTACGATGGAAAAGATAATCCCGGACACGTTGTTGGGAATGTAGTTCCTTTATGTCACGGTTTAGGTGGTTGCAATAATCACAAATCGGCAAAGATGCCAGACGTTTGGCTAACGGAAACATACGGCAAGCGTAAGGCTAACGAAATCCTAGCACGCATACAAGCATATTTCGACCATGTGCAAGAACAACAAAAGTCAGCATAAACCAACTAACCACCCCTGCGACCCGTTCGCAGGATAACCGATAACGAAAGCATAGGGAGTGATAGCGAATGAGCGAAGAAACAAACAAATGGTTTAAATTGTTTGGGTTTAAGATATGGGAGTTGAACATCAAAACGACTACCACGCCCGAGCGCATTGAAACCAATGTCACAGATGATAGCATTCGGCTATTAAAGAAGATGACAAAAGAGGGATACGATAGCATCAATGAGATAAAAGCATCGACTAGACTTGGGGGCGCATAATGGATAACGGACATATGACATTAGAGGATAAAACATTCGAGTTAAAAGAATTTATCCATAGCACATACGAAACAACCTTACCTGCTCATACTAACCATACTGATGTCAACGCACTATGGACAGCACGTAAGCGCATTGTGATGTTTAAGGATATGGCGAACACAGCTAACAGTGAAAGCGACTATAACCTGTTTATGGCGATTCATGAAGATTATAAAATGTTCTTCTATGCCGTTTTGTATGCGATTAGTAAACACTCAGATGAATTGTCTAGTTTACGTCAACAGTTAGCCGAAAAGAACGCGCAACGGTATGGTGGCGATAGCGCACTTGCAAGCTGACAAGTTAGCCGAAAACAAGCGTACGCTGGCGTGAAAATTGCTGGCGTATGTGGTATAATTAGGTACTGAAAACAATAGTTTTTGAGGTCTAAAAACATGGCAACACTCTCCCCTATTGGTTACACCGAACAACCCCAATCAGCAGATGAATTTGTACAGCAGGTATTGATAGCTGTAGATACTTCAAACGGGTCTATGTGGGCATTAGGTGACTTATATAACAATGACCAATACAGCGACCTATTCGAGCAAGTTCTCGATAACACAAAGAAGTCTTTAACAAGCGTTCAACGATACGCTGGCGTATGTAAGAAGTTTTCGCAATCAAGGAGACGCGCCAGTTTATCATTTAGTCATCACGAAACAGTGAGAGCATTAGAGCCAAGCGAACAAGATTACTATTTAGACATGGCAGAAAAAGACGGTTTAAGCCGAGATGAGTTAGTTAAAGAGATTAAAGGCGCAAGCCCTACCGAGCGCGTTAAGGGTGCTTGCAAGATAGCGGACTTAATCGCAGTGCTAACAAGTCCTGAGTATGGTTTCAAAGAAGTTGATTTCGTTGATTTTAGTATTAAAGCGAAAGTATTGGAGGCTGTCGCATGAGATGGTTTTTTAGGAAACTTTTCGGTGGGACAAACCAAAGTGAGGAAGCATTTACTAAATTCATACTCCCACAGGTCGAACGTGCAAAAGAAGCAGGCTTATCAGATGGCACTATTGATAGCCTTGTGAAAATAGCCATAAAACATTCAGATGGCGTAACAGTTTATCCCGGAATGACACTTAGAGACTTGATTGATGCTGAATTGGAGCAATTAAAATGACATCCAAAAAGTTAAAACTAGGACGCTTTGATATTGCGACACGGCACGCAAGCGCACAATACAATGATTACGATGAAATAGATTGTACTGATTGCATGGTGTTCGGTGGTAGTGCTACACACGAACTAATCCTACGCAATCCAAACGCTGTTTTTATTGTAGCGAACGAATGGGACGTGGAAAGTTTTAAACATCTGATGGCAGGCATTAATGAAGATGACCGCGTAACAGATAAACCGCATCCTATATTGCGTTTGGTAAAACCGTCATGAACACCCAACAATGCCCCTATTGTGGCGAAATGTACACCACGCAACCAGCTTGCCCTATCTGCCAGCAACAGGCTATCAGTATGCCGAAATCGCGCCAAAAGGCGAGTGCAAGATTGCGGACTTAATCGCAGTGCTGACAAGTCCTGAGTATGGTTTCAAAGAAGTTGATTTCGTTGATTTTAGTATTAAAGCGAAAGTATTGGAGAATGTCGCATGAATGAGTTAATTGAGCTTTCTAAAAAATGGTTACATGATAAAAACGCTAGAATTGCAGAGCTTGAAAGTAGTTTGCGTGAAATTGACTACCATCTCAAGACAATGAAAATGTCTCGTGAGCCGTTTGCTCATAGCAATCTTTCAACACGAGGTACGTTACAGGATATTGATACTCTTCGCGAGTTAATCAAGGACGCGCTAGACGATGAAAATGTAATTGAGTCCAGTAACTATGAGTGAATACGATAACATCACCATTTGCAACCAATGCAACGAAGCCTATACAGACGGTTTTACCAAGTGTCCCAACGGTTGCCAGCAACAGGCTATCAGTATGCCGAAATCGCGCAAAACAGCACCAAAGGCTATTTTGGGCGTACAGCAAGCTATGATTGCATTAGACACCCCTACGCGCATCAAAAAACGTGGGCGTGGCAATTGGCGCTATCGTGGTCAGCTATTCGATAGCAAGGTCGAAGCTACACGATACGGGTACTTAGCAGACAAGGTTAAGCAAGGCGTTATCCGTCATCTGCTCGTACAGCCGAAATCAGTTATTCGCAAGCAGGTTCACATCGGCAAAACGAAATACTACAAAAAGGCGACCTTACCTGCTGAGACTTACACGCCCGATTATGCTTATATCTTCGATGGTATACTTATCATTGAGGATGTAAAGGGCGTAAAGAATGGCAAGCCTTATAGCAAGCCACAAGCCAACCGTTCGCATAAGCACCTGATGGCACGTTACCAACATAAGTTTGATAAGGTGCTGTTCATGCTCGTAACGAACACAAAAGGCAGGTGGCAATACTATCAGGTATCGCAAGGCTTCCCAGAAGTCTCGTTTAGCTTAGATTACATGATGACAGAAAGTGAGGCAGCGTGATGTTATCCCGTGATTTCCCGACAGCAAAAAATGAACACAATTATCATATGCGAGATGATTGTATCTATGAGTGTAAAAATTGCAATCATACCGTTAAAAGATTAGGTCATGGTGGTGTTTGTATTGGCATCCCTATCTACGAAAAATGGGATGACATTCCCGACACGGTTGCAACCAAAACAACACTAAGCAAAGAACACGGATTAAAGCCAGCTAAAGACCAATATCCCACAGGAGCTAAAAAACAATTCAAACGAAATGGTACATTTACAGGGCATTATTATCCTCTATACGCTATCGCTGATGCAGAGCCCAAGAAAAAAGCGACAGAGGCGCAATTAGAAGCCTTAGAAAAAGCGCGATATATGGCTGAAAAAGTTTTCATTGATTGTTCAAAGTGTGGGCGGTCAATCGAAGGAGATTATGATTTTTATTCAGTTACACGTAAAACCTATTTATCGGACAAAGAACGCTATGACAATTACGTCTGTGAATTTTGCGACGATAAAGAACAGCCAATACAGTGGGCTAAAGATATATTGTCTCAGGACAACATCGTAATCCTTGATACTGAAACAACAGGGCTAGACGGTGAAATTGTAGAGATAGCCATAATTGACCTTCAAGGCAATATAATCCTAGACCAGCGTATAAAGCCATTAGGCGAGATGTACCCACGCGCCGAAGAAGTACACGGCATCAGCTTAGATATGCTGGCGGACAAACCAAGTTTTAAAGACGTGTACCCACTAATCAAGAAGGCTGTACAAGGTAAAAAGGTAATTATCTATAACGCTCAATTCGATATAGGAATTTTACAATCTGATTGTGTCGCTAATGGCTTAGACGAAATCAAATTCAAAAGTGATTGCGCTATGCTATGGTATGCTCAATATTATGGGGATTGGAACCACTATTATAAGTCCTACCGATGGCAACCGTTAAACGGCACACACGGCGCATTAGGTGACTGTATAGCGACACTAGAATTAATTAAGTCTATGACAGAAAGCGAGGCAGCGTGATGAGTGATGACAAATTTGAAATTACATTTACTGACGACGAATTAATCAGACTGATTAATTCAGGAAATACAACCCTTCAGCTACAAATTGAAAACGAGCGCTTGCGGAAAGCACTTGAAGATATTAAAGAAATGTTATCCAATCAAAAACTTGGGAAACCAGTAGACAAAGATATTGGCTGGGGGGTTTACGAAATAGCAGCCAAAGCACTTGACACCACCGACTAGCCGCCCGGTCAACCGATAGCAAAAGCCCACGCGCTCGGTACTTTTGGCGTGTTGCGAGTTTTTTAACAAGAGAATATAATCTAAGTATAAGCGAAATGTAAAAGCCCCTGCGCTTACAGGGGCAAATGGTATGTGACGCTTTGCAAAGCGTAGGTTAACCTGCGCTCATTTTAGCATTTAATGCCGTGTTTGGCAAAAGGAGAATTATGAAATGAGTGATAATACAAGCAAGACACTATCGGAGTTATATGCTGAGTTACAGCATAAAACTATCGCAGAAAAAGCGGAGGATACATTCCGTTCAAAAGAAATTAATTCGCGTAAGTTCTCACAGAAACTTGCCAACATGATACCCGTTTTTACGGTTATTGTTTGGTTCGTGGCTTATTCGTTATCAGCACCGCATACCTCAACATTGTTCATGCGGATAACACCTGACATCAACGTACAGGTATTTTCATTTGTGCTAGGTCTTACATGGCTAACAGGAAACATTGCACCGCTAGCCATTGAGGGGACGGTAGCCTTATTATCTGGTTTGGTGGAATATGGACAAAAGGAATGGCGCTGGTTACTCATCTCTATTCTGACATTATCCATTGCGGTTAATGTTGTCGGTGGGCTGGTTACACTTGAAGAATACTTTGCAACAGCAGATACCAATAGCCTGTCAACAGCATGGCAAGCTGTCAGCGTGTTCGCAGGTGTGATTGTTTCGTTGGTATCTTATGCCACTGGTAAAATTATTGTGATGTTCGCAACTGATAAGATTGAATTAGAAATTGAGACTGGTAAGGGCTGGTTTGGTCGTGCGAAATTCTATGCGCTTCAAGAGGCATTTTATAACGCAGCACTCAAGCATGGTGCGACACCGACACGCGCTAGTAAGTATGCACAGCAGATGGCAAGTCAGTATTGTGAAGGTGAAGTTTCGGTGTATGAGGATGGCACTGTACAGGCGATTGCACAGCCCTCACAGGTGACGCAAGCGGATACCCAATTGCAAGGCGCATTTGCAAGTGTTCGGACAGTTTCGGACAGTGTCCCACGTGTCCCGATGTCCTCAAACGATTTCGGTTTTGCAGGAATGGCGCGTGGGCAGGCGCGTGTTTTGGGCGTACAGGACAGCAGTCCGACGATGGACAGTGTCCCTAGTCCGCAATTGTCCCGAATGTCCACGCCAAAAATGATAGAGTGGCTTAATGCGAATGGGGACGCATGGAAACAGTACGCGGTGGGGGATACCAAACGCAAAAAGTCTAAGGCGATTGCATACGCCCTTACAGGTGACGCAAGCGGATACAAAACAGTAGAACGCGCGTTTGACAGAATGAATATTGAGTTATAAACACCGCCCACGATTTCGGCAGACAGGAGACAACAAATTCCCGTAATCTTTTTGTAGCCCAAATACGGAACTGTGTACCCCGATAGGAATTTACTCGGTATCCAACCGATATAATCATATCAAGGTGATAATGGTCAATTTTACGCTTAACATCACGATTTCCTTCTCTTTGAACTGTCAAGTATTGCTTGACAGTTCCTTCTCGCGGCAACTCTCCCTCAGTATAGATATTATTGATATGTAAACTTATATTCTGTTTTGTACTTTGAAATAATGTTGCTAATTGATTCTGTGTTAACCAAACCGTGTTCCGGAATTGCGTTTGTTATCCTGCGATTATGGGTCAACAGGTCGTATCTCTGTCCAAGCAAAACATAATGCGACAGGGCAAGAGGAAACAACCGTAATTGTACAACGGCAATAAATAATTAATCCCTCACACCATACCCCAAAAGCCTACTCAATCCCGAGTAGGCTTTTTTTGTTTACCATTGGTTGTACTCAATCACCTCGTTACCAGTATGAATTATATCCGTAAACGTTTGTTCATAGCTATCATTGGCTATCAGGGTCACAGACGAATAGCCAATGTCTGCTATCTCGCTAGCGGTCACGATACCTGCGACCTTGTAGCCTGTTTTCGTTAGCCGTTTGCCGAGTGCTACGATTAGTAATCCTAGTTTGTGGCGCATAGTGCCTCCTATGTAAATAAAAAACACGCCTCGCGTATTTGAGAGTACGGAGGCGTGTTTTTGCGTGTGGTGGGCTTATTCTTTTGTGGTGGGTTCGATTACTGCACCTGTGGTGAGGTCGCCATCGGTCATGTTTTTAATCCATAGTTGCGTGTCATTATCCAACGTGCTAATAGTCGATTCGGTAGTAGGGTTAAACACATCGACAAGGCTATTAATGCTGTCTAACAGCGGTTTGGGTAAACGTTGCAAGCCTTCCTCAATAACGGTTGAAATATCTGAATTGCTAATGGTATTACGGATTGCAAGTTTGCCAAATTCTTTAGCGGTTTCACGTGCGTCACCACTTACCCGGTATACAGCGAACGCGCCCATAAGTGAGATTGCGATAATGCCCACGATTGCGATAATTGTTGATTCTGTCATGCTATTTTATCCTCTTTAGATTCGCTTAATTTATATAAAAGTTGCCCGATACGGTTTACTTTAGCCTCAACCCTGTGAAGGTCACGGTAAATTTTTTCTTGTCTAACTCTCATATCACGGTCTATAGTAGACACGCCAACTCGTGTTGCCTGAGTATCCTCTTTAATATCTATCAGTTGTTTTGTCACACTTTGGAGTATCTTTCCCATTCCGTTAAGTACACGGTTTGTTACCTTGCTTGCGAGGACTTGCTCCTGTGATGAGGTCGCAATAACTTCTATCAACCTCTTGACCGTTTTGTCACCTTCTTTATCGCTACTGCTCAATGCGTCTAACGCTTTGCCTGTATTTGATGACTGCGACGTTAGCCACATAAACAAGGGTTTAACCCCCCACTGAAATGCCATGGCAATTGCAATTACCCACGCTGGTAAACTGTCGATGTTTAACACTGATTCAATAGGCATCATGTGCCCACTTTCTGACCGTCATAGTATTGTCTCCAGACTTTTTGTATGTAAACAAATAGCAGTCTCCTAATGGAAGTCTGGAAAGAAAACCACTAAGAAACTGCTATTTATCTATTATTATAACCCAATACGAGGTATAATAATAAGGATGATAAGTATAGAAACCCCTGCTGTTACAGGGGTTTAGAAAGGTATAAAATGTCGGCTGACATCAACACCAATACCGCGAATGATAGCATGAATCGAGAAATATTCAAACCTGTCTTTGGATACGAAGAAAATTATCTAGTATCTAATCTTGGGAGAATAAAGTCGTTAAAGCGTAGTGTCGCTCTACGAAATCACGAATAGAAGGCATCATGCTATCCGCTATCTGTTGATGCCCTCTAGCGTGGCGGTAAATAATCCGCTAATTGGCAAGACCCTATCACGCAAATGTCAAAGCATGGAACACCAGAGCAAATATTTTTACTAAATACGTGGATGTTATCGCGCCCTGCAAACAGACTAACCGAAATAGGGAGATATGCTGACATAATCGTATTATTTGATATTACACTAGGTGAAATCGTTTCACTCAATCCAATGCCGTAGGCATAATTGAGGATAAAATTATCCGATACAATCGCGCCCGTTTCGCCACCCAACCAAATACCCCAAGTAGACCGAGATAATAGACCAAAATCAGATTGTGCGGATTCTTCAAGCCCACCATTAGATATGGTGTTGCCAAGGACTAAGCTACCTTCTGCATCGCTAGAGAGTGATATACCCACACCTTCGCCGATGTCCGCAGTCCCATAACCACGCACATCAAAAATACGATTATTTTGGATTAGGACACCTAGCCCTGTAGCCTCAATACCCATTGCATAGCCATTGGTGTAACGCTGGTTTCCCTGGATGTCACGAATTATATTATTTTGGATAACATTCCCATCGCCCTGTATCCCAATCCCACGAAAAATAGAGTGTGAAATAGTCATCCCCTCGATGACGTGATACCCACTATTGTAAGGAATGCTTTGACCATAGGCGCTATCGCTAATGCGGATTGCGTACATGAATCCCGTGATGATACCATTTTTGATATGGATATTCCTTCTATCACTTGCATGGATACCTATTGATACAGTCATAGGGTGCCTAGACCCCATAATACTATACCCATTAAAATCAAGCACTACATTATCTGCATTGATGCTAATTGCGCTTTGTGCTGTGATTATATGTCTGGTCAAGCAATATGTACCACTAGACGCAATCGTATAAGGCGCGACGCTAATAGGCGTACACCCACTAACCGTTTGCGCCTCAAATATCACAGGCGATGTTGACGTGGTAAGAGACACCCCTAAAATAAAAACAATCGCCAGTGTGGCAATTGTAAAAGGTAAAAATACGAATTTCTTCTTGCTCATCAACTTACCCTATTTTCTCCATATCCACATAGCAGTAAATTTCTGTATTCGTTAAACCGCTAACCGATATACCTAGACCAAATGTCACTACCGCAAATTGTGTATAGTGGTCTATCCTGTATTCGTCAGTGCCGTTGGCAACAAAAGTAGTAATTATTTCAGCTAGCACAGATGAAGAGTCCGATACACCTGCAACGCTTGCAAAACCCGTGTCAACTTCGCTTGAGGCTGTTACATTGTAGAGACGTAAAGTTTGCGACCCTACTTGGTACCCTGTTGCGGTTGCCCGTAGCTTATATGTGCCAGCTACGGGCGTGAACTTACTACTTGATATTGAGACAATATTATCAGGGTCGTACTTTACCGTATTCAAATCCCGTGTATTCCACGTTGTGGCAAACGATGACCCGCCATTAGTCCCATCAGCCTTACCCTCAGAGAGTATCGCTATACTACGCCCCCCATTACTCGGCAAGTTACCAATTTGAACCTTTTTCTTGGCGTTGCTATCGGCGCTGTCTTCAATCAGTATCAAATCGGCACTTACAGGGCTAACCTTTTCGGCGATTGCGCTGATTTCACTTGCTACATTGTCATGGATAGCAGCTAAATCGAATGAGCCACCACCGCTCCCAAGTTCTGTATCCGTGTCATCACTTGCCACATAATGCAACGTACCATCGTCAAGAGCAACGATTTTACCATATCCAGACGGGGGACTGTCACCGACTGCAGATTGCTCTTGTATCCGCATACTGTCTATGTTGGTTGCTTCACTGATTTTCGTATTCGCCATCGTTAGACCTCATAATACAATCTATTGCCATCGTCATCGGTTAAGTAAACACCGCTATCATCTGTTAAGTAGACAATTGTAGGGGTGCTGATATTAGCTCTAAGTGAGTTGTTTCTTGACCGTTTATCATTGTTCGCAATCATAGTATCAACGCCTGAATAGTCATCATCACCACATGAAACCTCAAAGATTGCATGTCCTGATGCGCCTAACCAATTTGTCGAGATACGCCTAATTATGACAGTTTCGTCTAACCCTCTTGAAGAATCCTCAACCCGTATTGCTTGCCCAACTTTTAGACCGGGTTCGTATGTTTTAAATGTTAGACTTCGTATTGCACTTTGGCTGTCAAGTGCAGACCGCCCAACCGCGATTGCGTCTTGCTTGGTTTTGATACTGCTATTTTCTATTGTGGTTGCAAAAACGGGGTCACCATCACTGAGGGTGTCCATTCGTACGCGAATAGGCTTCTCAATATTGCCTGTTACCCTGATGGATTTACTTAGGTTTGAGGGTTCACTATCAAACAATAACCAGTGATACTGTTCATCGTAAAGAACATCTTTACTACCACCGTCTGATGTCAATTCATCTTTTCCCCATTCACCTAACGATTGTTCAGTCCATGTAGGTGAACCGTCCGTACCTGTATTTTTGTACACAGTAATATCTTGGATAGGTAATTCGAGGTCAAAATGCGTTAAGTTCCCGTCGCTTTCATACGTCCAGTCAACAGGGGTTTCCTCGAATCCACCGATAACAGTTATCGAATTGAAGTCAGCGTAATCGCCTAATTTTAGGTCAATATCAAATGCGAACTCATTGCCTATATCTGAGTTAATATCAATGTCAAAATCGGCTAATTCTGGTTCATCATCCCAAATGAGAGGGGTTGTGTATTGAATCCCCCCTGCATTAGCTGTTACCTGAATATTGTCAATACGATAATCATAAGTAGAGCCACCTGTTATAAAATACCACGGTAGACTAAAACCTATAATTACTTTAGCTACGTTCTCAATTTCGCCTTCATCATTGACCGTGAAATAATCGGTTAAATTAATATTAACGGTATGCCACGCGCCATCATTCATGGCTTCGATACCCGTTGCCCCATTGTTGTAACCAAAACTTACGGATGGCTTTGTTGGGTTGTTGGTGGATAGGTAGTAGTCAAAAGATAGGTTTTTCCATCGAATATTATCAGGCGCAAAATAGACTTCAACACTCATCGTGCCATTATTCCCAAAGCCACCTGAAAACGACCCACTGGCACGATAACAGTTGTTAGGGTTTCCTTGTGCTTGGATAGTCGGGCTGATACCTGAAAAAACGTTAAACCCGTAATCTGAGTAGTCAGTACCACCGTCAAAAGTCACTTGATAAAGCAGCTCGTCGAAATACTCAGTTGGTTCATCAAATGACCATCCCTCTGCACCTGCTAAATCGGCTAATTCGTTTAACTTGTCGAGTATGTTGGCGTTTGAGACTGGAAAATCTAAATCACTTAGTAGCGAGGTTGTGTCTGTGCTAAAATCAAATAGTGAACTTAAGTCAGGGTAGGCGTTCGTGATAAGCCCACTCAGAATATCTAAATCACTACCCAATAGATAATCAACATCTAATACGGTTTTCTGCAAGCGGATTTTCATATCCGCACATTCAACCTCATAGATGACCGTTATCCCGTTATCCCGTTTTTTATTCTCAAGTTCGATAATGTACCCAAGAAAAATAATCGGACTGTCGGTTAAGTTTTTAGCCTTGATAACCACTAAATCATTTTTCGCAGGGGTTATCCCTACAGGGTTTTCAATCGTAAAACGAAAACTACTTACTGAATGAATGTAATCATCAAAGTTAAGTGTGTCATAGGGGACAAATGCCGTTACATCGACACCCGCCACCTTAATTTCAAGTGCGTAATTATTAGGTGCTGTCATTAGTAGGGTTTACCACCTTGTCGCTTAACGCGCTTGCTTAATTCTGCCAAAATCGCGTTTACCTGTTCTTGGGTTGTTCCAACGGGTACGTTTAAGTTTTGAATGTGAATACCACCCATACTAGTACCAGCAAACGATAAGCCACCAGAACTCATACTAGGGGTTTCGACACCGATTCCACCAGAGCCTTCCACGCCATTGTTAAAACCAGCGACAACCTGCTGACCCATTTCAAGCATAACTTTCGATGGGGATTGTATTTTGAAGGCACTTTTAACAGCGTTTTTCGCCTGTTCTGCCATGCTCTTAATTGCATTTACAAACTCAACTGCCTTAGACGTGATACCCGTTATCAAGCCTGCCATAATTTGCACGCCTAATTCTTTTAGTGCTGGTATCATTTGTTTAAACGCTACGATAAGTTTAGGCAGTATTTCGACAGCGAACTTGGCAAGCTTGGGTTTTAACTTGTCAAAGATGTTACCCATTTGTGCAAAATTCTGAGACCATGTGTTAGTCGCTTTTCCCAGCCAAGTGGCGCTATCATTAGCGAATTGAATAGTAGCCTCTCTCATACTGATTAAAGTTCTTACAAGCCAGTTATCTTCTTCAAATGAACCAATGCCTTTGAAGTCCCCTAAGATTAAAAGGCTTAGAATTTCTAGGATGTTCCCGATAGGGTTCATTATGAATCCTGCAAAGAATACTAGGGCATCATGAACACTTACAAGGAAACGAACAATCCAGTTATCTTCTTCAAGAAAACCCATCCCCTTGAAGTCACCTAAGAACAGCATGCTTAAGATGTCTAGGATTGTGCCTACGATGCCGTGTAAGAAGTCTCGCAGCCCCATAAAATTGGTCATGTAGGCTGCTACCAACAATCCTACAGCAGCGATAACAAGCAAGATTGGAGCACTTAACCCTGCAATCACGCCAGCCAAAACTGTAAAAATCGGTATAAGCGCACTAACACCACTTGCAATAGAACCTATTATCATGAGAATGGGTCCAAGTAGGGCAAGCGCCCCGACTACAAGCATGATTGTCTGTGCTAATTTGGGGTTCGCTTCTGCAAATGAAGTTACAGAGTTCACAGCATTGGTCAACATTTCAATGACTGTTTTTAGCGGTCCCTCACCTAAGCCACCCATGACAATCGACAGTGTCTCCAATGACCCCATGAGGCTTGCAAACTTACCGCTTAGGGTATTCATTCTAGCGTCCGCAACCGTAGCTGCATCACTAGCCCCTAGCATTTGTGCTTGCATATCAGAGATACCATTTGAGGCGCGCAAGGAATTGAACGCTAACATGCCGTAAGTACCTGCAAGCTCTTGAGTAAGCAGGTTTTGTTCCTCAGTGGTCATATTTGCCATTGCGTTATTGATGTCAACAAACACATCGTTAATCGGTCTAGCATTACCAGCTGCATCATACATTGATGTGCCAAGTTTTACCCATGCACCGCGCGCCTTAGCCGTGTCTCGCGTCATGTTTGTAAGCATGGATTTTAATGCTGTACCACTCTCAGCACCCTTAATACCATTTTCAGCAAGTACAGCAAGCGCAGCAGATGTTTCATTTACGGTTAGCCCAAACTGACTAGCAACAGTCCCCACGTTCTGGAAGCCTTGCATTAGGTCTGCTAATGTCGCACTAGATGAACCTGATGCTTTGGTTAGCTCATTGGTAATCATGACAGCGTCTTCGGTTGTCAGTTGATATTGCTTCATGATGTCAGTCACGCCATCAGCCGCCGTTTGTAGGTCTAGTGAACCAGCAGCAGCCAAATTCAGCACATCAGGTAACATAGCCATTGCTTCGGCAGCAGTTGACCCGCTTGCGGTTAATTCCAACATGGCTTGTCCAGCTTCGGTTGCGCTAAAAACAGTATCACGCCCCATTTTTATCGCCATATCAGACATCGCTTCCATGTCCGCAGTGCTGGCTTGTGTACGCGCTTGTAGCTCTGCCATAATATCTTCGTAATCGGCAAAGGTTTTAAACATGGCTGTCCCTAAGCCCACGATAGGCAAGGTTAAACCTGCTGTAAGACCTTGCCCTACAGAGGTCATTTTCTTGCCCATAGAGCCTAGTTTAGAGGTCGCACTGTCAAGCTGTTTAGACATTTGGTCTTCTAGCTTTAAGATGATACGTATTAACTTATCAGTCGATGCCATGTTGTATATCCATTTTGGTGTATACTAGAAGAAAAAATAGGGAGGTACTTATGAAAGCTAGTCCAGAAGATACATTGAAAGGGTGTGCAGGGTTATTCTTTGGTACAATCGCTTGTGTGTTGGTTTATTCGTTTTGGGTTACTTTTCTTTAGGGGAGCTTGCTTCTGTTACAATGTTTTCAAGATGCCATACGAGTAAAATCTCGTCAATAACATGGCTTGGGGTGCTACGCAAGTCTGCGTAAGTCCACCCTAAGCGCTGTATGATATAAGCATCCGTTAGTTCAGGGGGAAAGCTAATCGCTTTATTGTGTTGTGCTTTAGTCTCAAGATTCGCTTTGAAACTCGTCGTCGATGCTTGGGTTCAAGCGCTCGATTACTCCCTCTACTTGTGACGTAATAAATACAGGCAGGGATTGCCACGCCTCAAAACACACAGGAACACTCTCGCCCTGTGCATTGGTAAGCGTCCACGCCTTAATCGCTGCTAATTCTTCGTACATGCTTGTTTTTAACACGCTACCCGATTGCATAGCATCCTGAATACTAGCTTGCAATTGCTTCTGGTTTTTGCTTTTGTTCGTGCCCATTGTCGGCATGTTGATAGATTGCATCATCTTCATTTGAATATCAGCTTTTTGGCCGTGTGTAACCTCGCCAACAGTTACGGTAAACAAGACATTACCTTTACGGTCTAAAACATCAACATCTTCGGTATAATTGAGATGTGAAAAATCAAGATTCATAGTCTGGTCCTTAGCTTGGCAAAGCGTCCATAGTTGTGCCGATTGAAACCCCAAACATTTTGGAGCTAGTTACATCGTAGAATGATTCCGCTGTAACAGTGATGACACTTGTACCACTTTCATCGTCGATAGCAGGGAACTCAGTATATTTAAACGCGCCGTCTAAATACACATATTCAGGGTTATCCTGTCCGCTATCCATTTCTGTATCACTATTTAAAGCAATTCGGATATAAGAGGTTGTTTGCGCTTGGTACTTATCAAATTCTGCCTCAGTGATGGTGTCATCACGCCAGAATGTAAGTTCTAAATCAATTTTCTTTTTATCCTCTTTGATACCCGAGAAAAACAGGCTACCATCGGCAGCAAACAACGGTGTAAACATGCTTTCATATGTCCATGTAAAGGCGCGTAACACGCCTGTTTTTGCTGTTGTACCAAGATTGGCGTATGTTGTATCAATGTATAACTGCGAGTTGTTAAACGCGAAATATGACGCACTTGGTGCTGATAGTGAACCTGTAAATGAGACTTCACCGACCTGACGACCCATGAAGGTGGCAGACACCATAATGGCTTCATTCACTGTCCCCGAAATTTCTAATGATGTCAGGAACAGATATTCAACTTCATAAGCCTGAATGTTATCACCATATTCGACAGTGAATGTTTCAATCCCGTTCGTGGCATCAGGGGTATTAGGGCTTGTTAGGGTGGGCTCAAACAACCATAAATAATGATTCGGCTCACCACTGTCATCTGGTTGTGTCGGTGTTACGTTACCACGAATACCAATAGAGGCTAACAATACTAACAAGCTATCATAGAGTTCACCCTCGAAATCGAGTTCAATCTCTTTTGATACTTCAAATGGAGTTTCGACATTCATTGCCAATACGCCACGGTCTTGCTCTGGCTTGTGCCATACTTGGTCACTCGGTTTAACGGAAAGTGTGCCGAGCATAACCTCTGTTGCTGCTACAGCTGTCCCGTGTGTACTTTCAACACCTATCTGTATTTTCCTGAAAGCTTTTTGTCCGTAAGCCAAAATTACACCTCTTTACTTTCATCAGTATCTTTAGCTGTTTTTTTAACTTCAACGACACTGTATAAACCCTGTGTAGTTAATTGTTTTGTCATTACTCTAACGGATAACCCGTTCTCATCTGCAAGACGTTTAATCGTGCTATCGTCTAAATCAGAAGCAGGGACACCGGGTATAAAACGCCCGTTCCCGTTATATGTGAGTGCCATTATAAATCCTTAATTACTAAGTCAATAAAACGAGGAACTTCTTTGTCGGTTTTAATCTTTACTTCTTTGAATGTCCGTTCGGCATACTTGCGGGGTTTCGTGCCTTTTTCAGCAATCGCCTTTTGCACTAAGAATACAGGAATACCGTGTCTATCTGCCCACCCTTGCAAGGCATCACGTGGTGCCCAGTGTGGGCGTGTCCCTGCTTCCATAAACCATGCGTATTTGTCGGCTGTGTCATTCGGTCTAATCGTGCTACTGATACCATTAAAATTATTCTTAATCTCATAATGGATACCTTGAATAAGTTCATTGGTATCCACAGCACCAACAGACAAAATATTCTTTTGCATTTGCTTAACGCCGTAAATACTGACATCACGCAATAACGAGCGACCATGCCGAGCGACTAAAGAATCTGCATTTGCAAACGAGGCTCTAATCTCATCAAGCCCTTTAATCTGTATTGTCTTATCTGCCATTAGACAGCCCCGTTATTCAGTGTAGCAATGACCAGCCGCGACTCAGTGATATATATATCACCTGTTTCCGTTCGGGCGCGGTCTATCTGTGAGGATGCACTATCAAATTGCAACAGGTCACAAACGCCACCACCACTTGCGTTATCTCGGATAATCTGAGCAAACTTGTATTCTAAATCGTCTAGCAAATCTTCCGCCTCATCATACGTCCACCCGTCTGCATTACGACGATATAGCACCCAATTTGTGACAATAAAGCGATGTTCACGGGGATTGTTAAATATACCCGAAAACTCAGTGCTTGTACCATCACTCAAGACTGTACACACTGGCGATTGTCCAGCAATAACAGAGAAATCAGGCATACCACTATAAGCATTAGACCAACTACCATCAGCAGTGACTAACCCTGCGATATAGTCCCTAATAGCCTTACGTGATTGGAAGGTTGTCGTCATTGTTAGCTATCCAAGTCTAAATACAAATAGAGCGTTTTTCCAAAAGAGGATGTAGGTGTATCAATAGCGGCACGTTTGACAACATACGTTAGACCATCAATTGTGATTAAGTCAGATTGCCGAATGTCTGGTAACTGTGTGACAGTCACGCTATCTTCTGTGTGTTCGTGGCTTTCGGTGTATGCTTCATACTGATAAACGCTTGTACCATCAAAACCACTAGCTTGGCGTGCATAATGTTGTCCGCTTGCGCTTGCTAACATCACAGGCGTAACCTTCACATCTTCGAGCCATGTTGCACGCGCCCCGATTTTGCCGTTCATATCGGGCGCAGGGTGGCGTGTTGTCGTTGCTGTCGATGTCATCATAGCTTTAAGGGACATTAGCTTGCATCCTCTGAGATACCTTCATCAAGTATGCCAATACTGATACCACTTAAACCAACACTACCGTAGTCATCACGCCACTGTTTCGCCAGTGAAGCATAACGGGTAGCCTTTTGAGACAGTTTTTCAGACCGTGCCCCAATTTGAGTGTCAACATAATTAGCCCAAGCTGTGGCTAAGTTTTCATAAATCGCTGCGATTGTGCGCTCTGGTGAGCCTTCAATTGTTAGCAAGCCTGAAATTTCTTCGTCTGTAAAGTTAGACCCATCAGGCTTTAACCCTGAGCCTGACGTAGTATCCGACACACGAAAGCGGATAACGTCTAAATCAGTTGATAAATCCTCATTGTAGGTAAATGTCATCAGTCATCACCTAACAACACGGATTCCATTTCGGCTTTTGTCCAAGACCCACTTTCGACGAGTGCACGCGCTTCACTGAGTACGCTTTCATCGGCATTACTAACGACAGGCGTATCAATTAAAGTCTCGATAAAGTCTGCCATGTTTTCAGTAACTTTAATCGAAATCATATCTTTGTCACGCATTTTAATAGTTGTCGTCACAGGGGCAATACCCTGTAATTCAGCCAACTTGTTTACAGCTAACTGCAACCGTTTATTCGCCTCTGCACGCATATAATTCTTTTTTGCTTGTGTTGCCATGTCGTAACCTCCTAAAAGGGAAGGGGGACTAGCCCCCTATAAAAATTAAACTGCTAACGGGGCAACATAACCTGTAGGCTCTGCGTAAGTACCATTACCAATACGAACAACACAGGCTGCTACACGGTTCATCACACCAAAACCTGTATAGCGCAACCAACGATTAATCATAGTGTTGCCATCGACATCGGCAAATTCTGGAAAGAAACCAGACAGCGATTGACTTGGATACTCACGACGACCCAAGAACGCGCCAGCACCGATTGACTGAACAACCATATAACCAGCTGGCATTGAAGCCCATTCGACGATATGAATACCGTTTACACGCCCGATATACCGTTGTCCAAACAGGATAAATGGTTGTACATCTTCATACTTACTGACATCAGGATTTAAGCCCACGCGTAAGCGGGTTGTTGTGTCTGATGTAATCAAGCTAGGGTCGTCGGGTTCAATCAAGTCTGTTAGGGCTTCGATTGAGCTAACCAATGAGCTTGCAACATAAGCGACGTAAGGGCCCGAGTTGCTAGGGTGCTCATCCAATTCTGTATAGATTGCAGGGAATGGATTATCTGAGCCATCAGCAATCGCGTTTGCTTGCGCGAGATAGTGATTGTCCGTAGCACTTGTGCCATCGCGCTTAACGTAAGTGACACTATCACCATTAGCTAACGGTTGGATAGTTAAGTTACCATGCGTATCGTCTGAATAAGTACGGGTTGTGTCCGTAAACACAGCCGATAGCATATGCCGACGAGTCCAATCAGTATCCGCACGTAAGGCAGCCGACACTTGACGGTTAGCCTGTTCAACTGTCATCAAGGCACGACTTACACGATTTGTACCGAACGCATAACCAGCGCCGTAAATTGGGAACGCTACATCAAAGTAACCATCCTCAATTTGTGGCTGTGGATTCCCGTGGTCATCAAGTGGTTGCAGTGTGCTGTAACCGGGTAAATAGTGGCGCAATTGATGCGCACTCGTTGGCATAGACCACGAGTTCATCAAGATTGTTTTTTGGCGATTGTACTCTGCTGTCGCTTGCGCGATGTCACTCATTACAGATTCAACGCCAACAGTTGTAATAAGCTCGGATTGAACCTCAGTAGCGCCGATAATACCGTATTTAATAGCCATTATTCACGCTCCCTTAAAGATTCACGTACAGCAATTTGTCAGGGGTTGTAGCCCCGAACGCTGGTACGACATAACCGACAATGACGGTAGTTGTTCCATCGTCACCACCCTCTAAACGACCATCGGTATCGGACAAATAAACAGGTGCACCATATGCCAATGCTGACAATGCACTACCTACGTTTAACAAACCTTTTTTAATAAAGGTTGTCGTTTCGTTTACAGCCACGGTATTAATAGCCAAACCACGGCGAGGGTTGCCTGAACCAGCTTCGCCAGCCGTTGTCGCGTTCCCAAGTGCCTGGAAACCTGTGCTTGTGTTCATGCGAGAGAATTGACCTGCTGTTAGGGCTTCTTCACTTGGGGCAGTAAAATATTCTGTACCGTCAAGTGTGCCACTAACAACGGGTGCAACATCACTTGCATCAATTGTAATAGTTGCCATTGTTTTTAATTCCTATGTCTATGACTGATTGATAATTGATGAGATAGAGCGCGTCAGCTTTTCAGCAGCGTTCTTTGTTGGGTTAGGGGAGCGCCCACCGCTATTGCTAGGACTTCCTTTTGCTGTGCTTGCAAACAGATAAGCATTCTCGCTAACGTAATCGCTAACAAGTTTTTGCGCTTTTTCTACATCAAACACACCATCTTCGCTAACAAGAGATTCTACCACATCAGGTTTTTCAGCTTTGAGCAATGTCAATACCTTGCGTGGGTCATGCGCTGTGTTAAGCTGTTGCAACAATCCGCTATCCCGAACATCGTTAATTCGTTGTTTTTGGATAGTTTCCAACGCCTTATCTTTTTCTTCTACGGTCTTATTTAAGGCTTCAAATTTAGCTTTTAAGATTTCAAATTCAGACATTTCGGCTTCTTTGGCTTTTTGTTGTGCGTCCTCATAAGCCTGTAGTTTTGCCTCTAAATCTTTTTTAGCTTGATTAACCTCATCAAACCGTGATTTCGGAATCATATGGCTATCGGGTTTTTGCACCTCCGCAGGTGTGGGTGATTCCGTTGGTGCTGGTACTTCTGTTACTTCTGTATTCGTGCTGATAGTTGTTTCTTCTGCCATGTCACTACTCCGTATTTTCGTTTTTTACGTGCAACGCCACGAGGGTATTTAAAACAAAAAAGCACCTCGTAATGAGATGCTTTAGTAAACTAGGTTTTAGTGAGTTGTTATTTGTTACTCAAAAAGCCACCTTAGATAAGACGGTAAGCCATTTATCAGGGTTTCCCTCAATAACGCAAATTCATAGCGTAATGCGTTACTCTGTCCTAAAACAGTCACACCATGCAATGGCTCAAGATTATCAAGGCCAAACCTCAGCATACAAATATCACACTGAAAATATCCGTGTGGGTGCTGACTAAGATAACCATGATTACAATTGGTACAGTGGAGACCTTTACGCTTTGGCTTATCACTCATGGTTCACCAGTTTTTGGTTATTGGTTTTCCGCTCGTCCCCCCTCATGTGCCAACTGCCATCTAATGATAAAGGTAATTCACTTTCACTTAAACTCATTGTGTCAACAGCATCAACAATATTACAAATTTCACCGTCGGGAGCTTCTATCACATCGTATCCCATATTTCTTACGACATCGACAGCCTTAACCCCTATTGACGCTACCGTTGATGACAATAACTGAACCGTTTCAATAAACTTTTCTTTTTCGTCGGCAATGAACACGCTTTTTTCAGTCATATTATCCCCTTGTCTACCTATATCTCAATTATACATCAGTATTGATAGATAGACATTAGACTGCACGTTCTAAAGTGCACTTGCAATTGCCCCGACACCGAGTTTGACCCGCGCCCGGTACGGTTGGCAAGTCAGCAGGTTTGTAAGGGCTATTGCTTGCCAAGTCTAAACAATCAGGGCAATGCTCCGCAGGACTCAAGCGCCAGTATATTTGCTCATTGTTAGGCGTAGCGTTCGCATATTCTCGGTAATAGCTTTGCTGAGTAGCGTTACCATACTGTCGAATACGCGCTAATGCTTGCGCTTCGGATATATCCCCATTCGCAATCTGATTAGCGAACCGTGTTAGATAACGGTATTCGTCTGCGAGTACACCGCCAACGCGTCCGAAATTTGCTTGTGTCATATTGTTGCGACCACCAACTGCAAACATAGATTGTGCTAAGTGAGCATCTTTTAATTCACTCGCAACCCCGATTTGCCATTGCGCTACCGTGATGCGACCTTGATACAAATTACGTGTAAGGTTATCCAACGTGTCATAGGTTGCGGTCTGCAATGTTCGCATGTTCTCGACAACGGTATCATTAGAAACAAAACGCCCTGTATCGTCATCACGCCAGCGTTGCGCAGAATTACTAAAGTTATACGGCATGTTTCGGCTTACCTTTGGGTTTTACACTTAGATGCAACAAACACACAGCAACAAACAAAGCACTAAGTATCGGTTGATTTATGCTATCTAATAGCGTAGCCATCACAGATAAGGCATAAAGCGTAAGAACACACCATTTAATCTCATTTACAAGCCAGTGTGGTACCTGCATGATTAATCCTCACTCGGTAATTGGTCTAGCACACCCACCCATTCAGGCAAGGCATGTTCATCAAACCATTCTGAGGCATATTCTAAATCTTCACTATCAACGATAGCGAAGTCTAGTAGCTCGTCTATCGGCAACGCCTCCCCCTGTATATTGTTTCGGTTGTCATTTTCCATTAGGCAACATCCTCAATATTCCCACCACTTGCGACAGCTTGATTGCTTTGTTCTCTGATTGCGAGTGCTTGCTGTCTTAACTGACTACGAGACACACGCCCTAATGCTTCTTGTATTTCATCAGGGCTATAACCAATCTCTTTAAGCATTAGCTCTGGAGCAGTTGATTGTAAAGCAATGCTGGTTGCTTCTATACGCTCCATAGTCGTTAATTCATCAGAGAACAAGTCTTTAGGTCTAATGCCAAAATCAATAACGCCACTTTGGTAACTGTCAAGATTGTATCCTCTAAAGTCGTCATAACGTCTAAAGGATGCGATACTAATTGCCATCTGTGTTGCCGATTTCAAAGAACTGTTATAGTTGCCTTGTAGTTCACCAAATACATCCACTGTATCACTATACATATTCTTGATTGCGACACCTGACAGGTTGCTGTTGCTGTCTCGAATAGATTGTAATGCCAACTGAGGCAAATCATTCTCTATCTCTTTTTGCTGAGAGAGCGCGGCTTCTAACGCGCCCGAAATATCAAGAGGGGATACAAGCGCTTTCATTTCACCATCACCTACATAAATAATAGGGGAGTTGTCCCGATTATCACCTGTTGTTGATAACGTGGTAGGACTTCCATTTGTCCCGACATCAGGACGGATACCCGACACCGTAAACTTAGCGTTTACAATCTTGCGAACGTTATCATGAATGAGTGTAACCAAGTCGTTAAGGTTATCAATTTTGTGGCGTGTTTGATGAAACGAAGTCACACCGAAATTGAGCGTCGTTGATACGTGTTGTGTCCATTCAACAGGGACGAACCCGTAGGGGTTATCCCATCCATCGGTTCTATTTCCGCCTTCAAATATTTCAAAGTGGTCATTGTCGATAAATTCACAATATTCATGCCACTTCCCCGTTTTGGCATTTTGGCGCTCATAGCGAATATCAATCTCTTTGACATTGCCGACCTCATCAAACTTAACATCGTGAACCTTGCGAGGGTCTAGCACCTCAAGTCTTACACGATTACGGTCTGTATCATCGACAACCTTAAGCGCAATATCACCCATCGTAGCGCCTTCACGCACGTACAATGTTTTCAGCATATCCATATTAGACCACTGATATAGCTGTCTGATTGCGCTCAATAGTTGGTCATCAGCACCGTTTATCTTAATAGCGCCATCAGCAAATGTTTCGTAATTAATCACACCACCGAACACTTTTGCCGTTTCCATTTGAACTAAGCGTCCGATAGGGTTACGTAAGCCTCTAATGTGCTTATAAAGCGATTCTTCTAACTTGTAAGAAGATGCGTACCGATTAACGCTATGGTAAATCGTATTATCTGCATACCGTCTATTATGCCAATACCGAGCTAACCGTGTATTGTAATCGGCAAAGTTAAATTCTAACTCAGCGACATGATTATTAGCATTATAGGTGTTGTATGCAGACGTAAAGCCTGTGTATACCCCGTGTTTCATTGCCATCCATGCACGTCCTAAGTTTACCATTTAAAGTCACCAACTATGTCCTGTATCATCATAAAACCAGTCTGGCATTTCGATATATTGCATTTGATTACTGTTATTCACGCTATCATAAGCGCCTGATAGCGTGTCTACCTGGTCATCATGAGCCTTGTTGTTACCCGTGAACATGTTGACCTCGGTTAAGAAATCCTCATTCCACATTGCGGATTTTAGGATAATGTGACCCGATTCAGCAAAAGCACTCACAGGTCTAGCGCGGTCTAATTTACTACCAGTAGCTTTAACACCATAAACAGCGTAACCTTGCAATACTTTTAACTGATAATGCTCAATAACCGCTTTACCAGAACTACCAGGTTCTTGCTCAATGCGGATACTCACATGCTTGCCGTCTAACTCGGCTGTGGATTTAATCTTGCTTTCCACAGCGCCACTATTAGCACGCATCCGCACGATGTCGGTAATGTACATGCGCCCTGAGTTGTGTAAGCCAGCTTTTAAACCAACCGAGTAATCGGGGTCAGGATTGCTACTACTTGGTTCTGTGCCTGCTAAATCCCAGAACCTTACCCATTGAGTGAACTCATGTTCAGGTGGGATATTGTCAGTCACCTTAAACCAGTCACGCTTGAAGATACCGCCCGATTCGCTGACATCCCAATCGCCATCTTTGAGGCGTTGGCGTGTTACCATGTCGAGTTTCATCAGTGATGCTTCATATTCATCACTATCTAAATGCGGGTTGTCTGATAGCTTCGCAGGAACGAATACCCGTTCGCGTGTATTCTCGGGGTCAATAAAACGTCGCTTTACCCACAGGTGACCAGCACCACCGGGATTAGTTGCTGACCTCATCCGCAAAGGAACATTGGCAGTTTTTAATCGGCGTAAACGGCTAAACAGATACAGGTACTGATGCTTGTCAAATTGTGTGAGTTCGTCAAAGCCGATAAATTGAAACTCTGCCGACTGATACCTGAACTTGTCTTTTTCGTTCTCAAGGTAGCCAAAGGTAAGTGTTGCACCACTTGGAAATGTCCACGTCTTATCCTGCCCACTCCAATGTGCGTCTGTATTAAATAGCCACTCTTTAGACCTATCCATGATTGCACCCGGTAGCGCAAGGTCGGCAAATGTACGCCTTAGTATAAGAGCGCGATAACCTTGTACATCAACATACTGTAAAGCAGCCATAAGCATTGCATCTGACTTACCACCGCCAGCAGCACCACCATACAAAACTTCGTTAATGTGATTGCATAGCAAAAATACAATTTGCCGATTGGTAGGGTAGTGGGGGATGTACTTAGTAAGTTTAGGTGTCGTCAGCTGTGCTAGGGTTGCTGTCATCAAGTACGCCTAATCTATGTAACTCTTGGATTATCTCAGTAGCATCTTCAACGCCGTGTATAACGTGTGCCTTTGTTTCAAACGGCTTACCGTCTGCGTTGCCGATGTCTACGTTTTTAGCATCAATATACCCACGAGACTTGCCTTTTTTATCTAGCACATACTTGATAGCCCACTGCTCACCATCAAACAAGGCTTGCCGTAGCTTGACCTCGGCTATATCTAGCAACCCTTCATCAAAGGTCAGCCGTGAATCCTCGATAGCGTTAGCAATGCTTTTGTAGCTATCACGGTAGGTATACACGGTCTGCCGACTTACGCCTAATGATTCTGCTACAAGCGTGATTTTACCTTTGCCCTTGTAGATAGCAGCTATGATATTGTCACGTTCTTTCTTCGTAAGTTTAGGCATAATTTTTGTCAGGTTTCGTCAAGTGGCTTTATCTTTTATTAAGGGTTAATTGTTTCAGGTGTTTAGCTTGCTTAGGATATTGTCTTTAATATGCTCTGCGATATATTGCATCATGCGAGGGGGAACACTGTTGCCGATGCGCATAACTCTATCTTTGCGAGACCCCGTCAGTATGTAACTATCAGGAAACGAACCAATTCGTTT
>CAKZMU010000064.1 GCA_937129145.1 uncultured Lacinutrix sp. | reverse complement strand
GAAGAGTAGGTCGCCGCCTTTTTTGAATCCCGATATTCTTTTGAATATTGGGATTTTTTTGTGCTTTTTTGTAAGGGATTGGTAATTGTTAGACTAAGGTTTCTGCCTTAGTCTTTCTGAGGCTTAACCTTATTTCTAAGTCATAAATATCTAGTATGTTTGTTCTTTAATTATTGTTGAATGGAAAATAAAGAATTAGAATTAGCTTGGAATTTTGTTGAAAATACCAATAGAAATATATTTTTAACAGGTAAAGCAGGCACAGGTAAGACTACTTTTTTGCATAAATTAAAAATGCAATCCCTTAAGCGGATGATTGTAGTTGCTCCTACTGGTGTGGCTGCAATTAATGCAAAAGGAGTTACCATTCATTCTTTTTTTCAAATGCCTTTTGGGCCAATTTTACCAGATACAGATTTGAATTCTTCAAAGGATTTCAATCGGAAATTCAGTAAGACCAAAATCAACATCATTAAGTCTTTAGATTTATTGATAATTGATGAAATTAGTATGGTAAGGGCTGATTTGCTAGATGGAATTGACAGAACATTAAAACGTTTTAAAAATAGAAATTTGCCTTTTGGAGGTGCACAGTTATTGATGATTGGTGACCTTCAACAATTATCACCTGTTGTTAAAGAGTATGAATGGCAATTATTAAGTCCATTTTATAAGAATGCTTTCTTTTTTAGTAGTCAAGCATATCAAAGTTCCAACCCAATTACTATTGAATTAAAGTATATTTACAGGCAAGAAAACCCTTTTTTTATTGATATTCTCAATGAGATTAGAAACAATAAATTAAGTCAAAAATCTGCTATTGAGTTAAACAAACGATACCAACCTGATTTTACTCCAAATGGAGATGATGGTTATATTTCATTGACAACCCATAACCACAAAGCCAACCAAATAAACATAAAGGAGCTTGAAAAGCTTAAAGGAAAAACACAAACATATAAAGCAAGTGTTGTAGGGAAGTTCCCTGAACATTCCTATCCGAATAAAGAAGAATTGAAGTTGAAAGTTGGTGCACAAGTGATGTTTATTAAAAATGATAGTTCCCCAGAAAAACGCTATTTCAATGGAAAAATTGGTAAAGTGATTCTGTTGGAAAAAGATGAAATTGTTGTGAATTGTCCTGACGATGATTTTAACATCATCACCAAACCAGAAGTCTGGGAAAACATTAAATATACCGTCGATTCAGAAACCAAAGCAATTTCCGAAGATAAAATAGGCAGTTACACTCAAATGCCACTTCGTTTGGCATGGTCAATCACAATTCATAAAAGTCAGGGTTTAACGTTTGAAAAAGCTATTATAGATGCGGAAGCTGCTTTTGCGCATGGACAGACTTATGTTGCATTAAGTCGTTGTAAATCTCTTGAGGGTTTAGTTTTAAAAAGTAAAATCACTCCCAATCAAATTATTAGTGATAGTAATGTTATTTCGTTTAACGAAAATGCAGAAGCCAATCAGCCTGATGAAGATATCTTGCAAAATTCTAAACGAAATTTTCAGTTGGATTTAATTTCAGAAATTTTCAATTTTTATAAGTTTTTGTATCCAGCAAATCGAATTTTGGATAGTTATTATAAAAATAGAGGAAGTATTGAAGGTGATTTAGAACCACCTTTGACAACCATCAAGGATTCTGCTACAAATCTTCTTAAAGTTAGTACATCTTTTAGTAATCAATTGAAATCGATAGGAGGTTCTTCAACTATTCCTGAGTCCGATAATATGTTGCAGGAACGTTTTGTTAAAGCCATCACTTATTTTAGAGAGCAAACAAAAACAAACATAGAAAGCTCACTTAAAACCCTAAGTTTTACTACTGATAATAAAACAATCGAAAAAGACATCAATAAACAGCTTGACACTTTGGAAGAATTATTAGCATCCAAATTATTGTATTTTGAAGGGTTAGATAAAGGCTTTAACGTTCAGAAATTTTTAGAATTAAGAGTTAAATCTGTCTTTTTAACTAAGGACAAACCAAAAAAACAACGTAAAACAATTATTGATGGCACTACTAATGTTGAGTTGTTTGAATTATTGAGGGAATTGAGGAATGACATTGCAAAACGGGAAGATTTAGTTCATTTTCAAATTTTCACTCAAAAATCTTTATATACCATGTGCGAAATGTTGCCATTGACAAAACAGGAGCTGAAACAAATTCATGGCATGGGAAAAACGCGAATAGCAAAATACGGAGTAGAAATCTTAGAGGTTATTAAAATATATTGTGATGATAACGATATTGAAACAAGTAATGAACCCATATTTTTTGAAGAACCTAAACCCAAAAAACAAAAAGGCGACACAAAGAAAATATCCTTGGAATTATTTAAAGCAGGAAAACCAATAGACCAAATAGCCTTAGAGCGTGAATTGAATACGAATACCATTTTTGGACATTTGGCTAGCTTCATTTCGTCTGGCGAAGTTAAAGTTACAGGCTTGATGTCTAAAGAGCATTATTCAGAATTAAAAGACATTATCCCTTCTAAAACGTTTGATAACCTTCCAGATTTAAAGCACCAACTAGATGAAAAATATTCTTATGGAGAACTGCGTTTGGTATTAAATGAATTGTCAAATTAAAAAAAAGCTTCAAAAAAAATATTCTTGAAGCCTTTTAAATATATTTTGAATTAAAATTATCCTTTTATCACACCACGGGAAATCACAATCTTCTGAATTTCTGAAGTCCCTTCATAAATCTGAGTAATTTTTGCATCACGCATTAAACGCTCCACATGGTATTCTTTTACAAAACCATTTCCACCGTGAATTTGCACAGCTTCAACTGCGTGTTCCATAGCTACTTTACTCGCATACAATTTTGCCATGGCACTAGACATATCGTAGTTATTGCCTAGGTCTTTATCCCAAGCTGCTTTCATCACTAAATGGCGAGCAGCTTCAATGTCTGTAGCCATATCAGCTAACTTGAACGCAATGGCTTGATGGTTACATATTTCGGTACCAAATGCTTTACGTTCTTTGGAGTATTTAAGTGCCAATTCGTAAGCACCAGAAGCAATTCCTAAGGCTTGCGATGCAATACCAATACGTCCACCAGATAAAGTTTTCATAGCGAATTTAAAACCAAATCCATCCTCACCAATGCGATTTTCTTTTGGCACTTTTACATCGTTAAATTGCAGTGTATGTGTGTCACTTCCACGAATTCCAAGTTTGTCTTCTTTTGGACCAATATCAAATCCTTCCATACCTTTTTCAACAATAAACGCATTGATTCCTTTGTGGCCTTTATCTTTATCTGTTTGAGCAATCACCAAATACACGTCACTTCTTCCGCCATTGGTAATCCAGTTTTTTGTACCATTTAATACATAATGGTCGCCTTTATCAATTGCTGTTGTTTTTTGTGATGTTGCATCACTACCAGCTTCAGGCTCACTCAAACAAAACGCACCAACAAACTCACCTGTAGCAAGTTTGGTTAAGTATTTTTGTTTTTGTTCTTCTGTTCCATAAGCCTCAATACCGTAGCATACTAATGAATTATTTACCGACACTATAACTGAAGCCGATGCATCAATTTTAGACAATTCTTCCATAATTAACACATAAGAAATAGCATCCATACCACTTCCACCATATTTTGGGTCAACCATGATTCCTAAGAAACCAAGTTCGCCCATTTTTCGCACCAATTCGTCAGGAAATTGTTGTTTTTCATCACGTTCTATGACTCCTGGAAGTAATTCGGTTTGTGCAAAATCTCTTGCTGCGTCGCGAACCATTAAGTGTTCTTCGGTAAGGCTAAAATCCATTGTTTTGTTTAGTATTGCGTAATTGATAAAAAATGTACGCAAAGATAAAGTTTTATTGCGTTTTTTTCAATAACAATATATATTTTTACGATATATGATAAAATCTGTATATAAAGTTATTGGAGTCATGTCTGGAACGTCACTTGATGGATTGGACTTGGCTTATGTTGAATTTAATTTTGATGATTCTTGGTCTTTCAAAATCATTAAAGCGGAAACCATCGAATATTCAAAAGAGTGGAAACACATACTTAAAAATTTAGTGTCTAATTCATTGGAAGAATTACAAGTAATTGATGAAGAATACGCGCAATATTTAGCTGAAACTATAAATAATTTTATTAAACAAAACACTATTGACAGTATAGATGCTATTTGCTCTCATGGTCATACTGCGTTGCACCAACCAGAAAAAGGGTTGACGTACCAAATAGGAAATCTAAAAGAATTAAGCACTTTAACTGGTCAAAAAGTTGTGTGTGATTTTAGAGTGCAAGATGTAAAGTTTGGAGGTCAAGGTGCTCCACTAGTGCCAATTGGAGATAAATTGTTGTTTCAGGAATATGATTATTGTATCAACCTTGGAGGTTTTGCAAATATTTCGACTGAAATCGATAACCAAAGAATAGCTTATGATATATGCCCTGTGAATATTGTTTTAAATCATTACACATTAAAACTTGGGTTTCAATATGATAACGATGGAGAATTAGCAGCTTCAGGAGAAATAAATAAACAATTGCTTGAAGAATTAAATAATTTGGAGTTTTATAAAGAAGAACCACCAAAATCTTTGGGCTTAGAATGGGTAAGAGATGTCATATTTCCTTTAATTGATAAATACAAACTTGAAACCAAAGATATATTGCGAACATTTGTAGAGCATTCAGTATTTCAAATAGCACAACAGATTAACCAAAATAAAAATTCAATCGTTTTTATAACAGGAGGAGGAGCTTATAATTTATTCTTAATTAAGAGGTTAGAGGAATTGACCAACTGCAAAATTATAGTGCCTTCAAACACAATTGTAGAATATAAAGAAGCACTTATTTTTGGATTTCTAGGTGTTTTAAGGTTGCGTGATGAAAATAATTGTTTGGCTAGTGTTACTGGCGCAAAGCAAGACCATAGTTCAGGAAATATCTATATTCCTTAAATTTATTATTATTTTAAAGTAAAACATATTTAGTTTTTTATATTTGTTAGAAGACATTTATATAGTCCATTTTTATATGAAAGAATTACTTCAGAAGTACGAAAATAAAACACCAGAAATTGTATTTAATTGGAAAGATTCAGAAACCGAAGCTGAAGGTTGGACCGTGATTAATTCTTTAAGAGGAGGAGCTGCAGGAGGTGGAACAAGAATGCGTAAAGGACTAGATATGAATGAAGTTTTGTCCTTAGCAAAAACGATGGAAATTAAATTTACAGTTTCAGGACCAGCTATTGGTGGTGCGAAATCTGGAATAAACTTCGACCCAAAAGACCCAAGAAAAAAAGGTGTTTTAGAACGTTGGTACAAAGCTGTGTCGCCATTATTAAAAAGCTATTATGGTACTGGAGGCGATTTAAATGTTGACGAAATCCACGAAGTTATTCCCATAACTGAAGAATCTGGAGTTTGGCATCCGCAAGAAGGTGTTTTTAATGGACACTTTAAACCAACGGAAGCCGATAAAATAAATCGTATTGGTCAATTACGCCAAGGGGTTATAAAAGTGATTGAAAACCCAGATTATTCTCCAGATGTTGCAAGAAAATTTACTGTGGCAGATATGATTACAGGTTTTGGAGTAGCCGAAGCTGTAAAGCATTATTATGATATTTATGGAGGTACAGTCGTTGGGAAAAAAGCAGTTGTTCAAGGTTTTGGTAATGTAGGTGCTGCTGCAGCATTTTATCTAGCAAAAATGGGAGCGAATGTAGTTGGTATTATTGATATTGCTGGAGGATTAATTAATGAAGATGGCTTTACTTTCGAAGAAATTACTAACTTGTTTCTCGATAAAACTGGAAATACGCTTGAAAGTGATAATTTAATTCCGTTTGAAGAGATTAATCAGAAAATATGGTCACTTGAAACCGAAATTTTTGCACCATGTGCTGCATCAAGATTAATCACTAAAGAGCAAATTGACACTATGATTAGTAGTGGATTAGAAGTTATTTCATGTGGGGCCAATGTACCTTTTGCCGACAAAGAAATTTTCTTTGGTTCAATTATGGAATTTACTGATAGTAAAGTGAGTTTGATACCAGATTTTATTTCAAACTGTGGAATGGCAAGAGTATTTGCCTATTTTATGGAACGACGCGTAGAAATGACCGATGAAGCTATATTTGATGACACATCCAATGTTATTAAAGAAGCAATACAAAATATATATGATAACAACCATCATAAAACAGAATTAAGTAAAACCGCTTTCACTTTAGCATTAAGTGAAGTTATATAATTTAAAACCAACCATATATGGAAGCAGCAATTATTATTGTATTTATAGTGGGCTATTTAGCCATAACCTTAGAGCATAACATAAAAATAGATAAACTTATTCCTGCCTTGGTCATGATGGCCATTAGTTGGGCTCTTATTTCGTTAGGAATTGATTCGTTCCCGCAATGGTTTGATTCAGCTAATCATGGATTGGTTGATGGTTACGCCTCGCTAGACCATGAGCATAAAATGCATTTAATGGAAGAAACGCTTTTACACCATTTGGGTAAAACAGCCGAAATATTAGTATTTCTATTAGGTGCTATGACCATTGTTGAAATTATTGATTACTTCGATGGATTTTCTACCATTAAGAGTTTCATTAAAACGAAAAAGAAAACAAAAATACTATGGATATTTGCGTTTTTAGCGTTTATCCTTTCGGCTATTATAGATAACCTTACAGCAACAATTGTACTAATATCTATTTTACAAAAAATTGTAAAAGATAGAAGTGTTCGTATATGGTTTGCAGGTTTAATTATTATTGCTGCAAATGCAGGTGGAGCTTGGTCACCAATAGGTGATGTAACAACAACAATGCTTTGGATAGGAGATAAGGTGAGTACAGGTCATTTAATTGGGTATTTATTATTGCCATCATTTGTATGTATGGCAGTGCCTACATTAATTGCATCATTTTTACCAGCGTTTAAAGGGGATTTAGAAATTCAAGAAAGTGATAATGATAAACCAAAAAGCAAGTTTAGTTCAACAATGCTGTTTTTAGGTTTGGCTGCTATTGTTTCTGTACCAGTTTTTAAAGTAGTAACGCATTTGCCACCATATGTTGGTATGATGTTGGCTTTAGGTGTTGTTGCTGTTTTTGCAGAAATATATAGTAACTCTAAATTTAGTTTAACGACTATAGATAACCAAGAAAGTGCAGACCATGCACATCATAGTCCAGTACATCATTCGTTATCAAAAATAGAGCTGCCAAGTATATTATTTTTCTTAGGTATTTTAATGGCAGTAGCCGCACTAGAATCTTTAGGTATTTTATTTGGTTTTGCTAATACTTTAAAGGAAACAACACCTATGTTAGGAACTGAAATTGCAGGCACTAATGTGTCTGATTTAGTTGTCTTGTTGTTAGGTGTAGGGTCTGCTATTATTGATAATGTGCCACTAGTAGCTGCGAGTTTAGGGATGTTCTCTGAACCAATAGATGACCAATTATGGCATTTTATTGCTTATTCAGCTGGAACAGGAGGAAGTATGTTAATCATTGGTTCGGCAGCTGGAGTTGTAGCAATGGGAATGGAAAAAATTGACTTTTTCTGGTATTTGAAGAAAATCGCTTGGTTAGCCCTAGTAGGGTTTTTGGCAGGTGCTGTGGTATTCCTTTTCACAAGAACACTGTTTTAAAATACTTTATTTAAAAATCAACCGTTATTATTCAAAATCTAACAATATAATTATATGTTATACACAGCAATTCTAAAAACTGTTCAAGAAGGAGCAGAAGTAATTACTGATGGCGAATCTACTGAAAAGACCTTATCTATTATCGAGCTTATTAAAAGTGGCGGTACTGCAGGACAAATAATAATATTACTATTATTTATTTTACTGTTGGTTGCTTGCTATATTTATTTTGAGCGTTTATTTGCTATTAAATCTGCATCAAAAGTTGATACAAATTTTATGAATCAAATAAAAGACCATGTGTCTAATGGTAAGGTTGAGTCTGCTCAAGTTTTGTGCGCTCAAGTAAATTCTCCAGTATCTAGGCTAATTAGTAAAGGAATTTCCAGAATAGGGAAACCCTTAGAAGATATTAATACGGCTATTGAAAACGCTGGACGATTAGAAGTTTACGGACTTGAAAAAAACGTAAGTGTTCTCGCTACAATTTCTGGTGCTGCACCAATGATTGGATTTCTTGGTACAGTTGTTGGAATGATATTAGCAATATTCGAACTTGCTAATGCAGGTGGGACTATTCAAATGGATGTGCTTGCAAGTGGTTTATATACGGCCATGACAACAACGGTTGCTGGTTTAATTGTAGGTATTGTAAGTTATATATGTTACAATCACTTAGTAGCTAGAACGAATAAGGTAATTCACCAAATGGAAGCTAATTCGGTGGAGTTTTTAGACCTTCTAAACGAACCAATTTAGAATATGGATATAAGAGGAAGAAATAAAGTAACACCAGAATTCAATATGTCGTCAATGACAGATATTGTATTCCTGTTATTGATATTTTTTATGCTAGCATCTACTTTGGTAACCACTAGTGCGATTGATATTTTATTACCAAAAGCGAGTGGTAAAACGCAAAATAAAAAGTCGGTATCAGTTAGTATAAAGAAAGATTTGAGTTATTACATTGACCAGAAACGTGTTGGTGAAAGTGTGTTGGAAAGTCAATTACTTGCGGCATTATCTAATGAAGAATCTCCAACAATTGTTTTAAGAGCAGAAAAATCTGTTCCTGTTGACAATGTGGTGAAGGTTATGGATATAGCCAATAGAAATAAATTTAAAGTAATACTAGCCGTAAAGCCAAACAATTAATTTTAGGTTACAATGAAGTATTTAGAAACCAAACATGAAAAAGATTCAGCGAGAATTACCACGCTTATTGCGGTAATTTTGGTGTTGTTGATTTTTATTGTTGGACCAACATATTTGGACCCACCAGAAGAATATGGTGTGGCTGTAAATTTTGGTACAACCGATTTTGGTAGCGGGCGCATTCAACCTAAAAAGCCAATACAACAAGCGCCAAAAGAAGTTGTTACACCTCCACAAAAAGTTGAAGAAACAAAACCAACTCCTTCTAAACCTCAAGAAAGTAAAGCTGAAAATGTGATTACTGAGGATAATGCTGAAAGCATTGCGATAAAAAAACAAAAAGAAGAAGCGCTAAAAAAAGCAAAAGATGAGGCAAAAGCTAAGGCAGAAGCAGAGCGTATAGAACGTGAAGAAAGAGCAGAAGCTGAGCGGTTGGAGAAGGAACGAAAGGCTAAAGAAGCAAAGCGCAACTCTGTAAATGATTTAATTGGTGGTATAAAAAATAGTGATGGTACGGATTCTGGTAGTGAAGGAGACGATAATAGAGCAGGCGATAAAGGGCAGCTAAATGGAGACCCTTATGCGCCAAGTTATTTTGGAGAGCCTGGAACTGGTGGAGGAGGCTCAGGATATGGATTACGAGGTAGAGGAAGACCATCAAAATCTAAAGTCCTTCCAGAATGTAATGAAGAAGGTAAAGTAGTGGTTGAAATCCATGTAAATAGACAAGGTCGTGTTGTTAATGCAATTCCAGGAAAAAGGGGAACCACAGGTGTAAGTTGTCTATATGATGCAGCTAAAAAAACAGCAATGACTTATAAGTGGCCAGCCGATTCTAAAGCACCAACAAAACAAGTTGGATTTGTAGTGATTAACTTCAGCGTTACACAATAGCATGAATTATATCGATACTGTAAATTGGATGTTTTCCCAATTACCAATGTATCAAAACAAAGGGAAGGTTGCTTTTAAAAAAGACCTAACCAATACACTCAATTTAGCTAAAGAGCTAAATCATCCTGAAAAGAAATTTAAATCAATACATGTAGCTGGCACCAATGGTAAAGGCTCTTGTAGTCACATGATTGCGTCTGTGTTACAAGAAGCAGGTTATAAGGTTGGTTTATACACATCTCCACATTTAAAGGATTTTAGGGAACGCATAAAAGTAAATGGTGACGTCGTTAGCAAGCAATTTGTTATTGGTTTTATAAAGCGAAACAAATCGTTTTTAGAAAAGCATAAGTTGTCTTTTTTTGAAATGACAGTTGGTATGGCATTCGATTATTTTGCAAAACAACAAGTTGATGTTGCTATTATTGAAGTTGGACTTGGAGGACGCTTGGATTCTACAAACATTATAACACCAGAAGTGTCTGTTATTACAAATATTGGACTCGACCACACGCAGTTTTTGGGCGATACTCTAGAACTTATAGCACATGAAAAGGCAGGAATAATTAAGCCAAATGTTCCAGTGGTTGTTGGCGAAACACAAAAAGAAACCTCATCTATTTTTCAAAATATTGCTAAAAACAACAAAGCACCAACTTACTTTGCTGATCAGACTATTAAAAAAACGTATGAATCTGATTTAAAAGGAAGCTATCAAGCAAACAATATTAAAACCGTAGCACAAACTTTAACGGTGTTGCAGCCTTTAGGTTTTAATATCTCTGAAAAACAAATGATAAAAGGTTTTAAACATGTTGTAAAAAACACAGGTTTATTAGGTCGTTGGCAAACATTGAGATATGATCCAAAAATTATTTGCGATACGGCTCATAATAAAGAAGGTCTTACTTATGTGATGCAACAATTAGCAAATGAAAATTTTAATAAGTTACACATAGTTCTTGGTATGGTGAATGATAAAAATGTAGATAGTATTATTGCCTTTTTTCCAAAAAAAGCAACCTATTATTTTTGCAAACCTAATATTCCTAGAGGATTAGATGCTAATGTTTTAAAACAGCATTTTATAGAAAAAGACTACGAAGGAGAAACTTATAATTCAGTAAATGAAGCGCTTGAATTTGCTAAGAGACAAGCTAAAAATAATGATCTTATTTATGTTGGAGGAAGCACGTTTGTGGTGGCTGAAATTATTTAGAAAATTATTTAAAAATGTTTGTCAGATTAAAAAACTGACTTATATTTGCAGTCCAATTTAGAGGGCGCATAGCTCAGTTGGTTCAGAGCACTTGGTTTACACCCAAGGGGTCGGGGGTTCGAATCCCTCTGCGCCCACATTATTTAGACAATCCACACTTTTTTTAGTGTGGATTTTTTATTTGCGCAAAATCCAAAGTTTTACTCAAATAAAAAAAACATGTTTCCGATTAGCTTTGTGATATCGCATCGTTTTTAATGACATATATCAGTTGTTAGCGAAGTTATCGTTTTATTTTTTTTAAATCAATGTGTAACTATGCGTATATTTTACTTATTTGTCCAAAACAAATGCAAATCGGGGTCTTTTACAAAACCAACACGCTCATATAAATGTTGTGCAGGATTGGTGACTTCGGTTTGAATGCCTAAACCTTTATATCCTTTTTCAATACATAAGTTTTTTGCTGCTTGTATGAGCTGTTGTCCAACGCCTTTATTTCGGATGTTACCATCTACAAATAAATCGTTTAACAAGTACATTGGCTCCATAGATACCGATGAGAAAAGCGGATATAATTGTGTAAAGCCTACTGCTTTGTTATCTATATAAGCGATATAAATAATTGATTCGTTGTTTTTAATTCTGTTGGTTAAAAACGCACACGCTTTTTCAGGATTTGAAGATTGCTTGTAAAACATTCTGTAACCATCAAATAATGGTACTAAGTCTTCAAGGTGTTTTAAAGTGGCTTTTACTATTTCCATAAACAAAAAAATCTGTAAACGAATTTACAGATTTTTAATGAGTTTATTTTTTTTGAGACTTACTTATGCTTGTTTATCTCGTCTTGCAGTTGTCTGCGTACTTTTTGTTCTCTTTCTAAAGCCACACGACGGTGCTCTTCAAATTCAGTTTCAACTTCAGCTAGCGCACTTTTTGCCGACTTGGTAACCGAATTACTATTTTTAAACTTATAGATAAAAATTAATAGTAGTGCAAACAAACCAGCAATAATGGACCATAATAATATATTATAACTAGTTTTGCTCATTTGCATATCAAAAAGCGACATACTATCTTTTTCGGCATTGGTAGCTGATAAACTATTTTGAGTTTTTTCAAGATTGGTCTTTAGGTCGTCAATTTCTTTTTGTTGTGCAGTTACCGTATTTCGAGTTGTATTTAATTTTCCTTGTAGGGTGTTTAAAGAATCAATAGCGTTTGCTTGTAATTTAAGCAACATGCTACGTTTAACGGCTTCGTAAGATTGACCGTTTGTACCTTTAAAATTACCAGATTTCCTTAGTAAATATTCAAATTGTTGGTCAATAGTACCTTCGTTAATAGACTCAGTTTGTTCTTGTGCTTGAATTGTAAGGGCAAAAGTTGCAAATAGAATAAAAAAAGTAGTCTTTAAAGTTTTCATTGTTATGGTTGATTTGTGTGGTTATTTGTAAAGATAAAATTAAATTTTTAAGCCTCACTAATTAGTAAGGCTTAAATATATACGATAATAACAAAAAAACAGATGTTTTATTTTATTAATAGTAAGTAAAACGTCTAACTTTTGCTATATGTTTTGCCAATCTAATTACTTGGTGGCTGTAACCATATTCGTTATCATACCAAATATAAAGAAGTACATTTTTACCATCTTTTCTAACAATGGTTGCTTTACTGTCATAAATAGCAGGAGCAGAGCTTCCAACAATATCGCTTGAAACAAGCTCATCGCTTAATTCATATTTAATTTGTTCTACTAAATCACCTTCTAAAGCATATTTTTTAATGACTGCGTTAATACCATCTATAGAAGTTTCGTTTTCTAATTCAAGATTTAAAATTGCTAAAGACCCATTTGGAACAGGCACTCTAATAGCGTTTGATGTTAGTTTACCTTCAAGACTTGGTAATGCTTTAGCGACAGCACTTCCAGCACCAGTTTCGGTAATGACCATGTTAAGAGCTGCTGCTCTACCACGTCGGTATTTTTTATGAAAATTATCAACCAAATTCTGGTCATTGGTATAAGCATGAATGGTTTCTAAATGACCGCTTTTTACACCAAAAGAATCTTCCATAACCTTTAAAATAGGAGTGATGGCATTGGTTGTACAAGATGCAGCAGAGAAAATATCAACTTTATCTGGGTTGTTTTCAGCCTGATTGACACCATGAACAATATTTGGCACGCCTTTTCCTGGTGCAGTTAATAGTACCTTGTTTGCACCTTTAGCTTTTAAGTGACGACCAAGAGCTTCTTTGTCTCTAAAAGCTCCAGTGTTATCTATTACTAAGGCATTGTCGATACCATATTTTGTATAGTCGATATCTTCGGGAGCATTTGCCGAAATGATGTTTACGGTAGTACCATTAATTATTAATGCTTCGTTTTTAACATCTACAGTAACCGTTCCTAAAAAATCTCCGTGTACTGAATCGTTTCGTAATAAGGATGCTCTCTTTTCTAAAACAGTTTCATTAATAGCACCTCTAGTTACAATAGCTCGAAGGCGTAACTGATTTCCTTTTCCTGTTTTAGTCATTAACTCACGAGCTACTAAACGACCAATACGACCAAAACCATATAATACAACATCTTTTGGCTGAATAGTAACGTTTTTGTCAGCATCTTTTAGCTTATCGGCAACAAAGGCGATGGCATTACTGTATTTATCGTCTTCTAGATGATATTCAAATGTCAGTTTTCCAATATCAAGTTTAGCTGGCGGAATGTCTAATGTTTTAATTGCTTGTGCTATCTCAACAGAATCAAAAACCGAAATAGGCTTTTGTACAAATTCACCTGCGTATTCATGTAGGTTTAAAATCTCACTAACATTTCTGTCAATTAGAGGATTTCTAAAGAGTACTAATTCAATAGACTTGTCGTACCAAAGGTCGCTTATTATATTAATAAATTCTACAGTAGCTCTTCTACGGTCTGCTTGAAAAGCTAACTCTTTTTCATAAGTTTCGTTAAAACTCATTGTTGTGTGGTTTATTGTGTTGTTAAATTTTTTGCAAAAATAGGATATTTCAATCGTTTTCGTAACCTAATTTTATAAAAAAATAAAACCCTCAAATCCAATACTTTGGATGAGGGTTTTAATCTCTGTTAAATTACAATTTATCTAAATCTGTAGTTTACTTTTTCACCATTAGTTTTTACTATTTCTATCCTGTAAACTTTTTCAGAATATTTACTTATAGCGGTGTTTACATCATCAATAGAATTAACCTTAACACCATTTATTGCTGTGACAACACTGCCTTCGTCTATACCATCGGCTTTCCATTCATCCTTGTAGTCGCCACTTAGATTAGCAATTTTTAAACCATAATCTATTTTTAATTTTTTCAGGTCGTTTTTAGATGGTTCTTTTAGAGTTCCAATTATAGGCACGTTTATCGAAGTTAATTTAGCAAGAGTTACAGGAACAGTTTTTTCATCTCCATCTCTAATAACGGTTACATACACCACATCGTTAGGGCTTTTGGTGTTTAAGAACCCTTTTAAATCGGAAAACTTAGAAATTTTTATATTATCCAATTGCTTAATAATGTCTCCTTCTTTTATACCTGCTTTTTTCGCACCAGAGTCTTCATCAACAGTGCTAACATAAAAACCTTCGGTATCTTCAATGCCTAACTCTTTTGCGCTTGCACTATTAAGTGAACCACCGCGAACTCCTAAAATTCCATTTTGAACATTACCAAACTCCATTATATCTTCAACCACTTTTTTGGCAATATTACTTGGTACTGCAAACGAGTAGCCAACATACGACCCAGTTTGCGAAGTTATGGCTGTATTAATTCCAATAAGGTCACCATTGGTGTTTACTAAAGCGCCTCCAGAATTTCCTGGATTAACAGCAGCATCCGTTTGTATAAATGACTGAGTTTGGTTGCCACCAGACAAATCACGTGATTTAGCACTAATAATTCCAGCTGTTACGGTAGAAGTTAAATTAAAAGGATTACCAACTGCAAGCACCCACTCACCAACTTTTGAGTTATCGCTATCACCAAACGGTGTATATGGTAAATCTTCATCGGCTTCAATTTTTAAAAGGGCGATGTCTGTTTTTGGGTCTGTACCCATTAATTCTGCTTCGTACGATTTATTATTATTTAATGTAATGGTAATGTTTTCGGCACCATCAATAACATGGTTGTTTGTGATAATCATTCCATCTGGCGAAATAATAACACCAGAGCCAGTACCAATTTGCGGTCTTTGTGAGCGTCTTCCAAAAAATAAATCTTCAAAACTCATTGCTCCCGAACTAGTTGTGGTATTGCGCACATGTACTACTGAATGAACTGTTTTTTCGGCAGCTGTAGTAAAATCAATAGTTTCACCAGCAGGTAAATTAGTATTGTTAGTTTTATAATTTACTGGAATTGCAAAAGCTGAGGCATTGTTTTGTTGTTGCGCAATACTATCTTCTTTTTCAATAAACAGTTTATAGGTTCCTAAAGTAAGAGCTCCTCCTAGAGCCGATACCAAAACAAGAGTAAAAATCTTTTTCATCATTCTAGTTTATTTTAAATTGTTTTACGATTTGATAACGATTAAAATTAATAAAATATTGAATTTTAAAATTGATTTTAACGAATTTTTACATCAATTTTAACGATGATTTAACACGAGAGTTTACCGTTTAATATTTATATATTTGTCAGCAGAAATGACTTATACTTTTTACAAATATCAAGGAACAGGAAACGACTTCGTTATTATTGATAATCGTCAGGAAATTTTCGACAAAAATAACACCGAACTCGTTAAGCAATTATGCGACAGACGATTTGGCATAGGTGCTGACGGATTGATTCTATTGGAAAATCACGATGAAGCAGATTTTAAGATGGTGTATTACAATTCTGATGGAAACGAAAGCACCATGTGTGGTAATGGAGGGCGTTGTTTAGTAGCCTTTGCAAAAGAACTTGATGTTATTAATAACAATGCAACATTTATGGCTATTGATGGATTGCATCATGCAAGCATTGAAGGCGATATTGTCAAGCTTCAAATGCAAAATGTTTCAAACATAGAAACGTTTGGTAAACATACATTTTTAGATACAGGTTCGCCACATCATGTTGAGGTAAGGGAAGATATTGATGCAATTGATATTCAAAAAGAAGGTGCTTCTATACGATATGGAGCGCCATATAATGAAGAAGGTGCAAACGTCAATTTTGTTGAAAAAATAAATGATGCTGTTTTCGCTGTGAGGACTTATGAAAGAGGCGTGGAAGGTGAGACTTTATCATGTGGCACAGGAGTAACTGCTGTTGGAATTGCTATGAACGCTACGGGTAAAACCAATCAAGACCTAATTACCTTAAAAACAAAAGGCGGCAACTTACAAGTGGCTTTTAAGCAAGAAGGCAATACTTTTAAGGATGTTTGGTTAATAGGTCCAGCTACTATGGTCTATAAAGGTGAAATAGCATGGTAACTCTTAAAGGCAAACATATATTCTTGAGAGCTTTAGAGCTAGAAGACCTTGATTTTATCTATGATATAGAAAACAATCAGGATATTTGGGAAATGAGCAATACTTTAACACCTTATTCCAAGTTTTTAATTAAACAGTACCTTGAAAATGCACATAAGGATATTTTTGAAGTTAAGCAATTGCGCTTAGTGATTTCAACGTATGATAATGAACCGATTGGGTTGATTGATATTTTTGATTTTGATTTTCACAACAAACGTGCAGGTATTGGTATTTTAATAAAAGATTCGAGTAACAGACAAAAAGGTTATGGCGCCGAGGCCTTACAGTTGTTGATAGATTATTGTTTTTCTAACTTAAACTTGCATCAGTTGTATTGTAACATATCAGAAGATAATGAAGCTAGCATCAAGCTCTTTAAACGCCATAACTTTAAAGAGATTGGTCTTAAAAAAGACTGGAATATTGTTAACAAACAGTATAAAAACGAATATTTATTTCAATTAATACATAACTAATGTACTTTAAAAAAATTCTTTGGGCAATTGCTTTAATTGGGTTGGTCGTGGCAGCATATTTTGCGTATTACGTGTATTCGGCAATGTTTGTGCCTAACACAGCTTTTAATAATGACGAAGCGTATGTGTATATAGAATCAGATGCCGATTATGACCAAGTGAGAAAAAGTTTAATACCATTGCTTAAGGATATAAACACGTTTGATGCCCTTGCTAACCGAAAAAAATATGCTTCTAACGTTAAGGCTGGAAAGTATGTTATTAAAAAAGACATGACCAATAATGATATTATCAATTCCATTAGGAGTAATAATATTCCTGTGAAGGTGTCTTTCAATAATCAAAATTCGTTAGGGTTTTTAGCAGGAAGAATTGCTAAACAAATTGAAGCAGATAGTATGTCGCTTTTAAACGCATTTAACGATGCAAGTTTTTTAGAGAAAAACGGATTTAATGAAGCCACAGCTTTGGGTATGTATATTCCTAATAGTTATGAATTTTTCTGGAATACTTCGGCTGAAAGTTTTAGGGACAGAATGCTAACCGAATACAACAAGTTCTGGAACGATTCACGATTGGAAAAAGCACGTAAAATCAATTTAAATCCAGATGAGGTCATGACCCTTGCGTCTATTGTACAAGAAGAATCCAAACAAAAGAGTGAGCAACCAAGAGTTGCAGGCGTGTATATAAACAGGTTGAAAAATAAATGGCCTTTACAGGCAGACCCAACATTAAAGTTTGCAGCATATAAACTGCCTAAATACAAAAACACAATTATTAAACGTGTGCTTAACGTACATAAAGAAATAGACTCTCCTTACAATACGTATAAAAATGCTGGATTACCTCCTGGATTAATTGTAATGCCAGATATTTCGGCTATTGATGCTGTGTTGAATTTTGAAAAACACAATTACTTTTATTTTGCAGCAGATGCTAAAAAACCAGGGTTTCATAAATTTGCCAGAACCTTATCTCAGCATAATCAAAATGCGCGAGAATACCAACGATACTTGTCGCAACAAGGTATAAGACGCTAGATTTTGAATAATAAGCTGAAGTTCTTTTTACTCTTACTTTTTATAAGCACATCTACTTTTGGGCAACATTTAAACACGTTTTTAAAGCCAAGTGACACTTTAAACACCAAAAGGAGAGATGCTGTTGTGGTTTCTGAGGTTGTTATAGGTGCTTCGGCACTAATTGGTTTAAACGCACTTTGGTATAAAGATTACGACCGTTCAAAATTCCACACCATAAACGATTTAAACGAATGGATGCAAATGGACAAAGTTGGTCATGCATTTTCATCGTATCAATTAGCTAGGGTAGGAGCCGATGTTTTAAATTGGAGTGGTGTTGGTAAAAAAGACCAACTTATTTATGGTGCAACTTTGGGTTTTACATTTCTATCTGCAGTCGAAATTTTTGATGGTTTTTCTCAAGAATGGGGTTTTTCTTGGTCAGATATTGGTGCAAATGCATTTGGAACAGGTTTATATATTGGTCAAGAATTGCTTTGGAAAGAACAACGCATACAATTAAAATACTCGTTTCATAAAACGCCTTTTGCAGCAGAACGTCCTGAAAAATTGGGAGATTCTTTTTTGGAACAAATGTTTAAGGATTATAACGGACACACGTATTGGTTAAGTGCAAATTTAGATGCTTTTTTTAAAGAAGCGAACCTTCCAAAGTGGTTAAATATTGCCATAGGTTATAGCGCAAACGGCATGTTAACTGGTGAAAATGAAGCTGTTAATAATATGTTCACAAGTCAAGATAGATATAGACAGTTTTATTTAAGTTTTGATGTAAATTTGTCGAACATTAATACAAAATCTAGTGTTTTAAAAACAATTTTTTCTGTATTAAACGTTATAAAAATACCGCTCCCTACAATCGAGTTTAATAGCAAAAATAAGGCTGTATTTCATCTTTTGCTCCATTAAGAAATACACTTAAACGAGTAATTTTGAAAATATCAAGAATTTGTGTAATTTTGCACGCTGAAATTTTGAGTATAAAAATGAATTGTTTTGCTCTCAAAAATTTTAAACTATGTATAAAGGATTAGTAGCATATTCGATTATTCCAGTTGTGGTGTTTTTAGCATTTTTTACTGCTTTTGAAACTACAACAACTTTGGATAAAGACATGTATTCAATTGAAGGCTTGGAGCTTGCTTACAACTATCCAAATGAAGCGCCTTTAGTTGAAACTCCTAAACAAATAGATTATAACTTACCAACTTTGGGTAAATGTTTTGTGGGCTTTAAAGAAGCATTAGCTTTTAAAGAGTCTAGAGGAAATTACTTTTCGGTTAACACCTTTGGTTACATGGGTAAATACCAGTTTGGTAGAAACACCTTAAAACTCATTGGTATTTACAATACTAGCGACTTCTTAAACAACCCAGAACTTCAAGAAAAAGCATTTATTGCTAATGCTATGCGCAACAAATGGATTTTGCGTAGAGATATTAAGCGTTTTGTTGGAAAAACCATTGATGGTGTTTTGGTAACTGAATCTGGGATTTTGGCTGCTGCACATTTAGCAGGTCCTGGAAGTGTTAAAAAATATTTACGTAGCTATGGCGCAATTGGGTTTGCGGATGCTTATGGTACTACCATTAGAAACTACATGAAAAAGTTTTCTGGTTACGATACCTCTTTTATAGAAGCTGATAAAAAAGCCAAAGCAAACTTACTTTAATCTTTCTGAATTATAAATATTGCTGGTCTTTTATGTAGGTCAATATTTGTGTGTTTCCACTCATTTACCGTTTTGGTTTTAATGTATTCGGTTGCTAAGGTAATATCACAGGCAATACACACTCTTGTATTTTTATTTAAAGAAGCACAAATGTCTTCTAACATTTTGTTGTTTCTGTAAGGAGTTTCGATGAATATTTGTGACTGATTTTGCTCAAATGATAGTCGTTCTAATCTTTTAAGGGAAGTTTTACGTTCGTGTTTGTCGATAGGTAAATAACCGTTAAATGTGAAATTTTGCCCATTCATTCCAGAACTCATCAAAGCCAATAAAATGGATGAGGGTCCAACCAAAGGTACTACTTGTATATCTTTTTCGTGTGCTATTTTAACGACATCAGCACCAGGGTCGGCAATTCCTGGGCAACCAGCTTCTGATAATAAACCAACTGGTTTGCCTTTAAGGCAACCATCTAGAAAACTTGGTAAATCACTTTCGTCCGTATATTTATTTAAAATATGAATGTTTAATGATTGTTGAGATTTTCCAGAACTTATTTTTTTTATAAAACGTCTAGCCGTTTTTTCATTTTCAACAATGTAATCATCAATTTGTTCAATTATTTTTTTAACTGAAATAGGCAATACTTCTAAAGGCTGATTTTCGCCTAACCTCGTTGGAATTAAATAGAGTTTTCCTTTAAGTTTACTCATGTATTAGTTTATTATTAGCTTTTTATTAGAAAGCTCACTATTAGCTTTAAAAACAGACACAAGATACAATCCTGAAGCCAAATTTCTAGTGGAAATAGGAATAATATGATTAGAAAAATTGCTTAAAGTTATAATGTGCTTACCAGTAAAATCATACAGCGCTATTGACATTGGTATTTCGTTTTCTTCAAACTCAAAAAATACTTCATCACTAGCAGGATTAGGATGCATTGTAAAACTATAGTCGCTAACCTCTGTTCCAATATTGCCATCACAGTTTTCGTCAATGTCGTTATTTGGGATTTCGGTAGCACTAGGATTTATGGCAGCATTTGTGTCGTCACAATCGGTGTTATCAGCCACATAACCATTGGGTTGAGTTTCGGAATCTTGACTTACATTGGGATTTCCAAAAGTGTCATTGTCGGTATCTTCATACCAAGTGGTGGCATCTAATCCATTACAGTTTTCATCTATATTATTATTTGCAATTTCTGTAGCATTAGGATTAATATTGGCGTTTGTATCGTCGCAATCTGTATTGTCTGCTACATAACCGTTAGGTTGGGTTGCAGCTTCTTGACTTACATTAGGGTTTCCAAAAGTATCATTATCGGCATCTTCATACCAAACTAAGGCATCGAAGCCATCACAATTTTCATCAATATTATTGTTTGGAATTTCTGTAGCGTTAGGATTTATGTTGGCATTAGTGTCATCGCAGTCAGTATTATCAGCAACATAGCCAGTTGGTTGAGTTTCGGAGTCTTGACTTACATTGGGATTCCCAAAAGTGTCATTGTCGGCATCTTCATACCAAGTGGTGGCATCTAAACCATTGCAGTTTTCATCTATATTATTATTTGCAATTTCTGTAGCGTTAGGATTAATATTGGCGTTTGTATCGTCGCAATCTGTATTATCAGCAACATAGCCGTTTGGTTGCGTTGCGGCTATTTGACTTACGTTAGGATTCCCAAAGGTATCATTATCGGCGTCTTCGTACCAGGTTGTTGAAGAAGTGTCGGTATCTACAATTTTATAGACAACACCAGAGCTTAAACCAGAAATATAGAGCTCACCATTTATATCTTCACCAAAAGCGACCCATTGATTTCCATTAAATTGGTCGCCAATCGTTAAGTTCCATGAGTTGCCATTGCTTTGTAAAAAACCAATTTCATCGCTACAATAATCTGCAAAAAAATACAAGCCAGTAAAATTTGGAAATTCTGAGCCTCTATATCGATAACCTCCCGTGATTGAGCATTTAAAATTGCCATTATTTGAATGGGAATATTCGCCTACAGGAAAAGTGAGAGTGTTATCGTTAGGGCACCCAGTACCGTTAAAAGCATTGTTTCCTTCGTAACAACGCCAACCGTAATTTAAGCCAGCATCAGTTGATGACGCCATATTAATTTCTTCGTATTCGCCTTGACCAACATCACCAATCCATATATCTCCAGTTAACTTATCAAAAGAAAATTTCCAAGGATTTCTTAAGCCATAGGCCCAAATTTCATCTCTTGTGTTGGCATTTCCATCATTATAAAACGGATTATCGGTTGGAATGACATAATTGTTTCCATTTGCTGTATTATCAACGTCTATTCTCAGCATTTTTCCTAAAAGAGAATTTAGGTTTTGTGCTCTATTTTCTGGGTCACCACCAGCGCCACCATCACCTGAAGCAATGTATAAATAGCCATCAGGTCCAAAAGCCATATCACCACCATTATGGTTGCTGTATGGTTGAGTGATTGGTAAAATAATTAATTCGGAATTTGGATTTGCAACATTGGCGTCTGTATTGCTTACCTCAAATCGTGAGACTACTGTATCACCATTATTATTAATATAATTAACATAGAAAAACCCATTGTTACTATAATTTGGGTGAAATGCCAAACCAAGTAACCCTCTTTCATCACCGCCTCCACTTATATCAATAACAAGGTTGTTTATATCTAAAAAAGGCGTTGAGTTTACGGTACCATTTGCGTTAACAATTTGTATGTAGCCTCTTTGTTCTACAACAAAAAGCCTCTCATCACCAGCATTTTTAATATTTACAGGTCTATCGAGTCCAGTAGCAAAGCTCTGTATGTCTATTGTTTGCGAGAAAGAAAAGGTGTAAATCAACAAACAAAAACTTAATATATATGTACTTTTTCTTTTCATAGCGCGCATTGTTTATTAAATGTACGAATAAAAAGATGAAGTTGGATGTAATAATTACTTGATAATTAGCTTGTTTTGAGATTTGTCCCCTTTATTTGAAATAGTTTCGATTATATATACTCCAGAAGAAATATTTTTAAACTCTATTCTTGCTGTTGTAGAATTTATGGTTTCAATTTCAGCTTCTATTTTTTGACCTTGAAGGTTAATAGCATTTACTTCTTTTAAAGATGTTGCTTTATTAAAGTTTAAAGTTACTACATTATCTTCAGCTGGATTTGGAATAATACTAAAATCATGTTTTAGCGATACAGAATTAGTTGATAATAGGTCTTCCTTAATTTTATAAACCTGTCCATTATTACTCAATGGGTTGCTAACTACAAGTAGCTCACCGTTATTGTCTTCTCCAAAAGCGACCCATCTATTACTTGAAAAAGTAGTTGGATGGTTAACTCTATTCCAGCCTCCGCTTCCATCTGGTGTTATCATAAATATTTCGCTGCTACACCAATCAGCAGCAAAATAAATACCATTTAAATTAGTGTTAATAGTGCCTCTATGTCTATAACCTCCAGCTACTGAGCATCTAAATACAAAATCTGCCTCAAAATGATTGTATTCATGAGCTGCAAATTCTAAACTACCAATAGGAGGGCATCCTACACTAGTATTAAAAGGGTCTGATCCTTCATAGCACCTCCAACCATAGTTTTTACCTGGAACGTTTCCTGCGTTTAAATTTATTTCTTCAATATCTTCTTGACCTACATCTCCAATCCATAAATCGCCATTTGAACTATCAAATGAAAATTTTGCAGGATTTCTAAACCCATACAACCAAATTTCGGCTAAAGTATTTGGGTCATCCGTAGGTGTTTCTACAAAAGGGTTTCCAGCTGGAATACCATAATTGTTTCCATAATTATTACCACTTGTAGGATTATCAACATCAATACGAAGCATTTTACCATGAATTTCAGCTAAATTTTGTGAACGATTATCTGGGTCTCCTTGGTCTGTTCCTCCATCACCTTTAGAAATATATAAGTAACCATCAGGTCCAAAAGCCATATCGCCGCCATGATGTGCATCATAAGGGTGAGGTATATTCATTATGACTAATTCTGAGTTCACATCTGCAATATCAGGATTTGCAGTCACAGTAAATCTTGAAATTATATTATTTCCAACCTGGTCAATATAGTTAACATAGAAGTAACCATTACTAGAATAGTTTGGGTGAAAAACCATACTTAATAAACCTCTTTCCCATTCCGTTTGATAATTATCGTAAACCAATGCATCGATATCTAAAAATGGAGTAGATGGTACAGTTCCATCAGATTTTAAAATCCAAATAAACCCATCTTGCTCTAAAACAAACATCCTGCTGTCTCCAGCATTAGCAATATTAGTTGGGTAATTAAAATTTGGGCCAATAGGCTCTAGAATAATGTCTTGAGCATTCAGTGATAATGATACAAAGGAGAGCATCAACAATGCTGTTGAGTAGAATTTTTTCATGTTAGGGTGTATTAAAGTTCTAATTTACACCATTCACGAAATATTTTTTAATACTTTATTATAAATTCTATCACAGGCTTGATTTAATAGTTGAAATACATCTTCGAAACCTGAATCACCTCCATAATATGGGTCTGGAACATTTTTTAGGCCACTATCTAGTTCATTTAGAATTAGTTCTACTTTATTTATGTCATCATTATTTCGAGCTAATTTGATAACATTCTGGTAATTAGATATATCCATGACATAAATGTAATCGAACTTATCAAAATCAGACACTTTAAATTGTCTTCCTCGTTGGTCTGTAATATCTATACCATATTTTTTTGCAACATCTATGGACCTTTTATCTGGAAGTTCACCAATATGATAGTTGCTAGTACCAGCCGAATCTATAAAGAATGATTGTTTAGGAAGTTTAGACTTTAATATACCTTCGGCTAATGGTGAACGACAAATATTGCCTAAACAAACCATTAGAATTTCAGTCATTTTTAAAAATTATAATGAAAGCTTTTTAGATAGGTCTTCAACATACTTTCTAAATTGCTTATCGGTAGAAGACAGATTATCCACAGTTTTGCAAGCATGAAGTACAGTAGCATGGTCGCGCTTTCCAATTTGCGAACCAATGCTTGCCAATGAAGCTTTAGTGAATTTTTTAGCAAAGAACATAGCTAGTTGCCTTGCTTGTACAATGTGTCGTTTTCTTGTTTTAGATTGAAGTGTATCTACGTCCATTTGGAAATAATCGGATACTACTTTTTGGATATAATCTATAGAAACCTCACGTTTAGTATTTTTTACAAATTTCTCGACAATATCTTTTGCTAAACCTAGTGTGATTTCTTTCTTATTAAAAGACGATTGTGCAATTAGCGAAATAATAGCGCCTTCAAGCTCTCTTACATTCGTTTTAATATTCTTGGCAACATAGTCTATAATATCATCAGGCATTTCAACACCATCTCTATAGAGTTTGTTTTTAAGAATTGATACTCTAGTTTCAAAATCTGGATTTTGCAATTCGGCAGATAATCCCCATTTAAATCTAGATAGTAAACGTTGCTCAATATCTTGCATATCTACTGGAGCTTTGTCACTTGTTAAAATAACTTGCTTCCCGTTTTGGTGTAAATGATTAAAAATATGGAAGAACACATCTTGAGTTCCTGTTTTTCCTGAAAGGAACTGTACATCATCAATAATTAACACATCAATTAATTGGTAGAAATGAATAAAATCGTTTCTATTATTCTTTTTAACCGAGTCTATATATTGTTGTGTGAATTTTTCAGCAGAAATATATAATACCGTTTTTTCAGGATACTTATCTTTTATATCAACACCAATAGCATGCGCTAAATGTGTTTTTCCTAAGCCAACACCACCAAAAATCAATAATGGATTGAATGATGTGCCTCCAGGCTTGTTAGCAACCGCTAAACCAGCATTTCTGGCTAACCTGTTTGAGTCGCCTTCTAAAAAGTTTTCAAAACTGTAACTAGGGTTTAATTGAGATTCAATTTTTACATTTCTAATTCCAGGAATTACAAATGGGTTTTTTAGCTCAGGACTTTTATTATTGAATGGTACATCAACATTTTGCGATTTTAGACCACTTCTATTTGAACTAGGAATTTTTTCGGTAAATGGTTGTTTGTTGCCATAAGTGTTTTCCATTTTTATGACATACACCAACTTTGCACTTTCACCAAGCTCTTTAGTCAAGGCTACTTTTAATATTTTTACATAATGCTCTTCAAGCCATTCATAGAAAAACTTACTAGGAACTTGAATGCTCAAAGCATTTTCAGTTAGCTTAACTGCAGAAATTGGTTCAAACCATGTTTTGTATGCTTGCGGTTGAATATTATCCTTTATGAATTCAAGACAGTTATTCCATACCGATTGCGCAGTTATACTCATTTTAGATTTTGTAGTTTGTTTGTTAGATAAAAATTTTAGAGAAATATGTGAAATTCTCTAACCCTCATTTTGTTTGGCAAATATGTGAACAAATTTCTTAAAAAAAAAATCATTTACTATTGAATTTTTAGAATTTTTTTCTCATGTTTAAGCTCAAGCCGAAACTACAAAAAATTATTTAATTCTACTTATGAAAATCGATGAAATACA
>CAKZMU010000063.1 GCA_937129145.1 uncultured Lacinutrix sp. | reverse complement strand
CCTTATCCATCAAATGCGCATATGTCAAAGCGTTGTAAATAAGACTAACTGCAACCGCCGCAATACTCACAAGGCTCGCTTGCTTCTTTTGATTTTCCGAAAGATTCTGAATGGTAGCTAGTCCAATAAAAGTCAACTCAAAGGCTGCTGCCTCTGCTATTGCTACAAAATTCGGAACTTCAAGTGCAGCGAAATAATAAACGCCGTATGATGCCGCCAATCCGTACATTGGTAACGGTAAAATTTGAAGCAGTTTCGATTTGGTGAATTTACTTTTTGCCGATGCTTTTATCAGTTGTTCATTTTCTGCGCTCAATTCCTTTGCGTACTCCTGACTATCGGAAAGGTTTTTTTCCCGTTGGTCGGCTTCATGTTCCAGTTTCAAAAGTTCTCTTTGGATTTCGGTGTTTTGCATTTGATGCCCTTCAACTGAATCTCTTAAACTATCAATGTGGTCTTGCTGTTCGTTTATCTTAATGCTTTTGCGTTGAACCAAATCAACGTGCATCACTCGTTCACTTTCTCCATAAATAGAATGCGGGTAATCTATCTTTTCCAAGTATTTAGCTTGTCCCCAATCTTCGTTTTCAGATTCAATGAAATTTACAACTGGGTTTAGTTCGTCAAACTTTCTACCTAGTACTTTTAAAACTTCGTCACTTATTGGCGTTGGTTTTCCACCGTTCAATATTTTCGTGTGGATGGATTCAGGAACTAAACCACCCACAGGAAATTCTTTAAAACTTTTGGTTGCGAGCTGGTCGGATTTCTTTTTTACGATGGAATGAACGGCTTTTGTGTATTTCTCAATTGCGTCTTGTTCAATCGTCACCAATTCCCCAAACTTTTCACTAAGGAAAACTTCAAGAAATTCGCTTTCAATTTCAGCATTGGCAGACTTGGAAAGTTTGGAGGAATTGAGTTTATTAAACTCTTCAATTGCACGCTGAACGGTGCGGGTAGATTTACCGATTTGCTCGGCGTAGGTTTTTACTGTCATTTTTGTCGATTTTTATAAATTAATAAAACAAAGATATATTTTCATATTCACAAAAACAATAATTGTTTTTTACAAATACTTAATCTACTTTTGACCTGTCGATTTTTATTAGTGTACTTGATTGTACAGTTTGAGAATTATACGCCGTCAGGTTCTCCTCCTGACGGTTTTCAAATTGGGTTTTTCGTTTTGTTTTTATAGTTTTGTTTTGAAATTAAAAAAGCGGTGCAACAAATTAATGTTACACCGCTTTTCTTTTTGAAAGAAATAAAAACTAATTACTTCTTTTTGACTACTCGAATTTCCAAGGCTTTATTTCCAAACAAACCTTTGAAAGTTGTAACCGTTTCTTCTACTGCTTGAATGAGATTGAAAACAACCCCCGCCACTTGGTCAACCGTTTCTTCAACGCCTTTCAATTCGCTTGGCAAAAGTTGACCTTCTACGATTTGCAATAGTGCGTTTTTGAATCCTTCCAAATTCAATTCCCGAACAAACGCATAAAATGCCGTCCATTGGTCTTTAAGGGAATTGGAATTTAAAAGCAACGGTAAAAGAACTGATGAAAAGAAAGAACCAATTTCGCCGCCTGAAATTTTCCCGTCTTTATTTGTGTCAATTTTCACCGCCTTAACGATGAACGCCGCTACTGTCTGCATGAATGTGAAATATAAAGTGTTCATACTATTTGATTTATAAAAAGTTAAAAAATAAAATTATTGAATGCAATCTATCTCCATATCGGTTTTTTGTATCGCAAAGATAGTGTGATATTGTTTCAATGGAAATGTTTTTGGATTTTTGGGGTCGATAACTCTATCTGATTCTTTATCCAATAAAACCCCTGTTTTTACTCTGAAAGTTTCTTCGTAGTCAGGGTGCGCATGTATCAAAAGCAACGCCCCTTTTTGCATAATACATTGCAAAAGTAAACGCCCTTTAGCTCGATTCAAAACCCGAACCGCCACCCCCTCGGCTATGTCCTGCCACTCATCCGAAAGACTTTCAATGGTGGCAAAATCAACTAAATGGTTTCCACTCATAAACTGCTCAATAACCGTTTTTGCTTTTTCGACTTTCTTGTCTAACCATTCGTTTACATCATCAATATTATCCCTAATAATCTCCTTATTTGATTTTTCCATTACAATCCTTTGTTTAAAATTTTTGAAATATCTTTTCCATCGACGGCAATTTCAAAGTCACGTAAAGTTTTGAGTTTTTGAACCAATGCAGCTAGTTGCATTTGGTCAACCTTCAGAACTTTAATAAGTTCTTTTTGTTCGACCGTTATTTTCTCCAAGCGTGCAACCTCTCGCTCTAATTCTTTCTTTCCCAAAATAGTCACAATGATAGTGCCTACCATTGGAATAAGTGCCATGATTGCACCCGCAAACCATGGCGAATTACTCGCAACTTCTTGTACCGTTTCTTCCATGCTTAATATGTTCGATTAAGGATTATAAAAAATATTATGCGATAAACACATACAAAAATAATAAATTTATACTAGGTATAGGTTCGTATTGAGACACACAAGTAATCTAATCATCACTCTTTTCGTCTTGTTCGCAAAACAATAATTCTACCGTCATCCAGTCTTGCTCTCCAGAACTCTTGTTCTGAATTATTAGGCACTAGAATTACATCATCAGATATAAGATTATCAAGCGTGACTGGTCGTAATATTAATTCACTATTTCTTAAGAATCGAAGTCTAAAAGTAGTTGTGTCAGACCCGACTTGAATTAATGAAAGATTGTTTTTGTGCGAAACATCGTACTTGTCTATGATATTACCATCACGAATTATTAATTTCACAAATTCTCTTTCTGATAGTTTCACGCTGTCAAGAAAATTTGAATAATCAATTTTTTGAGTTCCTGAAAGACTTGCTTTCAATTTTCTTTCTGTTGCATCTTTTGCAGATTCTTGTGCTGCTAATTGATTGTCAAGGGCTAATCGTGCTTGATTGTATTGCACGTTCAACTCTTGTGATGTATAGTAATCTGCTTGCCTGTTTGTTTCTTGACCTTCACTATTGTAGCTAAGTGTAAGGTTTGCAAATAAACTATCATTCACTTGAACAATGTAAGAAGTGTCTGAATTGATAAGCGTTTCAGAAGTTGATAATGTTTGTGCGCTACTGAAAAAAGCGCAAAGAAAAAATATATTTGAAAATAGATATTTCATAATAATTTGAATTGAACTTTTGATTAAAAAAAGGATTAAAAGTTGCCCCACGCTGTTCCGTTGTAGAATTGGGGTTTGTTGATTCCGTTGAAGTCTTGATAGATAATATCTCCTTTTGCGGCTGTTGTAGGGAATGCCGTTTGCGGTGCGAGTTTCAAAACTCCTGATAGTTTGATGTTGCCATTCACATCTAGTTTTTCAGAAGGATTCGAAGCAGGGCCGATCTTAACGTTCCCAGCTAAATCCACCCTGATAGCTTCTACGTTATTCGATGTAATCCGAAGATAATTATTTGCCCTTGCACCAATTACGACTGTACCCGTGCTATAAGATAAGTGACCATTCAATGCGTTTGTTCCCCAAAAAATTGAGCCGTTATGGTTTAAATATATTTTGGAGTTAACCCTAATCGCAGGGCTAGCATTAGTTAAGAGAGTTTGTATATCTAATGCGTACAAAGGATTAAGTATGCCCAAACCAATTTTTCCGTCTGATTTGATTGTCACATCGGAAGTTCCGTCAAAAGTCAAATTGTTGCCGTTCATATTGACAGTCCTATCTCCTGTTAATACACCATCCGCCGTATAGATATTATCAATTACTTGTACTGGTGTTTTGATGAGGTTTCCACCCTCGTCAATTGCGATGTTTTGCGAAACTGTTCCCGTGTCAAGGTTTGAAATATTGATACCTTGAGTGGTTATTTGTAGAATACTATCCCCGTCAACTTCTATTCCAGTTGTTCGTAAGGAATCAAGATACATCCCCGCTTTACCTTGTGAAGATGACAAAAATAAATTTGGCTTATCCTTGTAAAACCCATTGCCGCCAGTTTGCAACTCAATGAGGCTACCACTAAGATTTAATGCAACTCTTTCATAAACTCCATTCGCAACCTTTGAATTTGATTCAATCAACAAACCTCCATCTGTAATATCAACTAACCTGTTACCCGAAAATGAACCATCGGTTTCATAAAAAGAATTTGATTGATTGAAGGAGTTCTTAAACTCGCTTGCAAATATCTTTTTGGCTTCCCCTGTTACCGAGTTCCAGTAAAGTATATAATCTATATTAGGTGCAATCTGTGGATTTGGTTCTAATGGTAATTCCCCAATATTCAATTTCAATTGAGTTAATCCACCTGCTTCATTTACATCAATCCCCGTTCCCGTGTGAAAGAACTCAATACCTTCTTTAACAAATCCCACATCATTCCACTTATAAAAAACATAAGGGGTTGACGATGTGTCGATATATTGATACACCCCAACTACGGGGCTACCTACTGGCGTACCATTGACCAACTTATAAGGCGCATTTGCGTCCACTAAATCGAAAATTGCACTTTCAGTCAATAGCTTCAAATCACTTTGCCCTGTTGAAGTGGTTACGATTTCGTTAACCGTTGTTCCGTTTAATTTCAATTCCTGTTTGGCTTCGATTATGTCACGGCTCGTTTTTGATTGCCCAAAAAGGGATAGCGAAAAGAACACCGCAAAAAGTAGAAAAATTAATTTTTTCATTTTATGAGATTTTAATTTAGAAAATTATTGTAAATAATATTTGACATTTATGGTCACCTCCACATCTGCCAAAAGTTGAAAAACAACGGTCTTTTCAGTCAAGGCAAAAACGGGGTCTAATTCAATCAAACGTGGCGTTGTTGTTATCGTCTCATTACTCATATATTCACCGCCGCCCGCCGTGTCCCCAATGTTTAGCAATCCATTTCCTCCGACTGTCCACGCCCAAATTTTGGTTAACGCTTGTTCTGTTGGGATGACAACCGATTGATTACCTGAAAATGAAATTTTTGTTCCTAATCCGTGGAATTTCGAGTGCATCGAATCAATAAGGTTCACAAATTGCGCTTCCGTTGGACGGTCTAACCTTTCAAAATATGTTTTTAATTGTTGTCTGCTTTCAACCGCCATGAGTTTTTATTTTAATCAATGATAAAATTATTTTCTATTTGCATAAAGTTAATACCTGTTAAGTCGATGCCGTACCATGTGCCGATTGAGAAAAGAGGACAATTAAAAGATGAGGTTCTTAGTTGTACCTCTAAAATTGAATCATCCCACTCAAAAGGAACGCCCGTAGTTTTCAATAATCCACTATCTCCTGTCCCTCTTTTTTCTTCTTTGATTATCCCGTTTTGGTCGAACCTTACCCAAACATCAACTACCACGTTTTCAAAAGATTCTCCAAAGGCTAAACCATCTACTCCGACATTTGAAACACTTGATACAAAGGGTTTGACCATCGTTGCGCCGCCGTTATTGGTTGGTGCAAAATAATACTTGTTATTATTCGCATCGAAAAACGTTTCTGGATTTTCAATAATATCTAATTCATACCGATTAGGGCCAGTAAAGAACCTTGCAAAATTCAATTCGTTGGATGAGTTTTGAATTATTACTTTATCTCCATTTTCAAGCGCAACCGTTTCGCCTGTTTCCATTGAAGTATATTGAAAGTTTTGGTAATCGCTCGACCCTTCGAGTAATAACGTTTCACAAATATGACTAACCAAAATACAAGTTCCTTCATTTGCCACGTATTCTACATTAACCTTTTTTTTAGCATTAGTAACTACCACGGTATCAGTCTTGAACTCAAAAACAACCTCCCCTAAATCTCCACGTTCTAGCCAGTTTGGCGACTCCATTAGAAACTCATCCACTACATACTTTCTAGTCCCTTCAAATATTTCTACGTTGTCGTGGTTCGCAATCAACCGCATTGCATCAACCATAAATTCGGGTAGATGTGCGACAAACTTATTCAGCTTAAAACTGATTTGTTGCAATGGAAATTTAATTCCCGCCCTCGTTATTACTTTTTCTGAATATTCATAAGAAGGTTTTCCAATTGTGCTAGGAATGTACGCCCGAAATTTGAAAGGTGCCTTATACCGAAAATGACCATTCGGATAACAAAAGTTAGAATTATGCCACCACTCTATTTTAATCCTGTCCGACATATCACACATACTGAAAACCTCGCTCGTTCTTTCCCCACCACTCCATTTAAATTTCAAAAAGTATTCGCCTTGATAATCTCCAATTGCCAAAGTTGATGGATAAATAACCGTATCGTAATTTACGTTTTCTTCTCGGTACACCTCAAAACCTCGGGACTCCAAAACGCCTAATATTTCCACCTCAATCCTAGTTTGAAAATCCACCAAAAGAACACTACTCAAAGCAGTTACATTTAGTTCATCTTCATTAGGTACTGAAAATTGAAACGGCGGCGTAAATCCTACATTGTCAGACACGTAAACGTTTTCGTCCATGACAAACCACTTATTGTAGTTCTGTTCCTGTTCACTCTCGTATATCGCTAATAAGTTGTACGCCATTTTTTTTATATGTTGTGCCTTAATGTAGCTTTAACAGAACCATCTTCCAAATTTTCATCCCACTTTTCTACTTCGCCGTTCCCTAAATCACTTTTGACCAACTCCATTAAATCAGAATCTTCGCCGCCGCCAAAAGTAAGTTCTTGAATCCTTGTTTTTCTTACGCTGTTGGCTTCTACTTCCTCTCCATTGATTTCTACTTGCTTGGAGGGTAAACCGTCACGGTGGAATTTATCATGCAAATAAGTTATTGCACCTTTTCCATTTTGAACGATATTAGTAACGCCGTTCAAATCCACATTTTGATAGTTCACTTTTAGTGTTCCGTCTGGTAATTCATCGACAAAAAGTAAAACAAAACCTTCGGAACTTATCGAGTCAGGATTAGACATCGCAAATTCTAAATCCGTAATAAATTGAGCAATTGTATTTTCCTTTGGATTCCCCTTTGTTGCGTATTTGCTTAACAACTTGATAGGTTGACCGTCAAACAATGTACTACCGCCTTCACTCCATTTTGTTTTTATTTCGCTTGGTATTTCTTCTTTTGCATATTTCCACGTTGAGGTATTGAACGCCCAACGTAGGTTGTTTTTCGCTTCCAAGATTTCCGTTAAATCCGTTCCTATAATTTCCTCAATGTAATTTTTGCCATTCCGAAAAAATAACTCGTGTTCAAACTTCAATTCGCTTTCTTTCAAATAAGGAAAACAATTAAACCCGAACTCCATTAGGTTTTTTATGTCCGCATATTTGATATTCGCCTTGGTTGCGGGACTTTCAAAGTTAATCGTTTTGACATTCGATTTATGCGTTAAGAAGATTCTACTCCATTGAGTATTGGTAATTGGATTGATTGCAATATCAAAGAAATGACCTAATGAATTTCCAACCGTCACCCCGTCCACCATGTTTATCATCATCGCTCTAACTACATCCACCAACTCATAGCAATAACTATTTTTTACCGTCCTCAAAGCTGACGTATAAAAACCAATTCCCGTAGCTGTATAACTCATAAATACTGCCCCACCAATCCATGAACTCTTCAAAACGGGACTATAATTTGGAGGACTAACCAACTCGGTAAAATATCTATTTTCGTTTGTCCCCGTTGGGATTCCTGAAACTAGATAGGGCGTTTTTGCTTCCTGTATCTCCGTAGCGGTATAAACAAACACCCAATTTCCTTCTATAATATGGCTGTAATTTGCTTTGGGTGTACTTATGTCATCGGCGGGAATAGGTATAACCGTTTGACCTGCTACGCTGTTCACCGCTACCAATACCCTCGAATAAAGTCGAACCCCTTGGAATCTGAATAGTCCTACGTCTGCGCCGTCCACATGGATAAATTCAGCAAAATCTAATTCTACGCCCAATCCTTCGCCATTGTACTCAAATAAAACCTCGTTATCTGATTGCCTTATTAATTCGCCTGTATATCCTTGCTGATTATTGACAACCACTAATGTAAATTCAATTCGATACAATCCGTTTTCATTCTCAAAAGCTGACCCGTTTCCCAATGGGTAATTACCGTTTATGTTAGGCTCACCAAATCCCATCCCGAACCGTAGTAAATCTTCCGTATGAATCCTTTCAAATCCAAACACCGTTAAAATACTTTCATCTCGTGTCGGAACTTCTGCGAACTCTTCCCAATAATTGCCTCGCACATGGTTTGAAATTTTACCGTTTGCACTATTGTAAATTTGGAATATTGGCGGCACATCATATTTAACTTCTCGAGCCGTAACATTCAAATCGAAAAAATTAAAATCTTCGTTTTCCTTTTCCTCAATCTTTTTTTGGATGTCGTCTAATTCCATACTTACCTCAATCCTTCGTTCTTGCTTATCATCAAATACCTCAAAATCTAGCCTTGTAAATGTTCCCGTTTTCCAGTTTTCTTGCACGATTCCGTTTATCACTCGGTCGATTCGTAAAGTAAATTCATGTTCCACATCTTCACCCATGATAAACGTAAAATCCACACCCTCCAAAAAAGTAAACTTAGCATCAATCGAAGCGATTAGGTATTTATTCGTTCCTGTTCTAACGCTGCTCAATACCTTTTCCTCGTAAATTGGGAAAACGGAAATTGTTTCATTCTCTAAATCTAGCCTAAATTTATATTCCTTTTTACACATATTCAGTCGTCTTGTTTTTTCTGGTTTCTACTAAATTTCCATGTCCATTCACAAAACTTTTCCCGCTTGTATTTTCTCCAATCTTTTCTAATAGTCTTTCCGAACGCTTCATATCTACACTACCCCCACTACCTCCGCTCATCACAAAAGAACTGACATTTTCGCCTATCATATTTTTACGCATGAACATTTCTTCAAATGTTCCACTATTAATAGCCTTGACCACGGTAGGTAAAGTGTTGCGATATTGGCTCACTCTTTTTTTAGCAAAAATTGCCATTCCTTCGCCCCCTTCGGCTCGCCGTTCTGTTCGTTCATCCATCATGCCCAACCCAATGTCATCGCCGCTTAGGTGACTGCCACCCTTCAAAACTTCATACGTTCCTTTTCCGAATGACTTTTTAACTAATTTATTTGCCTTGACTTTTGAAGCAATGAAAGTACCAAACATAGTAGCAATTGCGGCGGCGGCTAAAAATGACCCACCGGGCAACGGTGAAAAAGCCTTAAATATATTCGCACTCGCTGTAATTAAACTTCCTGTTTGTTGTGCCGTATCTAAAAGGTTTTGCGCTTTCTGTGCTTTCTGTCTTTCCTTCAATGCTTTTTCTTGATTTCTTTTAGCCTGCTCCAGTTGTCGTTGTGCTGCCTGTGCCGTGTTCACTTCGCCCGCCAATAATAAATCTTGTTGCGCTTGCAATGTTCTTTGTGCTTCCTCCACTTCGGTATTGGCAGCACTTACCGCTTGGTCTGCTAATTTTTCCCTTGTATCTAGTAGGCTTCCAAATTGGTCTTTCACGAATGATAATCCCGTGGCGATTGCTTGCTTTTGTTCGTCCCCTAATTTGAAGCCGAATAAATCATAAATATCTTTAACCTCTTTGTTACCAATTTTCCCTATTTCTTGGTCAATCTTTTTAATCTGATTGAGGAAAGTTTCTATCTGCACATCTGTCAAGTCACCGCCAAACTGCTTATTGATTTCGATAATTTTTTGAATCCTTTCTTTTTCGGCTTGGAGCGCAAAACGGGTCTTTTCATCTTCGGTCGATTCGAGCAAATCAAATTCCGATTGTGCCAATTCTTGACGTTGCTCAAATGCCGTTTCGCTTCCTTCTTTCCTTGCTGTCTGAAAATCGGCATAGGCTTTTTTCGCTTTGGCAATTAAGTCGGTACGGAATTTCAATTGTTCTTCCTGTCTTTTTGCAATTGCTTTATTTAAGTCTTTTTCTGAATCTGCAAGGTCTTGATTTGCGCTTTTTCTGTCTCGGATTATTTCAATTAACCGCCCCTCTATTATTTCAGATAGTCCAAGGTTTCTAATTTTTTGATTCAAAATTATTGCGTCTGATTCTCCAATTAATTCATTTGCATTAATGGCAATCCCTGTAAATTTTTGAATCGTTTCTATCTGCTTTGCAAAAGATGAATCGTTTAATTTATTCGTTTCGTCTAGTATTTGTTTTCTTTTTTCAAAGGTCAATTCATCATCTGCTATTAGTTTTTCATTAATCGTTCTTTGGTTATCGAAAATATCTAACAAAATATCAAGGTCACGTTCTAATCTATCTTGCTTCAATTCATCCCGTGTTCTTTCGTTGTCCCGAACTGCCAAAGTGTATTCCCGTTCAGCTTGCTTTAATGCTTGAAATGCTGAAAGTTGAGCATCTAACAAACCTTCTACATCTTTTTTCTTTGACCTGTTTAAATCTATTTCGGTATTGATTAATGTAAGGTTATTTCTTGCAATCTCAATTTCTTTTGCGCTCTTCGCTTCGAGTGCCGCCCGTGCTTTTTCCGCTGCATCCTCACGCTCTTTGAAACTCTTTGTAGTATCATCTGCGGTTGCCCTCAATAGTGCTTCTTGTGTGGTCAAGGATTCAACCGACTTTGTTAACTCCCTATTTGCCCGTTGCGTTTTTAATGTTGCCAACTGCAAATCAGTAAACGCCTTTCCCGTTTCGACTACTTTATCTATTACGTTTTCAAGTCCTTTAACCAATTTAGAATCGCTCGTTAGTTCAATTCCCGAAAATGCTTGACCTATTGACTTTCCCGCATTTACTGCCGATTCGGTAGCCTTTTTAAATTCCCCATCAATCAAATTGGAAAACGCTTCACCTACAAAACCCACCGTGTTAATTATTCCTTTGAGCGCAACCAAAACTTTATCCACCAACGCCCCCGCAAAGCTGCCAACCTTGGATTCCGAAACCGCCCCAAAAGCCGTCTCGATTCCTTCAACAACTTGTACCGATAAATCCACCAAAACAGAAAACCCCGCACTAACCAACGCCGTTCCTTTTTCCAATAACCTAGCACCTTTGTCCGATGATTTGAAGGCATTTCCAAGTACTGCCAACGTGCCAACTATTGCGGCAAGAAACAAACCAACGGGATTCAATAACAACGCCTTGAACGCTTTACCAGTTGCTCGAATACTTCCAATAAATCCACCACTCGCCCTGTCCGCCTGTTCGATTGCTTCTTGATAGTTTCCAACATTCAAAGAAGTTTTACCCGTTTCCGCTTGCAAGGATTTCATTTCTTGAAATATCTCATTGGTTACTTTTACCAATTCCTTACCCGCCTTGGTGTTCTTCCGTTCCGCTTCCGACATCTGATTAAGTCGGATTTTGTTCAACGAATATTGAGCCGATAAGGCATTATAACTTCCCTCTTTTGATGCTAATAATTTCGCTTCATTTTTGTTGACTTGGTTTAGTGTCTGCTGTGCATTTTTCAACGCTGCAATCTTCTTTGCGTTTTCGCCTAAGCTGTCATTGTATTTTTTATACCGCTTGGTTATTTCGTCCGCTTGCTTTGATGATTCTTCTAATTGTTCTCTTTGCGCTGACGTGTTGGCAGATGCTTTTTTTACCGTGGCTTGCAATATCTTAGCATCCTTGATTTGTTGGTTTTTCAATTCCGTTAAGGCAAATTGAACCAACTCTAATTCCTTTATTAGTTCTTTAAGTTCGCCTGTATTCTGATATAATTCAGATGTTTTTATCGGATTCAAATTATTTCCTTTTATTATTTTCCTTAATCATCTTTTCCAAAAAAATCAATTTATTGTAGAACTCGACCACCGTTAGTTTCTTGGGATGGATTGCTAAATTATTTTTAATCAAAACCGTACACATATCTTCAAAACCGTTTATCATTTTCACTTCTAATCCACCGCTACCGCCGTAAACTTTCGGCTTCATCTTCTTAGTAAAAAAATCTTCAATCTTTTTCAAGTCCTCCGATAGGTCAACGCCAATTATCACCTCCCTCAACTTCAAACCTATCTTTTTTTTAAGCATCAAATACAATTCTTTGTTTGACCCTTTGCCGATTTCTGGGAAGAACGTCTCAAACTCTACCTCAACTTTTTTTTTAAAGAAATTTAGAAACGCTCTGATTTTACTAACGGGCAATTTTGCTAACTTCTTTTTTATTTCCTCTATTCCCGAATCACTTAATTGTTCATCTGTTATTACTCGCCCGTTTATTTTGTGAATGAGAACTACAAAGCTGTTCATTTCTGGGCTTGTGTCGCTCATAATCATAGTAACACAATTGACCATGTTATCCATTTCTAATTCCGCTTTTTCTATGTCCACCCGCATCAATCGTTTAACGTTGTTTGCCCTGTCTCGGAAACTGTTCAAGTCCCCGCCGATGCCCGCATCAATCATCACGTTAGAATTATATTTTTGGTATCGGCTCACTACTAATTCCTGTATAGAATCAAACATCTCCAAAGTGTTGCCGTTGAACTGTATTAATTTCATGCTAGTAATTTATGCCAAGTGTTGGACAACAAAACAAACCGATGAAACGTAAAATCTAGTATTCCGATAATTACGTTTCCACCTGCAACCCCTTCTATTGTAGTCGCTTCTACTAATCCACTTTTTCTTTTTAGAAAAACTTTACTGGCACCCGCACCAACTTCGCCTAAATCAAAACTCGCTGCATCTACTTCTATCACTTCTACGCTACCACTTTGACCGCTTTCTGCAACAAATAAAACAGACTGTAATTTTTCGTAAACCTTGGACAATGATGCAAAGCTAGATTCCCCATTGATGGTTACATTAGTAGTCAAAAAGTCAAAAGTTAGGCTTTTTCTTTCGAGCGAAGAGATAACCACCTTATTTAGTCTTTCTTCTATGATAAATTCCCCTTTCATAAATGACTTTTTCAAACCATTCGCCACAATCTCAACCTTTAAACCGTCTGTATTCAGTTCCATTTTTTATAAGAAACTCAGCTTGTTCATTATTTAAGTGCCGCCTTTGTATATCAGTCAAAGCTGATAAGTAGTCACCTTCTGACTTACCTTCTTTAGCTTTATAGCCATAGATATATTTATCCAAGTTAGATACAGGCAGAAAAGCCCTACAACCAAACTTTTCGGAACGATTTGCTACAGGAATCCAAATAGTCGAATCCCCATCTGAATAAATTTCAATCACCACATTCTCCTGAGGTATTCAATTGAACTCGGACTCATAACGCTATTAGACAGAAAAATTCTGTATTTAATTGCAGACCCACTCTGTCTAGTATGACCAAACTCCCACATAAAGAATCTGGTTAAGATAACTTACTTAAGCTCTTCTGGAATGGGGCGATCTTTGTGGTAATACTCTCGGTCGTGCTCATTGATTTCACGTACCACTTT
>CAKZMU010000062.1 GCA_937129145.1 uncultured Lacinutrix sp. | reverse complement strand
ACCCACGATATTGAAATTGTGATTGACAGACTCAAAATTGATGAGAATGTCGATAACGATAAACGCCTAACAGAAAGCATCAATACTGCCATGTATCACGGTGATAATGTTTTGATGGTGATTGATAACGATACTAATGAGGTACGTTACTTTAGCAGAAACTTAATGTGTCCTTCATCTGGGATTTCGTATCCAAATCCAGAGCCAAATAACTTTTCGTTTAACTCTCCAAAAGGAGCTTGTAGTAAGTGTAATGGTATTGGAACGCTCTACGAAGTGAATGAGGACAAAATTATTCCAGACCCAAGTATATCCATTAAAAATGGAGGGTTAGCACCTCAAGGGCCTCAAAAAAATTCGTGGATTTTTAAGCAATTGGAAGCCATAGCCATGCGCTATGACTTTGATTTGGCTGACCCAATTAAAAAAATACCAAAAGACGCCTTACAAATGATTTTGTATGGTGGCAACGAGAAATTCACTGTTGATAACAAAACATTAGGTATTGCTCGAAATTACAGTATCGATTTTGAAGGAATTGCCAATTTTATTGAGAGTCAGTACAAAAATGCTGAATCAAGGTCTATAAAGCGTTGGGCAAAAGATTATATGAATAAGGTGGTGTGTTCTGATTGTGGTGGATCGCGATTAAGAAAAGAGTCGCTGTACTTTAAAGTGAATGGCAAAAATATTTCTGAATTAGCACATTTAGATATTGTTGAGTTAGCAGAATGGTTTAAGAATCTAGAACAAGATTTGTCGGATAAACAAAAAGCCATTTCCGAAGAAATCATCAAAGAAATTAGAACTAGAATTCAGTTTTTACTCGATGTTGGATTAACATATCTAACTTTAGATAGAAGTTCAAAATCCTTATCTGGTGGTGAAGCGCAACGTATTCGATTAGCTACACAAATAGGCTCGCAATTGGTTGGTGTGCTTTATATTTTGGACGAACCAAGTATAGGGTTGCATCAGCGTGATAATGAGAAACTGATTAATTCCTTAGTATCATTAAGAGATATTGGAAATTCAGTCATTGTCGTAGAGCATGATAAAGATATGATTGAACGTGCAGACCATGTGATAGATATTGGCCCTGAAGCAGGGAAACATGGTGGCGAAATTATTAGTGAAGGTACACCTGAAGAATTACTAGCTCAACATACACTAACAGCCGATTATTTAAACGGAACTAAAGAGATTGAAATTCCTGAAATGCGACGTAAAGGCAATGGAAAAACAATGAGTTTAAACGGTTGCACTGGGAACAATTTAAAAAATGTGTCGGTAAGTATTCCGTTAGGAAAAATGATAGGTGTCACAGGTGTTTCTGGTAGTGGAAAATCTACCTTAATTAACGAGACGCTCTACCCAATTTTAAACAACTATTACTTTAATGGCGTAAAAACGCCAATGCCTTATAAAAAAATTACTGGTTTAAAGCATATTGATAAGGTTATTGATATTAATCAGTCACCCATTGGTCGTACACCACGAAGTAATCCAGCAACATACACAGGTGTGTTTAGTGAAATACGAAGCTTATTCGCTAAAATCCCTGAGGCAATGATACGAGGCTACAAACCTGGTCGTTTTAGCTTTAATGTCGCTGGCGGACGTTGTGAAACTTGTAAAGGCGGAGGTTTGCGAGTAATTGAAATGAATTTTCTCCCTGATGTGTATGTAGAATGCGAAACTTGTCAAGGCAAGCGTTTTAATCGTGAAACTTTGGAAATTCGTTATAAAGGAAAGTCCATTAGTGATGTGTTAAACATGACCATTGACGAAGCGGTACCGTTTTTTGAACACATCCCAAAAATATACCGAAAACTTAAAACCATACAAGATGTTGGTTTAGGTTATATTTCATTAGGGCAACAAAGTACAACGCTATCTGGTGGTGAAGCACAACGTATAAAACTCGCTACCGAATTAAGCAAGCGCGACACAGGAAACACCTTCTATATTTTGGATGAGCCTACAACTGGGCTACATTTTGAGGATATTCGTGTGTTAATGTTAGTTCTCAATAAATTAGTTGACAAAGGCAATACGGTCTTGATTATTGAGCACAATATGGACGTCATTAAAACGGTAGACCATATCATCGATATTGGTTACGAAGGTGGAAAAGGTGGTGGACAAATTATTGTGGAAGGCACTCCTGAAGACGTGGCAAAGCATCCGAAAAGCTATACGGCTAAGTTCCTAAAAAAAGAACTAAATTAGCATTTGGTTAAAATTTAAAAAAGAATGTATGAAGAATGAATCTCATCCAAAAGGTTGGAATGAAATAAAAACAAACGACTCATGGGCTATTTTTAAAATCATGGGCGAGTTTGTAAATGGCTATGAAAAATTAAGTCGTATAGGGCCTTGTGTATCCATTTTTGGTTCAGCAAGAACAAAACCAGATAACAAATACTACAAACTTGCACAAAGTGTTGCTCATGCTATTGTTGATGCAGGTTATGGTGTTATTACAGGTGGTGGCCCTGGTATAATGGAAGCAGGTAATAAAGGAGCTCATTTAGCTGGTGGGACATCTGTTGGGCTAAATATTGATTTACCTTTCGAACAGCATGACAACCCTTATATAGATAGTGATAAGAGCTTAGATTTCGATTATTTCTTTGTTAGAAAAGTAATGTTTGTAAAATACTCACAAGGTTTTGTAGTAATGCCTGGAGGTTTTGGTACGCTGGATGAATTATTTGAAGCCATTACATTAATTCAAACAAATAAAATTGAAAAATTCCCAATTATTCTAGTCGGAACCGAATTTTGGAGTGGTATTATGGATTGGGTGAAAGATACTTTACTTGATAAATTTGGAAATATTAGCGCAACCGATTTAGATTTAATCAATCTAGTAGATACAGAAGATGAAGTTATTGAGATATTAGACGCCTTCTATAAGAAATATGAATTGAGTCCTAATTTCTAAAACAAAACGTTTTCCATCTCCCTAAGTATGGTAAAAAAACAAGTGTTAGTTGTAGTATTAATAGTGCTTAACAGCCTTTTTGGGTTTTCACAAGAAACCTTTAAAGCTATGTTTTACAATGTACTTAACTTTCCTTTACAACAACCAGCAAGTAGAATTCAGCATTTAGATGTAATATTAAATGACTATCTACCAGATTTGTTTATGATTTGTGAACTAAATACCGAAGCTGGAGCCAACACCATACTACAAACCATGCAGTTTATTAATCCAGATTATCAAAGAGCTGCCTTTGTAGAAAACACATCTGATGATGATTTTGGTGACCAAAATGAGTTGCAAAACATGATTTTTTATGACAGCTCTAAGTTTATCTTGGAATCACAAGCAGTCGTTACCACCATTTACCGCGATTTTAATCATTATAAACTAAAATTAAATACCACAGACCAAAATAGCGACCCAATCTATTTAGACGTGTTTGTCACACATTTAAAATCGTCTAGTGGTACTGCCAATAAAGCTTTACGTAAGCAAATGGTTGATGCTTTTGTGACTTATTTAAGCACTTTACCTAACGATAGTAATATTTTATTAGGCGGAGATTTAAATTTATATACCTCCTCCGAACCTGCATTTCAAGAATTACTAGATTTAGATGATAATAACAATATTGATTTGATAGACCCTGCAAATCGTATTGGTAGTTGGAGTAATAATACAACGTATTTAGATGTCTTTACGCAATCAACTAGACAAACTAATGGTTTAGGTGGTGCCAGTGGTGGTTTTGACGATAGGTTCGATTTTATTATGACTTCGGGAAATATGGCAACCAACCCAGACATATCGTTTGTTTCTGGGTCTTATCAAGCTTACGGAAACAACAATAATATCAACTGTTATAATGAGAACATTAATTCTACTAATTGTAGTGGTCCAACATATAGTCAATTCATAAGGAATGCACTTTACAATTTTAGCGACCATTTACCAGTAACATTAACACTCGAAACAAATAAAGCTTTGTTAAGTACAAAACCTGTTGAATTTAAAAACGGAATAACTATTGAGGGTAGTAATTTGGTTAATAATGCTATTAGTTTAAAAATACATCCAAAACTAGATATAAACAGCCTAAGCATTTACAATATTTTATGGCAAAAAATGGAAGAATTTCAAATTGAAGATAGGAATTTTATCAATTTAAATGTTTCATACTTGTCCAGCGGTATGTATTATATTACAACAGACAAAAACATAACAAAGCCTTTAAAATTTATCAAGCGTTAATTTGAGAAACAAAATTCTACATATATTAATTGTTGCTTTAGCCTATTCTACTGCTTTCAGTCAAGATAAAATCGACATAAAAGCAACGTTTAACGTAGCACTTGACCAAATACAAATACACCAGTTTATTGCTTATAAAAACACGTCAAAAGATACTCTAAAAAGCATTTATCTAAATGATTGGAGTAATAGTTACTCAACAAAAAAAACACCTTTAGCAAAACGTTTTGCTGAAGAGTATGATGGTAAATTTCATTTTGCTGAAAGCGATGAACGTGGCTTTACAGCAATTACATCAATAACCAATTCTAATAACAACGAGTTAAATTCTGAAAGGTTAAAAAAGCATCCAGACGTATTAAAAATAGATTTAGAAACGCCGTTGCTTCCTAACCAGAGTTACGAAATTATATTAGAATACATTGTAAAACTACCTAAAACAAAATTTACAGATTACGGTGTCACTCCTTTAAAAAACTACAATTTAAAATATTGGTATATCACTCCTACTATTTATGATGGTAGTTGGAATTACTACAGTAACAAAAATTTGGATGACCTTTATATTCCAAAAACTGATATTACTTTGCAGATTGAATTTCCGAGAAATTATGTATTGACTTCAGAACTTGATTTAATAAATACAATTCAAAACACGAATACGCAAACTTTACTTTTAAAAGGTAATAATAGAATAGATAGCAAGTTGTTTTTGCAAAAATTACCTTCATATAGAACGGTACAAACCGATAATTTTTCTATTGTATCAAACTATACCGAAAAAGATTTAGAGCCAACTAAAAAAGCAATTATAACAGATAAAATAACTTCTTTTGTTACAAAATACCTTGGTGCTTATCCTCATAAAAAACTTATTGTTTCTAGTATTGATACCAAAAAAGACCCTGTGTATGGTCTTAATCAGTTACCAGATTTTATTAGGCCATTTCCTAAGAATTTTCAGTATGAATTACAGTTATTAAAAACAACACTTGGCAATTATTTAGATAATACGTTACTAATAAACCCAAGAAAAGAGCAATGGTTAAGAGATGGCATTCAGGTGTATTTTCTTATTAAATACATCGAAGAAAATTATCCAGATATGAAACTTGCTGGAAACTTAGCCGACATTTGGGGTCTTAGGTCATTTCACGCTGCTTCTTTAAAATTTAACGAACAGTACAATTTGGTGTATTTACACATGGCAAGAACCAATAGAGACCAAGCATTAACAACTTCAAAAGATTCATTATTGCGCTTTAACAGTGACCTAGCCAACAAGTACAAAGCTGGAGTTGGTTTAAAATATTTGGATGATTTTATTAATGCTCAAACTTTAGAAAATACCTTAAAAGAATTTCTAATTAGCAACAAACTAAAAAACACTTCAACCAAGGCGTTTGAATCTTTATTAAAATCTAAAACCGATAAAAACTTGGATTGGTTTTTTAAAGACTACGTCAACACCAATAAAAAGATAGATTTTAAAATAAAAAGCCTTAAAAAAACGGAAGACTCTATAACGCTTACAATAAAAAACAAGCGCAATAACAGTATGCCTGTTTCATTATTTACACTACGAAACGATACAGTAACGTCAAAACTTTGGGTGGATAGTATTAAAAACAATAAAACCATTACCATCCCAAGACATGATACTAATAAGCTCGTTTTAAATTATGATAACTCCATCCCAGAATATAATTTAAGAGACAATTGGAAATCACTAAATGGTTTTTTAGCAAATAATAAACCCTTACAAGTTAGGCTTTTTAAAGACCTAGAAGACCCATCTAAAACGCAATTGTTTTTAATGCCAGTTGTAGAGTTTAGAAATATTTATGATGGCTTAATACTTGGAGGAAAGTTTTACAATAAAACGTTGTTACGTCGTGGATTCAACTATAAAATATCACCTAATTATGGCACAAAATCTAAATCTTTTACATTTTCGGCTTCCGTAAATTACACACATAATATTGAAAATAGAGATTTATATGGTATTACGTATGGAATTTCTGGCAAATACTCGTCCTATGCACCAGGTTTGTTCGCTAGGGTTATAACACCATATCTAAGGTTTAATTTTAGAGACCATACCGATTACAGGTCCAACAAATTCCAATCACTTAATTTTAGGTATTTAGATATAAATAGAGACGAAGACATTAACAATATAGCAAACAATACCAATCCAAATTATAGTGTTTTTAGCGCAAGATATGTTAATACAAATCCTGGACTAATAAACTATTATAAATGGTTTACAGATTTTCAACTTGCAAAAGATTTTGGAAAGCTATCCTTTAATTATGAATTTAGAAAGCTATTTGAAAGTAATAGACAAGTTAATATTCGGTTTTTTACAGGTGCATTTCTCTATAATAACAATCCAACAAATTCCAATTACTTCAGTTTTGCACTAGATAGACCAACCGATTACTTGTTTGATTACAATTATCTTGGTCGCTCCGAAGCTTCAGGAATATTCAGTCAGCAAATAATCATTGCTGAAGGTGGCTTCAAATCAAAACTAGATACTCCTTACGCCAATAGATGGATGAGTACGGTTAACTTTAGTACCACCCTTTGGAAATATATTCAAGCTTACACCGATTTTGGTCTGGTTAAAAACGCTTCAACACCAGTTAAATTTAAATATGACTCTGGCCTAAGAATTGATTTAGTGACCGATTATTTTGAGGTCTACTTCCCTATTTACTCAAATCTAGGCTGGGAAGTTGGTCAACCTAATTACGACCAAAAAATACGTTTTGTGTTTACGGTGGACCCAAAATCTCTTTTGGGCTTGTTCCGCAGAAAATGGTACTAATCAAACAATAGCATAGCTGAATAATTCTTAATGAAAATTCGCAAAAATTATATTTCATAAATATTTATCAGTTTTTACAGCCTTTTATTGCGAATTTATCAACTTATTAACACTTAACCAGATTGTGTAAAACATAAAAAATGGCTAAATTTGCCCCATCTTAATCCCTAATAAATGCGAACAAATCCAGAGATTACCAAGAACATGTCTTTTGATGATTTTAAAAGTGAAATCATTAGCGATTATACTATTGCTGTAACTAGTAGAGAGTGTAGTTTACTTGGTCGTCGTGAAGTATTAACTGGAAAAGCAAAATTCGGGATTTTTGGAGACGGAAAAGAAGTGCCACAATTAGCGTGGGCAAAAGCATTTAGAAATGGTGACTTTAGGTCTGGTTACTATAGAGATCAAACTTTCATGATGGCTATTGGCCAATTAACCATTGAACAGTTCTTTGCTGGTTTGTATGCGCACACAAACATTGAAGCCGACCCAATGAGTGCTGGAAGGCAAATGGGTGGTCACTTTGGAACGCATAGTTTAGACGACAACTACAACTGGAAAGACCTTACAAAACAAAAAAACTCAAGTGCTGATATATCTCCTACTGCTGGACAAATGCCAAGACTGTTGGGTTTAGCGCAAGCATCCAAAATATACAGACATGTAAAAGGTATCGATAACACTAATTTTTCAGTTAATGGAAATGAAGTGGCTTGGGGAACTATTGGAAATGCTAGTACTAGTGAAGGTTTGTTTTTTGAAACCATTAACGCAGCTGGCGTGTTACAAGTACCAATGGTAATAAGCGTTTGGGATGATGAATATGGTATTTCGGTACATGCAAAACATCAAACAACTAAAGAAAATATATCTGAAGTCTTAAAAGGATTTCAACGTGACGAAAATGGTAATGGTTACGAGATAATTAAAGCAAAGGGTTGGGATTATGCAGGATTGGTAAATGCATTTGAACAAGCATCAAAAATTGCAAGAGAAGAACACGTACCAGTTTTATTACATGTTCAAGAATTAACGCAACCTCAAGGTCATTCAACCTCTGGGTCTCACGAACGTTATAAAAGTCCTGAAAGACTCACTTGGGAAAAAGAACACGACTGTATTGCCAAAATGCGTGAATGGATGATTAGCAACAGCATCATTACCAACGAAGAGGCTACACAGTTAGAAAAAGACATTAAAAAGAAGGTAAGAGAAGGTAAAAAAGCCGCTTGGAACGCCTTTTTATCACCAATACTAAAAGAAAGAGAAGAGCTTAATGTGTTACTCAACAATGTAGCACCAACAAGCCCTAACAAGGTGTTTATTCAAAAAATTGCTAATAACCTTAATACCATTGACGAGCCTACAAAAAAGGACGTTATTTCTGCGGCTAGAAAAGTGTTAAGATATCTTACTCTGGACGATTCCAATGAAAAAGTCGCCCTACAGAATTGGATTAACGCTTATTTTGAAATAAATCAACCAAAATTCAGTTCGCATTTATATAGTCAGTCAAACTTAAAAGCAACCAATATTGCAGGAATATCACCTATTTATAATGATGACTCACAAATGGTTGATGGTAGAATTATCATCAGGGATAATTTTGATGCTATTTTTAGTAAATATCCAGAAGCTTTAATTTTTGGTGAAGATTCAGGAAACATTGGCGATGTTAATCAAGGTCTTGAAGGTTTACAAGAAAAGTATGGCGAGTTAAGAGTAGCTGATGCTGGTATACGTGAAGCAACTATTCTTGGCCAAGGTATTGGTATGGCCATGAGAGGATTACGACCTATAGCCGAAATTCAGTATTTAGACTATCTCATGTATGCGCTTCAAATAATAAGTGACGACCTTGCCACCTTACATTACCGAACCTTAGGAAAGCAAAAAGCGCCAATGATTGTAAGAACAAGAGGTCACAGACTTGAAGGTATTTGGCATTCGGGTTCGCAATTAGGAGGTATTTTAAATTTAGTACGAGGTATTTTTGTACTTGTACCTAGAAACATGACCAAAGCTGCTGGCTTTTACAATACCATGCTCGAAAGCGACCAACCTGCACTTATTGTAGAATGTTTAAACGGTTACCGATTAAAAGAAAAATTGCCTGCCAATATTGGTGAATTCAAAACACCTGTTGGCGTTGTTGAAACTGTAAAAGAAGGTGCTGACATTACTCTAGTATCGTACGGCTCTACTTTAAACATGGTAAAACAAGCTGCTAAAGAATTATTGGAAGTTGGTATTGATGCCGAAGTGATTGATGTACAATCGTTGATTCCGTTTGACATTAACCATGACATTTCAAAAAGTCTTGAAAAAACCAATCGTTTAATGATTATTGATGAAGATGTTCCTGGAGGCGCTTCGGCATATATTCTAGATGAGATTATGAATACTCAAAAAGGATATTTACATCTTGATAGTCAGCCACAAACACTCACAGCCAAAGAGCACAGACCAGCGTATGGAACTGATGGTGATTATTTCTCAAAGCCATCTTTAGAAGATATATTTGAAGCTGTTTATAATGTGATGCATGAGGTAAGCCCTGAGGATTATCCTAAATTGCGCTAGTTTTTTTAAACATACATACACAAGTAAACAAATTGTTTGACATGAGTTAAACCTTGTTTGACGAAATTTGTTGATTTGCACACGACATTGTTATTGTTTTGTTCTAAGAAATCAAAAAAACTTAGAAATTATGAAAACTAAATCACTCTTATTACTTTGCTGTTTAACTTTTTTTAGCTCTTGTATTGTAAAATCAATTCAACCTTTTTACACACCAGAATCTACAGAGTTTCAAGAAAGTCTTATTGGTGAGTGGGTTGATAACAAAAATGCTAAATGGACAGTTGTATCGTTTAGACAAATGTTTTTAGAAGAAAACAAAGATTTGTTTAAAGTTAGTGAGGAAGATAAAATCGCTTTCGAAAAGTATAACGATGGGTATTTTATTACACGCACCAAGAATGACAATGAATCTATCTTTATGGCAATGCCATTTAAAATAGATGAGCAACTATTTATGGATTTTATTCCGTTTAATTACGAAGATATTGGCAATGATTTAGTAAGTCAGCATTTGCTTAGAACACATTCGGTTGCAAAAATTGATGAAATAGAAGATAACAAACTAAACATTACTTGGTTAGATGAGGGCAGACTAACCGATTTGTTTGATAAAAAACAGCTAAAATTAAAGCATGAAATAGTTGGTATTGACCAGTCCTTTGTACTAACGGCCACTTCTGAAGAGTTATATAAATTTCTTAAAAAATACATGAAAGCAGATATTGAATACAAATGGCAATCATCTGAAGAATTCACCTTAACAAAAACGGATGCTCAACCTTAATCCATATATAAATAAACTAAATAACCACAGACCGTTTTTGTTTAATTCGGTGCTGTGGTTATTCTCTTTTATCATCTTGCTCTTAATTTTTTCTAAAGGACAAAAGCCCATCAAGATTGATTATATCTACACCATTGGTTTTTTAATTAGTGTGGCTATTCCTGTATTAATCAACTTGTATGTTATTATTCCTAAGCTTTTAAAAAAAGAAAAATATGCACTATTTGTTCTAGCTTTTATTGTCAATCTTGTACTTTTTACGCAACTGCATATTTGGCTGTTTGAACCATTACTCGACAAGCTATTTCCTAATTACTTTTTTATTTCCTACCACTCAAATACTAGACATATAGTGATTTTTAGCATATTTTTGGTTTCCACGTTGCTTTTAAAACTATCTGAAGATTGGTTTTATTTTAATAGAAATGAAAACAAAGCACTAAAGTCTCAAAACGAACTCATTCAAATACAATTATCGTCGTTACGTTCACAAATTAATCCTCATTTCTTGTTTAATTCCCTTAACGTTATTTATTCCCTTGCCATTCAAAAGAAAGACAATATTAAGGATGCAGTTGTACAGCTATCAGATATATTACGCTATGTGATTTACGATTCTAATACCGAAAGAGTGTCATTGAAAGATGAAATAACTCTTTTAAAGAACTACATCGAATTTCAAAAGTTTAGAGTACAAGGATTTAATAATATCAACTTAAAAACAACTGTGGAAGACGAAGACTTTAAAATATATCCAATGTTGTTACTCCCTCTTATTGAAAACAGTTTTAAACATGGTATAAAAGGTGATTTAGACCAGACCTTTATTAATATTTCTATGAGTCAAAAAGAGGGTGTTTTTAGTTTTAAAATTGAGAATAATAGTTTAGAGGAAAACGATGATAATAATACCAATGAAGCTTCTGGTGTAGGACTTGAAAACATTAAAAAAAACCTAGATATTGTGTATCCAAATAATCACGCATTTACAACAGACAATAAGAATAACATTTTTACTGTTCAATTAACCATAAACACACAACAATAAGGCTATGAAGCTCAACTGTTTAATTATAGACGACGAACCTTCTTCGCAATCCGTATTAAAAATATTTTGTGATGATGTGGAATTTCTAAACGCTGTGTCAATTTGTAACAATGCCTTGGAAGCCATCTCAATTTTAAATAGTCAAAAAGATATTGATTTGCTATTTCTAGATATTAATATGCCAAAATTATCAGGATTAGAGTTTTATAAATCAATGCAACATCCACCTGATGTTATTTTCACCACAGCGTATTCTGAGTTTGCCTTAGAAGGTTTTGAAGTCAATGCCATAGATTATTTACTAAAACCTTTTTCTTTTGAGCGTTTTTTAGCTGCTGCAAACAAAGCGTTAAACAAGAAAAAATCAGAAAATAATAGTGATGACGCTATTTTAATAAAAGCAAACAAAGTGCTACACAAAGTACATCCCGATGACATTTTATTTGTTGAAGCTTTTGGTGATTACGTGAAAGTGCATCAAGAACATTCCATAATAACAACCAATAGCACCTTTACCAATATTTTAAAGCTGTTGCCTAACCAATTTGTACGTTGTCATAAGTCGTTTGCTGTTAATTTAAAAAAAATGAATAGCTTAGCAGGAAATGTTATAACCATTGGAGATAAAACTGTTCCTATTGGTCAAACCTATAAATCAGACTTTTTAAAGTCACTAAACTAACTGCCATGTTTACAAAAAACTACAACGACTTAGCCTTAGCCATTTTAAGAATTGGTACTTCTGCCATGATGCTAACTCACGGAATCCCTAAAATAGAAAGAATGTTTGCTGATACCATTGAGTTTCCAGACCCTTTGGGCATTGGTGCACCAACCTCACTAACATTGGTATTAATTGGCGAAGTTATTGCACCTGTATTTGTCATTTTTGGGTTTAGAACAAAACTCGCCGCCATTTTCCCAATAGCAACGATGTTGGTCGCCTTTTTCTTTGTGCATTTAAATGACCCAATTGCAAGACAAGAAAAAGCATTGCTCTTTTTAATGGCTTATATAGTGATATTATTAGCTGGTCCTGGGAAGTATTCGATTGATGGGAAATAAAATACCATTTATTCACCTATCAAATAATGGTAAAAATAACTAGAAGAAAATTTATTAAAAGAGGAATATTAGCCTCGATTGGGCTAGTACTTTTAGACTCTCTATGGTTTGAAAAATATATAATTGACTGGAATTATTTCGATATCTCCAAATCAAGCAAAAACAAGATTAGAGTTATCCAAATTTCAGACTTACATTTTAACAAATTAAGGTCTTTTCACAAATCAATTGCGCGAAAAATAAATTCGTTAAAACCAGATTTGATATTTATTACTGGTGATTCTGTTGATAAAACAGAAAACATCGACTCACTTAATTCATTCCTTAAGTTAATAGATGAATCAATTAAAAAATATGCAATTACAGGTAATTGGGAATATTGGGGGAATGTAGATTTAACAAAACTCAGCAAAGCTTATTCAACAAATAATTGTGAATTATTAATAAATGAAAATAGAACTATTTCAATAAGAAATCGAGAAATATCAATAATAGGAACTGACGATTTAGTTGGTGGAAATGCAGATTTTACAAAAGCTATTGAAAACTTAAAACATGCTAAAACCAATATTGTCTTAACGCATTGTCCAGCACATAGAGATATAATTGCTATGCAAAAAGAGCAATTAAATATCGACTTAGTGCTTTCTGGACATACACATGGAGGTCAAATTACTCTTTTGGGAATTGCTCCCTTTAAACCTCAAGGAAGCGGAAACTATTTAAAAGGGTGGTATAAAGAATCTGAGCCAAAAATGTATGTTTCAAAAGGAATTGGAACTAGTATTTTACCTATTCGTTTTGGAGCTAGAGCAGAAATAGTGGAAATTGAAATTTAAAACAAGTAAACAGCTTTCTTAAAGAGAAAAGTCACTGATAGTTTCTAACTAACTCATAATCCTAACCATCAACTCCTTTAGTAAGTCACCTTGTGGCACAGCATTAGCACCAACACCTTTGCTTTTTACATCAAACTCGCGTAAGGTGGCAATAACACTACTCACCTTTTTCATTGGGTAATTTCTTGCTGCATTGGTGTATTCGTTTACAAAGTATGGATTCACTCTAAGTTTTGAGGCGATATTTCGTGGTGATTTATCATTTAAACCATGTAAATGTAATAGTTGTGAAAAGAAATTAAAAAGTAACGACACAGTCACAACCATTGGATTATCTTTTGGGTTATCGGCAAAGTAATTGACTATTTGATGCACTTTTACAACATTCCTCTCACCTACTGCTTTTCGCAATTCAAAATTGTTATAGTCTTTAGAAATGCCTATATTTTCTTCAATTAGTTCAGGAGAAATTTGTGTGTCTTTAGGAATTATTAATTGCAGCTTTTCAAGTTCATTGTTAATCTTGCTTAAATCTGTTCCTAAAAACTCCACCAGCATTTGTGCTGCTTTTGGCGAAATACTATAACCTTTTGGCGACAACACTCGTCGAATCCAATCGGCCACTTGGTTTTCATACAGTTTCTTGCTTTCGTAAACAACTCCGCTTTTTTTAATGGTTTTATAAAGTGTTTTACGCTTATCTATTTTTTTGTATTTGTAATTGATTACCAAAACGGTTGTTGGTTGCGGATTTTCGGCATAAGACACCAGTTTTTCAATTGTTCTGGATAAATCTTGTGCCTCCTTAACAATAACTACTTGTCGTTCTGCCATCATTGGGTAACGTTTGGCATTACTTACAATATCGTCAATCGATACGTCGCGACCATAGAGCACCATTTGGTTAAAGCCTTTTTCTTCTTCAGCAAGAATGGTGCCTTCAATAAAATCGGAAATCTTATCAATATAATAAGCCTCTTCTCCCATTAGGAAATAAATTGGCTTAATATTACCATTTTTAATATCGTTTACTAGTTGTTTAACTTCGTCCATTGAAAAAAAATCACCAAATTTGTGATGTGCAAAAATTAGATTTTCCCACATATACCTTTCGATTCAAAAATAGCGAAAATAAACCTTATATTTTTGATGATATCCGCAAAAAATTTGTGGTTTTACAACCTGAAGAATGGGTGCGCCAACATTGTGTGCAATATCTCATTAATGAAAAAAAATATCCCAAATCATTAATAAACGTCGAGAAAGAGTTAAAAATCAATAAGCTAAAAAAAAGATACGATATTGTGGTGTTTAACTCTGATGGCTCCATACATTTAATTGTAGAATGTAAAGCACCAAAAATTACCATTAATCAAAGCACATTCGACCAAATAGCAAGATACAACCTAGCATTAAACGCTACGTATTTAATGGTTACCAACGGATTAAATCACTATTATTGCAGTATTGATTTTGATGAAGAACGTTATCAATTTCTAAAAGACATTCCTAGTTATAATGAGTAAAACAACAACTTTTTGGCTTGGTTTATTAGGTGCAGTACTGTTTATTATTCCTTCGGTTTTAGGCGGTTTTCAGTTTGACGATTACAGTCATATAAGTCAATTTATAAGTGAGAGTTATGCTTTTGGAACACCGTATGGTACTTACATGAGGGTTTTGGGATATGTCCCAAGTGGTATTTTAATTACTCTGTTTTCGTTTTCAGTTTTGAAGTTTATTCCAAAAACAACTTCAACAAAAATAGGACTGATGGGGTTTGGAGTATTTTATGGTATAGGCACCATTATAGTTGGTTTGTTTCCTTGTGATACTGGTTGTAACAGAGAGTTTATTAACCCAAGTATATCTCAAATAATTCATAATTTGTCGGGAGCGCTCACGTATGTATTGGTGCCAATATGCTTAATTATTATTGGGTTTGCTGCTAAAAATTGGAGCAATGGCAAAGCACTGTCAAAAAAATCAATTATATGTGGCGCAATAGCTTTTGTGTTTAGTATGTTGCTTACAAGCGAGCCAAACGGAAACTATATTGGCTTGTACCAAAGACTGACCGAAGGGTCTATTTTATTTTGGTTAATTAACTTTGCCTTTTACATCAAAAACCATAATCACGCTTGAACATAGCCATAGTCATATTAAATTGGAACGGAAAAGAATTGCTAGAGCAATTTTTGCCTTCGGTAATATCATTTTCCTCTGAAGCTGATATTTATGTAGCTGATAATGCCTCAACAGATGATTCTGTACTATTCCTAGAAGAACATTTTCCGCAAGTAACAATTATTCAAAATAGTGTGAATGGAGGTTATGCCAAAGGTTATAACGATGCACTACAACACATAAAAGCTGATGTATTTTGCTTATTAAACAGCGATGTTGAAGTGACCAAAAATTGGTTATTGCCAATTCAAGAAGTATTTATTTCTGAACCAAATACTGCGATTATTCAACCCAAAATTCTTGATCAAAAAAACAAGGAGTACTTTGAGTATGCTGGAGCTGGTGGCGGATTTATTGACAAATTGGGTTACCCGTATTGCCGTGGGCGCATTTTTAATATTATTGAAAAAGACCAAGGACAATACGACGATATCACAAATATTTTTTGGGCTTCTGGCGCATGCTTATTTGTTAGAAGTCATGTTTTTAAAGCCTTAGGTGGTTTTGACGAAACTTTTTTTGCTCACATGGAAGAAATAGATTTTTGTTGGCAAACCAAAAACTTAGGCTATGATATTAAGTATGTTGGCACTTCAACCATATACCATGTTGGTGGTGCCACACTGAGTAATACAAGCCCTAAAAAAACCTACTTAAACTTTAGAAACAGCCTATATACGCTAGTAAAAAATGCATCAGGTAATATAACCTATCTTGTATTAGTAAGATTATTATTAGATGGCGTTGCTGGTATAAAATTTCTTTTTGAATTAAAACCAAGACATACCCTAGCAATTATAAAATCTCATTTCTCTTTTTACGCTCATTTAAGCACGCTTCTAAAACAACGAAAAACTCAAAATAAATCACCAAATTATCATACCCATAAAAGTATTGTTTGGTCTTATTTTCTTGCTAAAAAACAAACTTTTAAAAGTTTATAACTTAGTTAGCAAAAGTTTTGTTAATACCACTAATATTTGGTCTTTTTTGTATAATTTTGTGACATTCGTCAAAATAATAATTAATTAACAACACATCATGAAGAGAATTTTATTGTTAAGCCTATCAGCAATGTTTGTTTTAAGTTCATGCGTATCTAAAAAAGAATATGCTGCTCTAGAGGCAAAACAACAAGAAACACAAGACCTATTAAACACTGCAACTATTAAACTTAACTCATGTCTATCTGACGCTGCTGCTGCAAATGCTAGAGCAGATGCATTAAAAGACCAACTTGCAGATATGAGAAAAAACAACGAAAGTCTTATACAAAGCAACAAGGATTTAACAATGCTTACTGCTAAAGGTGCTTCTAATGTTGAAAAAACTTTAGAAAGTATTAAAGAAAAAGACCTGAAAATCACTCGCTTACAAGACGCCATCAACAAAAAGGATAGTGTGACGCTTGCTTTGGTAACAAGTTTAAAACGTGAAGTTGGAATAAATGACCCAGACATTGAAGTAAATGTTGAAAAAGGCGTTGTATTTATTTCTATTTCTGATAAATTATTATTTAGAAGCGGAAGCTATGTTGTTTCATCCAATGCTAAAAACGTATTGGCAAAGGTTGCTAAAGTAGTAAATGATAAGCCAGATTTTGAGTGTATGGTTGAAGGACATACCGATAGCCAATCTTACAAGAGCAATGGTGTATTATTAGACAATTGGGATTTAAGTGTAAAACGTTCAACTTCTATTATTAGAGTGTTAGAAGATTTAGGTGTAAACTCATCACGTTTAATTGCCGCTGGAAGAAGTTACCATGTACCATTGGTTGATAATGATACAGCGGAAAACAGAGCTAAAAACAGACGTACTCGTATTGTAGTTATGCCAAAAATTGACCAGTTCTACGATATGATTGAGAAAGAAATGAAATCACTTTCTGCCGGGAGTTAATCGTAATAAAAAATATTATTTTAAAAGCTCAACTTTAACGTTGGGCTTTTTTTTATTAAAATATTTCTAAGCTACCTTTCCCCTCGCGAATCACTTCTGGTTCATCACCAGAAAAATCAATAATGGTTGACGGTTCATTGTCGCCATAACCTCCATCAATAACCATATCCACTAGCTTATCCCACTTTTCGAGAATCAATTCTGGGTCGGTTGTGTATTCCAATATTTCATCTTCATCGTAAATAGATGTTGAAATAATTGGGTTTCCTAATTGCCTCACAATTTCTAAAGCAATACTATTATTTGGCACTCTAATCCCTACTGTTTTCTTCTTTTTAAATGCATTAGGTAAACTTTTGGCTCCAGGAAGCACAAATGTATAAGGTCCCGGAAGTGCACGTTTTAAAGCTTTAAATGTTGCTGTGTCAATTTGCTTTACGTAATCACTTAAATTACTTAAATCATGACACACAAACGAAAAATTTGCTTTCTCTAGTTTAACACCTTTAATTCTGGCAACACGTTCTAATGCTTTGTTATTAGTAATATCACAACCTAAACCATAAACAGTATCTGTTGGATAAATAATCAATCCTCCTCTTTTCAAAACCGCAACAACTTTTGCTATTTCTTTTGGATTAGGATTATCTTCATATATCTTTATAAACTCTGCCATCAACCTATAACTTTAAGTTTAGCGAAACGTAACAATAATTTCTTAGAACCTCCATTTTCAAAATTAATTTCAGCTTTCATATCAGCTCCTACTCCTTCTATTTTAAGTACTTCGCCTTTTCCAAACCTTAAATGCTTTACAATATTACCTACTGCTAGTTTGCTATCAAACAAATTAGTGTTTTCATTAGATTTGGTTATTTTTTTAAAATTCTTAGGCGTACTTATTTTAATACCTTCTGGTTTTGGTTTTAATTTACTTTTCCGTTTAGGCTCATATTTTTTTGGTGGCTTAAACCTAATTTTATTGGGCTCAACATTACCAAAAATATCCGCTGACAACATTGGGTTAATTCGTCGTTCTTCAATTGGCGTGAGAATGTCTAAAAATTCATCTTCAATTTCTTCAATAAATCTACTAGGCTCAGCATCTATTAATTTTCCCCAACGATAACGCGTTAAAGCATAAGTTAAATAGGCTTGTTTTTCAGCTCTGGTTATGGCTACGTAAAAAAGTCTACGTTCTTCCTCAAGTTCACTACGCGTATTCATACTCATAGCACTTGGAAATAAATCTTCCTCTAAACCAACTATAAATACATGATTAAATTCCAATCCTTTAGCTAAATGTATGGTCATTAATGCCACATGGTTTGGGTCGCCTTTGTCGGCATCTAAATCTGTTGCAAGTGCCACATCTTCTAAAAATTCTGCAAGGGAATCGCCAGCATCTGCTAACTCCTTTTGTCCGTCAACAAAATCCTTGATACCATTTAACAGCTCCTGCACATTTTCCAATCGCGTAACACCTTCTGGTGTACCATCTTTATTGAATTCTTTTATTAAACCACTTGTTTTAGAAACATGTTCGGCTAAATCAAACGCATTAGCAGTTTTATTCATTACTTGATAACTTTCAATAAGCGTTACAAAATCCCTTAGTTTATTTTTTGTACCGTTATTAATATTAATGTCAATTGTATCAAGGTTTTTTAAAATTTCAAAAATGGTTTTGTTGTAATTATTTGCCGCAACCAGCAATCTATCAATAGTTGTTTGCCCAATACCACGCGCTGGGAAATTAATAATACGTTTTAATGCTTCTTCATCTGCTGGATTTAAAACCAAGCGCAGATACGCTGTCACATCCTTAATTTCTTTACGTTGGTAAAACGATAAACCTCCATAAATACGATAAGGAATATCACGTTTACGCAATGCATCTTCAATGGCACGAGATTGCGCATTGGTACGATATAATACTGCAAAATCACTATTGAGCAGTTGGTTGTTCATTTTTTCTTCCCAAATGGTACTTGCCACGTAACGACCTTCGTCACCATCGGTTAATGAACGGTGCACCTTTACTTTTTGTCCTTCTTCATTGGCTGTCCATACCACTTTATCAAGCTTGGTTTTGTTATGCTCAATTACTGAATTTGCTGCGCCTACAATATTTTTTGTAGAGCGGTAATTTTGCTCTAAACGATAGAGTTTTACATTGTCGTAATCCTTCTGAAAATTTAAGATGTTGTTAATATTCGCTCCTCGGAATGCGTATATACTTTGCGCATCATCACCAACTACACATATATTTTGAAAACGGTCTGCCAAGGCACGAACAATTAAATATTGTGAGTGATTGGTATCCTGATACTCATCAACCAAAATATAACGGAATTTGTCTTGGTATTGTGCCAAAACATTTGGGAAACGTGTTAACAACTCATTGGTTCTTAATAACAAATCATCAAAATCCATAGCGCCAGCTTTAAAGCAACGGTCAACATATTCAGCATAAATTTCTCCCATTTTTGGTCGTCTAGCCATAGCATCGGCTTCCATAAGTTCTGGGTTTTTAAAATATGCCTTAACGGTTATTAAACTGTTTTTATAAGAAGAAATCCTGCTATATACCTGCTTTGTTTTGTAGATATCTTTCTCTAAGCCCATTTCTTTAATTATGGAGCCTAACAATTTTTGAGAATCTTGCGTGTCGTAAATGGTAAAGTTACTTGGAAACCCTAAATGATGACCTTCAAAACGCAAAATTTTAGCAAAAACGGAGTGAAATGTACCCATCCAAAGATTTTTGGCTTCTCCGTCTCCTACAATTTCGGCAATTCTGCCTTTCATTTCTTTGGCAGCTTTATTTGTAAACGTCAGCGCCAAAATATTAAATGCGTCAACACCCTGACTCATTAAATAAGCAATTCTATAGGTGAGTACTCTAGTTTTTCCAGAGCCTGCGCCTGCAATTACAATCATAGGACCATCTTTTTGCAAAGTTGGTGCTAATTGTGCTTCGTTTAACTGACTTAAATACTTCTCCAACGTCATTAATTTTAAAGCGTGAATTTAGCCAATGTTACGAAGATTTCTTAATGATATTTGCAATAATTATAAACAATTATAATTGAGCTATTCGGTTTCATAAAAATTTAAATATCTTTAACGTTCATAATTTAATAATATGAAAAAACTACAATTAACTTTATTCCTTTTTGCCATAATTTGCTTATCAGCATTCGCTCAAAATGAACGTGTAGATGGAAAGATTATTAAAAATTTTGGAGAAACTTTTAATGTCGAAAATATTGACATTCCAACCAATACTTCAGAAGAATTTAAAGTGATTTTTGATGTGTCTCAATCATCAAAAGACAAAAGTGTCATCAACAAATACATTGTTACAGCCGCACGATTTTTAAATATGCATGCTAATGAAGGCATGAAAAAAGAGCAATTAAAAGTAGCTATGACCATTCATGGTGGTGCATGGCAAGATGTATTGAACAACGAGGCTTACAAAGAAAAATATGGTGTTGACAACCCGAATTTAAAATTAATAAACGACCTTACCGAAGCTGGCGCAGATATTATTATTTGCGGACAAACAGCGTCTTTTAGAGGCATTACCAAAGACAACGCCAACCCAAATGTAAAGTTTGCATTATCAGCAATGACAGCACTTATTCAATATCAAAAAAACGATTATATTTTTATTAAATTTTAAATCATTATGGAGTTTTTGTCTCAAATATCTTGGTGGATGTGGATACTTATTGTTTTATTATTGGTAGCTATACGTGATATTTTTCAACGTAAGCACACTATTAGTCATAACTACCCAATTGTTGGTCATTTACGCTATCTGTTTGAAAAAATTGGCCCAGAAATTCGTCAGTATTTCGTCGCTAACAACAGGGAAGAATTGCCTTTTAACCGTATTGAACGCGGTTGGATTTATGCTTCGGCAAAAAAAGAAAACAACTACGAAGGCTTTGGGACAGACCGTGATATTTATGCACACCATCATATTTTTATTAATAATGCGATGATGCCTTATAAACTGTCTGATAATCATCCTAATACAATAAACCCAACTTTTTTACCATGTGCAAAAGTGATGGGAGCATACAACAAACGCAAAAAACCTTATCGTCCAAGGTCTATTATTAATATATCTGCCATGAGTTTTGGGTCGCTATCGGCAAAAGCTGTGGAGTCCTTGAATAAAGGTGTTCAAATTGCAGATGCATACCACAATACTGGCGAAGGTGGTTTATCGCCTTATCACAGTAACGGAGGTGACATCGTGTTTCACTTTGGGACAGGCTACTTTGGTGTTCGTGATAAAGATGGCAACTTTTCAATGGAAAAATTAAAACAATTAGTTAATGATAACCCATTTATTAAAGCCATTGAAGTAAAGTTATCCCAAGGAGCAAAACCAGGCAAAGGAGGTGTATTGCCAGGAGCAAAAATCTCTCAAGAAATTGCAGATATTCGTGGTGTTGAAGTTGGTAAAGACGTATTGTCGCCTCCAAATCATTCAGCTTTTTCAAATGTTAAAGAGCTCATGGATTTTATTGAAGACATTGCTGAAAATACTGGTCTTCCAGTTGGTATTAAAGCTGCCATTGGAAAATTAAATGAATGGGAAGAACTTGCAGACCTTATGCTAGCTTCTGGAAAAGGTCCTGATTTTATTACTGTTGATGGCGGTGAAGGTGGCACAGGTGCTGCGCCTCCAAGTTTTGCTGACCATGTATCACTCCCTTGGGTATACGGTTTTAGTGATTTGTACAAAGTATTTAAAAAACGACAACTTACAGAACGCATAGTATTTATAGGAAGTGGTAAACTAGGGTTTCCTGCAAAAGCTGCCATGGCGTTTGCGATGGGTGCTGACTGTATTAATGTAGCACGAGAAGCTATGATGAGTATTGGCTGTATTCAAGCGCAAGTTTGCCATACCAATAAATGCCCAAGTGGTGTGGCAACCCAGAGTAAATGGTTGCAAAACGGTATCGATGTTCCTTTAAAGTCACTACGTTTAGCGCAATATTTTAAAACCTTTAGAAAAGAATTAGTAGAAATAACTCATGCTGCTGGATACGAACACCCATGTCAGTTTACTATGAAAGATATTGATGTGAATGTCGATGACCATAATTTATCGGAAGAACTGAACAAAACCTATAATTACGAAAAAACACCTGTTTCCTATACAAATATGCAAGATTTAAAAGATTGTGTGTATTTGGGTGGGAAGAGTTAGTCTCAGTTTGCAGTCGCAGTCTCATTACTCAGTCGCAGTCTCAGTATTCAGTACTCAGTAGGCAGTTTTAAAAAAGTTATAGTACATTTACCAAACCAATTAACAAACACCTAAACAATAACCTATGGAAGTTGAAAAAATTTTTGAAGTCATTTTATATGCTGTTCCAGCCTTAATTACTGGAATGATTGCCTACTACTTTTTTAAAGAACATACTAAAAATGAAGATGGCCGCAGACGCTTTTTATTACACAAAGATATTCAAGTAAACACCTTACCAATCCGTTTGCAAGCATACGAACGTATGGCACTATTTTTAGAACGTATTGCACCAGCTAAATTACTGGTAAGAGTAAGTCCAACTAGCTCAGATGAAAGTGCTTACGAATCGTTACTTGTAGCAACAATCGAACAAGAATTTGAACATAATTTATCACAGCAAATCTATGTAAGTGATGAATGTTGGAACATTATTGTTGCTGCAAAAAACACCACTATTCAACTTATTAGAAAAGCTGGTTTATTGGAAAAAACAGGAACTGCCGATAAGCTAAGAGAAGTTATTTTAACCGAAATGATGGAAAAGAGAGCACCTAGTGATGCAGCTCTAGCATTTATAAAAAATGAGGTAGGAGAACTTTGGTAGTCTAAAATTATTTCAACTCATTAGACAAAGGGTCTTGATGCTTTTTCTTAGCATAATCGTATCCTTGTTGCCACCAATTAACCATTAAACGTTTGCTGAAAATCAGTGAGTTTTCGGTCAAGCTTGTAGGTGTATAATATAAATTCAAGTTTACATTTTTGTTTTTGGCTGCTAATTTACCAATGGTAATATCATTTCTTTCTACTTGATCTAACAAATGACCAAACAATCCAAGCATTAATGAAAAAGGATTTTTGCCTAACACCTTTTTGTTTTCCATGTTTTCAGCTTCCAAAACAATAGCATCAACTTCAGTTGCACCTCTCTGAATCGCTTCTCTTATTGGAATTACGCAACCCAAACCTCCATCAGCATACTCAAAGCCATTAACCGTAGCCAAAGACATAAACGGAATGTAATTACACGAAATCCAAATCCAATCACAAAACTCTTCATACGTACAATCTTTAATCGACTTATACTCTACTCTATTTTTAGACAGGTTAGACACTGTTACGACCACATCTTCTTTAGTGGCAAGAATAGTTTCAAATTCATCTTTGGTAAAATTTCGTCTTATATTTTTCTTTAAATGTTTACTTTCACCAAAGGTTCGTTTCATACGTATAAATTGCCATAAGGAATTAATAAAATCTATAGATACATACTCTCTATCTCCTTTTTTTCGCTGCACAAAAGGGCTTACGCTAAAAATATCGCGTTGGGTAACATTGGTAAATAACTCATACACTTTGTCTATCTTGTTTAATGATAAATGCGGAATCAATAAACTTCCAGTAGATGTACCTAAAAACATATCATATTCATATCCTAAATCCTGTATCAAATACTGTGCAACGCCTCCAGCGAATGCACCTTTACTCCCTCCTCCTGATATAACTAATGCTCTCATAAACTAATTAAGTGTTACAAAGTTAAAACCAAATTATTAATTGACCTTGCTATTATTTGCAAAAGAATTATTTTAGTTGCATGAATAAAAACCTCCAAACACCTATCGATTACCTAAAAGGCGTAGGTCCAAATCGTGCGGATTTACTACGCAAGGAGCTTGGTATTCATACCTATCAAGATTTAATCAACCTGTTTCCAAACAGATATATTGACAGAACGAAGTATTACAAAATCAACCAATTACAACAAAACAGCTCTGAAGTTCAAGTAATTGGGCAAATCACCAATTTAAAGGAAGTGGCTCAGAAAAAAGGTAAACGGCTAGTAGCAACCTTTCAAGACGACACTGGAACGATGGAATTTGTATGGTTTAGAGGCCATAAGTGGATTCGTGACAGCATCAAACTCAACGCACCTTATGTAGCGTTTGGCAAAATTAATTGGTTCAACGGCAAGTTTAGCATACCTCATCCAGAATTGGAACTAGTCAAAGACCATGAAAAAAACTTGCGTTCAGCAATGCAAGCGGTATATCCTTCTACCGAAAAATTATCAAATAAAGGCATTACCAACCGTGTGATTATAAAAATCATGCAGCAATTGTTTTTAGAAACCAAAGGAAAATTCACAGAAACCTTATCTGAAGATTTAATTGCAGAGCAAAAATTACTATCAAAATCTGAAGCACTTTTTAATGTGCATTTTCCTAAATCACAATCGCTTTTAGCACGTGCGCAATTCCGATTAAAATTTGAAGAATTATTTTACATTCAATTACAATTAATTTTAAAAAATCTTATTCATAAATCAAAAATAAAAGGCTTTCCATTTACAAAAGTTGGAGATCATTTCAACACCTTTTTTAAAGAGTATTTACCCTTCGAATTAACCAACGCACAAAAGCGAGTAATTAAAGAAATTAGACACGATTTAGGGAGTAATGCACAAATGAACCGATTACTACAAGGTGATGTGGGTTCTGGAAAGACCATAGTAGCGTTAATGTCAATGTTTATAGCTATTGACAACGGTTTTCAAGCATGCTTAATGGCGCCGACTGAAATTTTGTCAGTTCAACACTATAATAGTTTAAATGAATATTGTAAAAAACTGAATATCAGTATTAAACTATTAACTGGGTCAACTAAAACTTTAAATAGGCGAAAAATTCATGAATCTCTCGAAAATGGCGAATTAAACATCTTAATTGGCACTCATGCATTGCTCGAAGATAAGGTGAAATTCAAGAATTTAGGACTCGCAATTATCGACGAGCAACATCGTTTTGGAGTTGCCCAAAGAAGTAAATTGTGGAAAAAAAGCTCACCCAAAAGCCCTCCTCTATCCTCCCAGAGGGAGGACGTAAAAACTGTACTCGATAGATATAAAACTGCGCGTCCATCAGCTTATAAATTGATGAAGGAATTGCAACAGGAAAACAAAAAAAACAGTACTGAAGCAGAGCGCTTTTTATGGGAAAGTTTAAGGGCAAAAAAACTCGGTCATAAATTTAGAAGGCAACACATCATTGACGAGTTTATTGTTGATTTTGTAAATATTGAAAAAAAACTAGTCATTGAAGTGGATGGTGGTTATCATAACGCTGAACAAAAAAAACAGATTGATGAAATAAGAACCTTGATTTTAAGAGACCTTGGTTTTAAAGTTATCCGTTTTACAAATGAGCAAGTCATTGGAAATATTGATAAAGTTTTAGAACATATGGAAAAACAGCTAAAAAGCCTCCCTTCTGGGGAGGTTGGAGGGGCTTTTATTCCACCTCATATTTTGGTAATGACTGCAACACCAATTCCAAGGACCTTGGCAATGTCTGTTTATGGCGACCTCGATATCTCTGTAATTGACGAATTACCACCAGGTAGAAAGGACATAAAAACAGTACATCGTTATGACAATAACAGACTAAAAGTTTGGCGCTTTTTAAAAGATGAAATCGCAAAAGGACGACAAGTTTATATTGTGTATCCATTAATTCAGGAAAGCTCGACCATGGATTATAAAGATTTAATGGATGGCTACGCAAGCTTAGAACGTGATTTTCCAAAACCTGAATATCAAATCTCCATTGTTCATGGAAAAATGAAAGCTGCCGACAAAGATTACGAAATGCAACGTTTTGCCAAAGGCGACACACAAATCATGGTAGCTACCACAGTTATTGAAGTTGGTGTGAATGTACCAAATGCGTCTGTGATGGTGATTGAAAGCGCTGAACGCTTTGGCTTATCACAATTACACCAATTACGTGGTCGTGTTGGTCGTGGTGCCGAACAAAGCTATTGCGTTTTAATGACAAGCCATAAGTTGAGCAACGATAGTCGTACACGATTGGAAACTATGGTAAGAACCAACGATGGCTTTGAAATTGCCGAAGTTGACCTTAAACTTCGTGGTCCAGGTGACATTATGGGAACACAACAAAGTGGCGTGTTAAACCTTAAAATAGCTGATATTATAAAAGATAATGATATTTTGCAACAAGCTCGTTTTTATGCAAAACGTGTTTTAAGCAATGACCCTACACTATCAAACCCAGAAAACAACCTAATTTTAAACACTTACAAACAACTTAGTAAGTACAAAAACATTTGGAATTATATTAGTTAGTAATCTTCGTCATCGCGAACAAAGTGAAGCAATCTTTAAAAATCAAGTTCTTAATTATGAGATTACTTCGAAATTAAAAATTTCTCACAATGACAGATTAAAAAAGCCCAATCTTTCGATTGGACTTAAAAAAACAGTACATACATGTCAATTTGATTGATGACTTATGTATGCCTAAGTTAAATATATAATATTCAGGTAGTTGTTAGCGTATTGTTAATTAACATTTTATATTTTTGAACAAACTACAATCTCATAGCGTAATGAAGAATAATCTAATATTCCTATTTATAATAATTTCGACATCATTCTTAAATGCTCAAGATATTCAAGAAGTAAGTTTTACAACTGATGACAACATAAACATCCATGCAGTTTACCAATTACCAAGCGCTCAAAACGCATCATACCCTGCAATTATTTTGATTCATCAAGGAGGTTCTTCGCATAAAGAATGGTTAGAGTTACCGCTTTTCAAAGCCTTATTAAAAGAAGGTTATGCCGTTTTAGCTTACGATGTTAGAATGCATGGACTATCTGGGAAAGATGGCGAGTTTGGAGATTTATTTAACAACCCAAAAAGAGCACCTTTAGATTTACAGGCAGCTATCAAATTTTTAAAGCAAGATAAACGTATAGACACAAATAGAATTGGAATAATTGGCACTTCTATAGGCGCTAATTTAGCTTGTGTGGCGTCTTCTAACAACTATGGCATTAAATCCGCTGTGTCGCTTTCAGCTAAAACTAGTGCAGTACAAAACTTAAGCGGAAAGGAAACTATTACTCCTAAAAATGTATTTCATATTGCTTCTAAAGATGAACAAGGTGGCAAAAGAGACGCTTGGGCAAACGAGCTATTTAACATGACAGCTGGCGAAAAGAAGGTTGAAGTTGCACCTGGAAACAAACATGGCTCTTATATCATTAAAGAGCATCCTTACCTTCAAGACGAGATTATTAAATGGTTTGAAAAAACTTTGAAATAGCCGCTAATTCTACGATACAAAAAAACTCAAAGCCTCACCAACCAAGAGCGCTTTGAGTTATAAAACCAACATTGCATGTTCGTTTTTAATTGACTTATTTACAAAATTAAAGTTAGCTAGCTAAATGACTGGAAGTTGTTAGCATACTGTTAATTAACGTATGTTTAAGATTATAGCTGTTAATAACTAGATAGAGTGAAATAAGTGTTTTACTGAGATTTCTTATAAATTTGCTTAATACCATTAAACAAAGCTAAATGGCAACAAAACAGCAACATGAACAATTAATAGAACAAATCAATGCTAACTATGAAAAACTAGCTGAATTTCAAATCGAGGATTTAGTAAGAGAAAATGAACTTGGTAGTCAATTATCTTTTAAAGAGGCCGAACCAACTATAATTAAAACCATTGATTTATTTAATAGAGCTAAAACTGTAAATTTAGAAGAAGTTCCTTATAACTTACTCAATAATTTTAGCAATCAGCTTAGTGTAGTTATTGAAAGATTCGAGACTTTCAAAAGCTTTAATCCTAATCAGAATAATCCAGTAAATCAAAGAGATAGCTTAATCACTCAGTTAAATAATCAGTATGATGGTTACTATCAACATACCCTACCCCTACTAAATATAGGACTTTTAAGTGGCAATGATATATCTTTACAACAAGCTAAAATTGACCAACTTATTTCCGACATTGTCAAAAAGACCAAGGAAACTGAAAAAAAAGGAGAAGAATATTTAAGTCAATTAAATGAGACTTTAAAAAGTGCTGAAGAAGCAGCTGCTAAGGTTGGAGTTTCTCGCCATTCTCAAATTTTCAATACCGAATCAACTGAGCACGAAAGACAATCGAAAAACTGGCTTAAATGGACTGTTGGTGTTTTAATTGCAATTGTTTTTGCTGCAATAATATTAATTTTTCTTTTTCCAGACACTACATCATCAAGTGCTGAAATAATTCAATTTTCAGTTACTAAAGTGATTATACTTTCTGCTATGTTTTATGGACTATCAATTTGTAATAGAAATTATAAAGCTCATAAACACAATGCAACATTAAATAAACATAGGCAAAACGCGCTTTCTACATTTGAAACCTTTGCGAAAGCAGCTGGAACAGATGCACAAACCAAAAGTGCAGTATTAATTGAAGCTACACATACTATATTTTCAAATCAACAAACAGGATATTTAAATTCTGAAAAAGATAGTGAGTCATCAAATAAAATTGTTGAAATAATAAAAAGTGTAACTACTAATAAGGATTAAATCTACTCCCTCAACAACACCTCCATAAAATCATTAAACTCCTTTTGGAATTCTACATATTTCTCTCCAGTGGCAGGACCATTAAAACCTGTATGTATTTTTCTAACCTTTCCTGTTCTATCTAAATAAATAGTGGTTGGGTACGACGCTACTTTATTTAGCATTGGTAGCTTTTCTTGGGCTTTACCTTTATCGTTCGTACCAATTTGAGCAATTAAAATCTCGTAATTTAGGCCAACACGTTCTTTCATTCTGTTAAGACCGTTAATAGCTTTTTCTTTGGTTTTGGCGTTTTCAAAAGCCAATGCTACAATCTCTAAACCTTTGTCTTTGTTAGCTTCATAAAACTTAGAATAGAATTTAGTTTCATCTAAACAATTTGGGCAATACGACCCCATAATTTGTACTAAAACCACTTTATCTTTAAAACGCTCATCAGTAAAAGATACCATATTCTCTTCCAAATCTGGGAAGGAGAAATTAAAGGTATCATAGCCTTCTTTTAGAAAAGTCAAGGTATAAGCATCAGGCAATTCAAACTCTGGATTAGACTTCGCCACAAAAGTTTCTAAAGAGTGATTACCAGAATAAAAACCACCAACCATACTCGAGTCGGTTACATGCGCTTTAAATAAAAAGGCATGAGCACCATCAAAAGTTGAAATCTTCAACGTATCAGCAGCTACAACCCCTTCTAAGTAACGATAATCGCCAGTTGGCGTTCTAATATTTCCAGTAACTATATTGCCTTTTTGTTCTAAAACAGCTTTAGCAGGATAAATGTTTCCGTAGTCGTTAAATTCCATTTCCCAAACACCAGATACATCCACATCTTTATTGGTTGGTTTATCATCAAATCGTTTTTTAACGCCATATTCAGAATAAAATTCCACATACCTATCTCTGTCTGCATCAATCCATTGTCCTTTAATGTTTTTGCCATCGAACTTACCATTAATTTCAGTTCTAAAAAACGGTAATTTTATAAACACCGAATCATTTTTATAGGTAATTTCATCAACCTCAATAACTTCATCAGCATTATATATTTTTAAAGTCGTACTAGACGTCACTTCAAACATAAATGGCATTGCTTGATTATCTTGAGCTACTATATTTCCTCTGTAAGTCCCAATTTCTAATGCTTTCTGTTCTTTTTCTTGACAAGAAAAAACCAACAATATCACTAATACCAATAAACTATGTCGCATACTTACTAATTTGTTCAACAACTCGAAATAACAACAATTTATGCACATAAAAAAATTGTTTAGATTTCATTAAGACTGAAGTATTATTATCTTTGTTGCTTGTAAAGAAACGCACAAATGAAGATTTCGTATAATTGGTTAAAGCAATTCATTAGCATAGATTGGGATGCCGAAAAAACTGGCGAATTATTAACAGATTTAGGACTAGAAATTGAAGGTATTGATAGTTACCAATCGGTTAAAGGCGGTTTAGAAGGTATTGTTGTAGGTGAAGTATTAACTTGCGAACAGCACCCAAATGCTGATAGATTAAAAGTAACAACCGTTGATGTTGGTGGAGAAAACCCTTTACACATTGTTTGTGGTGCGCCCAATGTTGCTGCTGGACAAAAAGTACCTGTTGCCACTATTGGAACAACTTTATATACACCTGAGGGTGAAGCTTGGAAAATTAAAAAAGGTAAAATTCGTGGTGAAGAAAGTCATGGGATGATTTGTGCTGAAGATGAATTAGGTCTTGGAGCATCTCACGATGGTATTATGGTTCTTGATGAGAAATTAAAAGTCGGAACCTTAGCTGCAGATATTTTTGATGTTGAAAATGACCAAGTTTTTGAAATAGGCTTAACACCTAATAGAGCTGATGCTATGAGTCATTATGGAGTCGCTCGCGATTTAAAAGCTGGATTGATTCAGCAAGAAGTAAATTTGGAGCTAATAACACCCTCTTTAAGTGCATTTCATGTTGATAATCGTGCGCTGAAAATTGATATTGATGTCCAAGATAAATTAAGAGCTCCTCGTTATTGTGGAGTTACTATTTCTGATTTAAAGGTTTCGGCATCACCAAATTGGTTACAACATCGTTTAAAAGCTATTGGATTAACGCCAATCAATAATGTGGTAGATGCCACAAACTACGTATTACATGAGTTAGGGCAACCGTTACATGCGTTTGATGCCGATAAAATTTCAGATAAGAAAATTATTGTAAAAACACTTCCTGCAGGAACTAAGTTTACAACACTTGATGAAGTAGAGCGCGAATTGCATGAAGAAGATTTAATGATTTGCGATGGTAAAGAAAAACCAATGTGTATTGCTGGTGTTTTTGGAGGTATTCATTCTGGAGTTTCTGATGAAACCACAAGTATTTTCTTAGAAAGTGCATATTTTGACCCTGTGTCTATTAGAAAATCTGCTAAACGCCATGCGTTAAACACAGATGCATCGTTTAGATTTGAAAGAGGCATTGATCCAAATATTACTGAGTTTGCTTTAAAACGTGCTGCTTTATTAATTGCAGACATTGCTGGAGGTGAAATTACTAGTGATGTGATTGATGAATATCCTGTAAAAATTGAAGATTTTCAAGTGCGTTTAAGTTTTGAAAACGCAAAGAACTTGATTGGTGAAGAAATTCCTCGTGAAATTATTAAGCGCATTTTAATGTCGTTAGAAATTACTATTAACAATGTTACCGAAACTGGTTTAGGATTAACTGTTCCTGGCTATAGAAACGATGTGCAACGTGAAGCTGATATTATTGAAGAAATTTTGCGTGTGTATGGTTATAATAACATTGGCATTACAGAAAAATTAAACGCTTCCATTTCGAATTCTTCTAGATATGAAGACCATAAAGTACAAAATGTGGTTGGTGACCAATTAGTATCACAAGGATTTTACGAAATTATGGCTAACTCTTTAACAACGCCTAATTATATTGAATTAAGTGAGCAACTTAAAGAAGAACATAATGTGGTTATGTTGAATCCTTTAAGCAATGATTTGTCTGTTTTAAGACAGTCATTATTATTTTCAGGTTTAGAAGCAATTGCCCATAACATCAACAGACGACAAACTAGTTTAAAACTATTTGAGTTTGGTAAAACCTATCACAACTACAATGACGCTCGTGAAGAGCATAAGCATTTAAGTTTATTGGTAACTGGGAATAAAACAGCTGAACGTTGGAACTCAGAGAATAAAGCAAGTGATTTCTTTTACTTAAAAGGAAGTGTGGATGCTGTATTAAACCGTTTAGGCATTTCTAGAGCTAGAACATCGCCTATTAAAAATGACATGTTTAGCGAAGGGTTGAGCATGGGACTTGGTAAAACCAAATTGGTAGATTTTGGAATGGTAAAGAAATCAATTTTAAAATCGTTTGGCATTTCACAAGACGTTTTATTTGCCGATTTTAACTGGGATAATATACTTGAAGTCGCAAAACGTAATAAAATTAAATTTACTGCAATACCTAAATATCCTGAAGTTAAAAGGGACTTCGCTTTGCTTTTGGATGATGAGGTACCATTTAAGAAAATATATGACCTCGGTTTTCATACGGAAAAGAAGTTGATAAAAAGCATCAACCTTTTCGATGTATACAAGGGTTCAAAACTACCAAAAGGAAAGAAGTCTTATGCAGTCAGTTTTACTTTAAAGGATGACAAAAGTACCTTGACCGACAAACAAATCGATAAAATAATGGGAAAACTACAGCTGCGGTACGAAAAAGAATTGCACGCCGAGCTACGCTAATTTAAGTACGAACGATAAAATAATGGTACCTAATCAGGCGCTAAAAATGCTCGATTTATTAGATAAAATCGCAGATTTATTAGGGTAACTCGTTCAAGAATAGGTGAAATTTTCTTTTTCCCGGTAAAAACCTGGCCACCGGCAGGCGGGTTCATGCACATTCGTGTAACCTACCCGCCGGGCAGGCGGTTTATCACGAATTTCTTAAGCATACTGATCAGTAACAAAATTAGAATCAATATATATCTTAACATCTGTGCCATCCGCTCAATGTATAGATTGTCAATCGAATACCGATTAGTGCCTGTAAAAATAGTGCAAGTTGATTTTTTTGGTAAGCGCATAATCGATTGTGATACCATTTTAACCATTTGAGCCAAACGATGTCGCTACATTATTTTATTTTTACCCTGAGTAGGTTAGGAATTACATCGATTCTGATGAAATACTTAACATGGAAAGGGAACGTGGGGACGTTCCCTTTTTTCATCTATTCCGATGCAAAACTCTCGGCAGCTAGTTTCATCCCATCTCAACTTACAATAGGAATTTTGTTTATTATATTGACATTAAATGATTACAAGTAGATATACAAATCGAGCTATTACCGGTGGCGTTATTTCTATGTTGGTAATGGGTCTGGGCACCTATCTTTTAGGGGAACTTAGTGGCTATGAGGCCAAAGAGCTCATTAAAAGTTCAATTGCCGGCATCAATACGCTTTGCAATACGATCGCGCTAGCCTCGGCAACGATTGTGGCCTTGTTGCTCACCTTATTGGGCCTAACCTCCAACTCAGCGTCTAAACTTAAAAAAGACCATTACCGACATTTGTTGGCAATCGCGAAACTCGAT
>CAKZMU010000061.1 GCA_937129145.1 uncultured Lacinutrix sp. | reverse complement strand
TGTGATAACCTTTCCAAGTTCTTTTCTGTGTACTGCATAATTATTTAATGTGTTGCTCCAATTCATTTATATCAGAAAATTCCCTATCTTCTGTATCTCCTCTAAATTCATAGAGACTTACATAGTTTTTACCTATTTCTATTCTATACTCAAATTCTTCGCCTATTTCATCATCAAAGTCTAGTTCTATTGCTTTTTTAAGTTCATAATTAGTCAATAATTTTTGTAATTTTTTCATAACTTAATTTTTAATGTTGTTAACTTGTTGTAGAAGATAATCCTCCCATCGAACATTATTAGGTAATTTGTTCCAACTATTTCTTATTTCCCTGCGTTGCTTCAAAGATATAATATCCATAACATAGTCTGTAAATACAGTATGTGCTTTAAGTTTGTCCTCCTCATAAGGATAATCATTTTTAATTTGCTCGTATGTTGTGTATGTTTTCATAATTAAATGTCATTTATAGTTAAAATCTCCTGTTCTTAATGCTTCTTTATACCTTTGGATACCATATAATATACCTTGTACATGGATTATTATATCCTGTGGTGAACTTACATAGGCGTTGTTTTTCCAATGACCTTGTACCAATTTGGCTTTTTCTTCAAAATCGATAAAGTTGGTGAACAACATATTGTCGTTCAGGTTCAATTGCAGCGTTCCTATTGGTGTATCTATCTCGTACGGATAGTATATACCTTTTCTGATGTTATAGTCGCTTAAAATCGTTGTTAAGTTCATATCTTTATTTTTGATGCGTTCCATATTGCAAAACAATAGTGTAAATTATTTTTGTCATTCAATATCATTTGCTTAGTTACTTTTTTGTTCCCCCTATCGGTAAATTGAGCATATACTATATCTCTGCCCAATCCTGTAAAGTCATCACTTACAACTATAACCTTATTACCGTGTTCATTTATAAAAGTGTCTCCTATCTCCATTGTTATCAGTTTTTAATCTGTATAGGCTATGTATTCGAACCTACCTATTTCTTCGTTAAATCTATTAAAACGTCCTCCAAAAGTGCCCCTGACCTTTGCTATTATCTCTACCCTTGACGTTCCGATAGGAAAATATCCTATTTTTTTCATTGAAGAATTGGAATGACTTTCTGACCTATAATTAAATTCACTTACTAATTCACTACTATGATACAAATTATAAAATTTATCCCTTGCCTCTTGAAATTTGCGATTTTGTTCGATATAATACTTTCTATCCTTATCTGAAATATGATAAGAAGTTCTTTCATCTTCTGCGTTCCAATCACATTCAGGACAAAAGCTATAATCACGTTCGCAAGAGCCGCAAGGTGCATTGATGTGGCAAGAACAACCTGTTTCTTTTTCATGCTCGTCGATTATGCCTTTACATGAGTTCCTGTTACAAATTTCTCCTTTCTCTATACCCTCCATCCGTTCACTTCTTTGTATGATTCCAAATATTTATCGTAATTCTGTTTTACAACTACCTTAATATTGTAGCCCATATTTTCCATCTCTTGTTTAAGGTCTTTGTACTCGCTTTCTTTAGCGGGTCTTGAAGTACTTAGACAATGCCTGTAATCCGCTGACATATGCTGTCCTATATGTTGATACACGGTAACGTCGCCTTCATAAGTACAGACTTCGTGAGGAAAAAGTGCAAATACTTCTTTATTGCTTTTTTCTACCCTAAAATTAATGTCCGTTGTATGTTTGTCTTTTTCCATAATGTTGTTTTTGTTCACTGTAAAGATACTGATAATATTCTTTACTTTCTGTTAATGAAATGCTAAATTTCATTTTTCCAAATGTGTTCGATTTCTCTGCCCGTCAAAGATTCGTAATATCTTTTACCGTAATATACAAAGGTTAATTCTTGTTGTACCAACCATTTATAATTATTCCACCACTCTAATGCTTTTTCTCTGTTGGTCATCCTTTTAATTTTTTACGTGTCCTGAAATGATCCAAATAGTCCCCGCTGTAAAAAACAGAAGAAATGTTGAAATCATACTGTTGAAATTAATTGATATTAAACCTAATAAAGTTAATACCATCGCTATAATTTGTACTATAAATTTATCGCTCATATCTATTGTCTTAAAAATTCCTCTATCTCCCTATTGTATAGCTTGTTATTAGTTGTAATAATATTAGTTTCATCTTGTATCAGTTTTTTATATTTTTCGGGGTATTTATCCTTTTAGTATTCCAAATACGATTCCCCTTCAATATCGTACTTTTCCCTTTGCTCTTCGTAGTGATTCATCTTTTATAATTGCAGTTACATTGCCTACCTTTCTTTAAATCCGATAATCTTATCTTAACCCCTGCCGTTACCCAATTCAAATTATCAAATGCAGCACTTAGATAAAATCCTCTTGTAAAACGTATATCCATACTTACACCGTACAAATACTGGTTATGATACCCGTAACCACCGTCTAAGTAGAAATTCACTACATCGGTTTTAACGAAGTTTATACCTACAAGTGCTACGCCAGTCCTTTTTTCATCTGAAACCTCGCCAAAGTCCCTAAATTGACCTCCTAGATAGATTCCTTTGTATACTTCTTGTTTAAGTTCTATTAAATATCCGTTTTCTCCTATTCTACCGCTTACATCTGTTTGGGCGTTCGCCATATAGACACAACATAGAACGTAAGTTATAAATAATACTATTGCTTTTCTCATAATTCTCTATATTTCAACGCCAAAATCAATATCGACGTTATTAGCTTTTAATTGTTCCCAAAGATACAGATACCTATTACTTTCGGTTGTATCTAGTTCTCTTACTCTTTCTACCTCTGTTAAGGTGTATAGTTCCATTTTTAGTTCTTCAATGTTATCTTTTTGTGTGCGTATTTTAAATAACTTTGCTATTCTTCGGTTTATTGTTTTCATTTGAAAGTATTTTGAATTGCTAGTTCCGTGTTAAAATCCTCTTGATAATCCTCTATAACCGTATCAAATTCAAAACTATCATCTAAGTATTTTTCGTCTGGAATTGATAGAAATTCATCTAGTGCCTTTGTCATAGCGTCCTGTAAAGAATCCGCTTCGACTGTCATAGTTTCTACTCTTTGATAAATAATGGGTATGTTATATGTTTTCATAATTTTTTTGTTTTACATTACTAAGATACTACTATTATTTAATGTTTTGTGTTAATGGTCTGTTAAAGTTTATATTGTGGGTACTTTTTAATGAATTTTAAATATCTGTCATCATAAGGATTGCCTTTTAACTCAACTAATTTAAAATGATCTTCTTTGAAAAAACTCAAAGGGTTTGTACAATCTATTCTAAATTCCGCGCCACCTTCAACGGTAAAATAACAAATATCATAATTATTACTCCTATCAAATTTCACTATATCACCTATTTTAATAGTATAGTATTGACCTTTCCAACTTGGTTGTCCGATAAGTTTATTTTTATTAGCCTTGTGTAGATTGTCTTTTCCAATGAATACCTCTGTTTGTTTTAGGCATTTCATTTTAGTGCCGTCATAAATTACCTCTAGCTTCATAGTATTTAATCGTCTGTTAAAAGTTCTGCCGATACATAACTCATAAAATAGTCGTCTGCATTTATTTCTTCATCATTAAAATCATCCATAAAACTGTTAAGATCGTAAACTTCTATTACCTCTAAACTTGTATCTAATACTTTATCTATTTCTAATAGAACTTTGTGCGCTGTTAGTTTTTGATAGCCGTCCTTTTTAGGTTCAATTTTAAAATGAGTATTTTGTATTAGTTCGCATTGTTCCCTTGCACTTCTATTTTCTTCTAACGGTATTAATACTATAAATGTTTCCATAATGTTATTTTTTAATTGTTAATATTACACCAAAAATCCTCTTTAACAAAATAGATACCTTGATAATGATTTTTAACTTCGTCAATACTTACCTCTATATCCATTATATCTGAAAGGCTTTCTTGTAATTGCTCCAGTTCCATTTTATTTAGTTCGTCTACTGTCATTAGTTCAATAATTTATAAGTTCCACCAATTTCTTCAATTTCATCTTCCGTTATATCTTCATCAATAATAGTTTCAATGTGTTGCCAGTCGGCACGTTCAATTAAGCTGTCTGCGTACTTTTTATTACCTTTTGCAAGTTTTAAAACTTCGTTGTAGGTATAAGTTGTTCCTGATTCTGCGGTATATACTACTTTATCCATAATTTTTATCTTAATTGGCAATCTACAAACTCGGTTTCCAATACCTCAACATTTGGTGTTGAAGGAAAATCGTAATTTGTTTCTTGACTAAATTCGTCGATTATTGTTTCTATATTGTCGTATTCTGCGCTTTCTACTGTTACATAAACAGTTACTTTTAATTTGTGTTTCATAATTTCTATGCTATTAGTTGAGGTCGTTTATATCTCTATTTCCCATTTACTGTTGATACTATCAATTGCATATTTTAGTATATCAATCTCTTTTGTGTGCCGTTTTAAAATTGTTCCGCCTATCATTTCTTTATCTCTATAAATATGTACCGATAAATCATAATTTGAAGCGGTTTCTATAGTCTTATATTCGACTGTGTAGTTATCAAATTTTAGTTTTTTCATCTCAATTACTCTTTAAAAATTCCCCGTTTTCGTCGAATACCTCTAAGGTAAAGTTATTTATACCGTTTGCTTCAACCTCTGCAATTGCTACTTCAATAGCTTGTTCAGGCGTTTCTACGTAGTCAAATCCTAAAGGATCAATGTTCCACTCTGAAATAAGTTCGCCTTTATCATAGATAAATTCCAATACTACTTTAAATTTTTTCATTGTGATTGTATTTTTTATTATGTTGTAAAGATAATGTTTTAGTTGGTTAGATTATGTTAAGGAAACTATAAAGTTTCAGGTTGATAAAAATCAATTGGTAGGACAAGAAAAATATCATTTGAATACAATTCTTCAAATTGGTATATATCTTCGTTACCATTATACTTACTTACATAGTCATCCCACATATCACAAATTCTATTGTAATTAGCGTTATTTTCTGTTACTACTGTTCCTATTATCTCTTCCTCTAAACTGTGTAATTGTATTGCGTTCATTGCTAATATTTTTTAAATTCCGCGCCTAAAAAAGACTTAGAATAAAGTTAATAATTTTCTACACCCCTAAGATACTACAATATAATATATAACTATCTTAATGGTTTGTTAAAGTTGTACCTCTTTATCTTCAATTTGTCTTAAAATCTTTTTAACTCTCTTTGGTGTAAGTTCAAAGGTATCATTCCAATACTTATTTATTAAACTACATTGTGCTAATAAAGAGCTAACTCCCTGTATAATCATACATACGTGATATGCCTCGGGATTATCAAAAGGATTGTGTAAATTCTCGCCAAAATTATCTTTTTCATATTGAAAATAATCCGCTGCATCATCCCACCAAAATTTTAAATACTCAATAGCTTTATAAGTGCTATAAGTTGCTGAACCATCTACATTGATTCCTTGTGTAAGTTCACCTCCTAAATCACAACCATAAACATTTTGACCTTCAAAACCATCTAAATGGTCGTTAATAAAGTCTTGACAGTATTTGTTATAAGTTTCCATAATATTATATTTTATCGTTCTAAATATTCGTCGTAATCAAGTCCTATCCATTCGCATAGACTTTCTTCTTCAAACCAAAATAGGTCATTTATTTGTGTTTCGGTCATACCCTCATAATATAGTTCTTCCAAAACGTTTTCGATTTCTTGAAGTTCACTATATGTAAATTCATGGTCTTTTGCTCCTGACCAAAATTCAAAGCCAGTTAAATTTAATTCGCTTGTTACTTTCATAATTATTAGTTTTTATTACACATCTAAGATAGTAATAATAGTATTAAATTATCTTAGCGTTGTGTTAAAGTTTTCTTCGTAATAATTTAATGCAAGATTAAAACATTCGCTTACATTGTCGTCATTTTCTTGAAAGGTTTTAACTTTCATATCGTTTTCATCTGTTAAATGAAAAATATATTGGTTCCAGTCCGCCTGTAATTCGTTACCCTCTTGCCAAACATCAACCCAAAGGTTAAAGCCTTCATTAGTATCAATCAATACGCTGCCAGTATCATCTAGTTTAATTGCTTTCATTAGTTTAGTGTTTTAATATTATCAATTGTTTTCTTTAATACATCCCATTTTTTATAAATAGGATTTAAAAATATATCCGTTGTATAGTTGTATGCAAATAATTTTGGTTCGTTGTTTGTTGTCTTATTATTTCTAATTTTAATAATAAAACCTTTGTACATTAAAGGGTGTTTAATTGCTTTCATAACTTATTCAATTATTACTTTTCCGTTATTCTCAAATAAATTCAATTCTGTGAATTGCTTTGATATTTCTGTTAACTTATCGCCCAGTTCACCTAAATTTCGATCCCAAAAACCCGCTCCATGGTGGTTTCTAGTTAGCCAAAAATCGTGTCCTATTTGAGACAATTCCATCTTTTTTACCGTTTTCTTTGGCGCGAGTAATAGGAAGGCTCTAATATCTTTCTTTGCATTATCAATAGATTCCGCACAAAAGTCAGAAGTTGAAAAATGCTCATCAAAATGTGTCCCCAGTTCTTCGTTAGTAGATGACCATAAAGCACAAATAAGGTAATGTTCTAAAATGCAATCAATGTCTATTTTGTTAACTTGTTTAGATGTCATAATATTAGGATTTAAACTAATTCTAAAAATTCATTTACCTTGTTTTCGTCGTTGGTCGTAAGAATGTGAAAAGTATTCGCCCATGAACTTAAAAACTGTGTATAAAGGATAATAAAATCTCTGCCTTTAACACCCTTTATAGATAGTTCTTTATTTACGTTATAGATAATATAAGTATCATTTAGAACGCCCTCGATAACCTCTATATGATAGCCTTTATCACTTGCATATCTTACAAATTCATTTTGACTATTGTAGGTAATTTGTTTGTTATAATTTTTCATGGTATTAAGTTTTTATTGTTACTCAAAGATAATAAATCAATTGTAGTTTTATGTTAAAAGAATCATAAAATTAAATAAGCCTATCTAAGTAACGATAATAATATTATGATACCAACATACTAAATAGATAAGATAGTCCACTAAAAAACCCCTAACGTATTTGTTTGGGGCTTCAACATATAAAATTCCGCGCGAAAGAAAATAAAAGGTAGAATCAAAATACCTATCGAAATAAATTTCTCTAGTCAACCGTCTCTAAACCCTCAATAAAAGGTATAACATTAGAATAGTCATAAGGATAACTTTCATCTACCTTACCATCGTTCAATTTAACCAGCACATCATATCCAATAGGCAACGATTCCCATGCACCACCACTATGTATACCCATATCGTTAACGGTCCTATCAAGTACCACCAAACAACAATGTCCCGTGGCCTGATGTACACTATCACCTTCACAATAATCATTCTGTATTTGGTGATACTTACCACTTCTTAAACTCTTTAACCAGTTCTGTTTAACTTCTTTTGTAAATTCCATAATATGTATTTAGATATATATAATCGCTAAGTTCCTTTATTTGCACTTTTTACCACTTCTTACCACTTAAAACAGTTGTTGGGATTATCCCTAACCCCCTAAACATGGGCTTTCCCAAGGTTTTTACACTTTTTCGACCTAGTTGGGATTATAAAAACATCCCCTAACAATTTCCTCTGTATTGCTATCCTGTAATATAAGATATTCAGCTTCTTTTATGGCTTCATCCGCCATTCTCATTAGTTTGTTGCCATCTATTTGTAATTCCCTGCTATATTCTAACAGTTGTTGTACTGTTTTTACCTTTGTTTTCATTGTTCAATCTTTTTATGTGGCGATTATTGTACACCTATTCTAGTATAGATGTCAACTTTTGCCCCGATTAGACTTTATTTGTACGAAATCCGCCCTATAAACGGTGAAATTCTTTGTTTCCCATACCTTTTTGTTTGAGTATGGGTTTAAATTGTTGTAAATTGTCTGTCTACTTACGTAAAGATACTCCGCTACCTGCGAAATTTCCTTAACAACGGCTGTTTTTTGGGTGTCTTTCTTGATTATTATGTACATCTATTCTAGGTTTGATGTCCAAATATACAAAATATAATTGAATTGACCTAATTAAACTCCGTAAAATAACCCGTTTCTTTTCGGGCAACCCTGAATACCGTTATCATATCTTCGAGAGTTACTTCTATGCCTTCACTATCAAAGGTATCATTATCGACCCTATATTCCATAAAGGATTTAATAAGGTAATACATATCTTGTTGGTCGCTATGTAAGTTGTGGAATACTCCATCTATTTCAATTGTTTTCATCTTAACTTAGTATTAAAGTGTTAATATTATTGGCTTTCTCTTTGGCATCCTTTAACCTTTCTTTATAGGTCATTGTGTAGCCTTGTTTGGGTAGTATTATTTCTATTCCCTCTACCTTTGTTTTACTTTGGCGCGCCATAATAAGTGATACAATTTGTGGCGTGTAATCTACTGTTTGAAATCTCATAATGTTATTTTTTTGTTAAAGGTTAGTTACTTACTTAGTTACCTTAGTATCTAAGCTGTTTGTTTTTTCTTTATACTTCCATCCATTGCGATTTCTTTAACAGCGCGCTTAACAGCACTTTCAATATGGTTATCATTGCAATCATTAGGGTATAACTCTAGTTCAAAATCTACGTTTACAATAGGTTTTAATTGCCCGTTATCTACTTTTTTAACATCCGTATTTAACATACTATGTCGTCTTTTTAAGCCTTCGTCGGTCAAATATATCCTATTATGTAGTTGCCCATTACTGGTTTGCTGATAACATACATAGTGTAGTTGACTAGGTTGTATATCGAACACATCGAAATATCTTGCCAATTGTTTTAACACCTGTAGTAATTGAGTGTAATTACTATAAGGATATTTTAAGTTTTTAGGGTAATTTGTCATAATATAGTCTTTTTAATAATTAAATCGAATCGATTAAGGCACATACTATTGCAAAGCATACCGTTGCAATCCAAAAAGGTATTGAGATAATAAGATAGTCCTTTAGTTTTAACTTTGGTTTCATAATGTTGTTATTTTAGTTGCCATTAGTATGGCGGTTAATAATAGTACTAATCCCATTGCACGGGCAATTGTTAAATAAAGATTCTTAATGGTCATAAGTAGGTGTATTTAGTGAATGATTTTTCATTCAATTATTATTGTTTTGTTATAGTTTGAATTAATAACCATGCGTCTCAGCTTGAAAGTAATCGGTATCCCATACAACGTCAAAAACAAAAGTGTCGATAAATTCCGTTAATTCGTCGGGCATCATTTCTATATATGTAAAAAGGTCATCGGTTAGCCACTCCTCATAGTCATCCCCCAAATCATTTTCAGGATCAAGTCCATTAGAAGACTCATATATCGTAATGGTATTGTATGTATGGTCAAACAATACATTGTAGTGTACATCGCTTAACATATTTAAATAAGCCTGATTTTTTTGTGCCGTTGTCATAATGATATAAATTTAAAGGGTTATATTAGTATAACGGGCAACACGTCAATATATTGCCCGCCAAATGTTAAATTTTATTTAATTTCCCAAATATCTAAACTGTTAATTTTATCTTTAAATATAGTGAAAGAATATGTGCCTTTGTAATTGCCCGATACAAAACTAAATTTGTGCCATACACAATCATCATATAATGATATGTCTTTAAACTTAAAGGTTAATGATATTTTGTACTAAAGGACTGTTAAAAGATTCGTTATATATTTCTTCATTTATTTCGTGCCATTCCCTGTTTTCAGTCTTAGACGAATAGTAGTAATTATAATTGTGGTCCATGCCTACAATAAAACATTGACCTGTAAATAAAGAGATTAAAGATTGTGATTTCATAATACTATAATTTAAAGGGTTATTGATTATACACCAAAGATAAGGCTTAATAGCATACAATTATGTTAACAAAAAGTTAAAATCAATTAAATAATGTTAAAATTTCTATTGATATAACTCCGCGCAAAAGCATATAAAGATAGTGCTAAATATTGAGTAGTCCTAAATACTGTTAACATACTGCTAAAAATAGAGTTTAGTTTGAGATAGGTAAAATAAAAAGAAAAAACCTAAAACGTTCCAAGGCGTTTTAAGCTAGGTTTAAAGGCATTGATATAAAGAGGTGGGGATGCTGGAAATCTCGGTAACGATGGGGACATGAATGCTAAGGACAGTTGAGTGGGGGGTACGAATATTGTAATTGATTATAGGGAGGGGGGTAAATAAAAATTAAGTTTCTTGCTAATGTCATTTATTTTACATATATTTGTTGTATGAAAAAATGGGCACCACTAAAAGGCTACGAAAAGTACTATAAAATAAGTACTGAAGGGGAAGTACTGAACATATCTACAAACAATATACTTTCCACTAATATTCATAGTTTGGGATATCACAGATTGAAACTTAACGTTGAGGGAAAGAGAATAACTAAGTATCTATACTCTCTATTAGGAACTACGTTTGTTGAAAACCCTAATCCCGAATTGTATGATAGGTTATCTTTCAAAGATGGGAATAGATTGAACTATTTGCCCGATAACTTATATTGGACAAACATAAAAGAGATAAACGGCAAAAATCTAATAGAATTCGAGCCAGGTACTGTTATAAACAACTTTACGGTTGTAGGAGAAGGAATACCCTATATTTGGAAGGGTAAAAAACAAAGACGTATTAATTGTAAATGTATTTGTGGAAAAATAAAGGCTTATCACCCTTCTCTTGTTGCTAGTAAGAATATACCTAATTGTTGTGGTTGTAAAAAACATAATTTATCTTACCATCCTTTATATAAACGATTTCAAGGAATGAAAAAGAGGTGTTATAACCCCAAAGCAAAAAGTTATGGAATATATGGAGGAAAAGGTATAAAAATATGTAAAGAATGGCTAGAAGATTTTAAAACGTTCTATGATTGGTCAATGAAAAATGGATTCAAAGAACATTTAGAAATAGATAGAAAAAACTCAGACCTAGGGTACAATCCTAGTAATTGTAGATGGATTACACGCAAAGAAAATTCCATAAATAAAAAGGGATTAAAATTATCCTATAAAAAAGTTAAAGAGATTAGAAAATCCAATTTATCCAAAGAAGAGTTATGTAAAAAATACAATGTATCTATTACTACTATAGTAAATGTTTTAAAAAATAAAAGTTGGATTGAATAATTTATATATTGGTAGTTATTCCTCCAGTAGGGTACATCTGGTATAACAAAGGTGTTTGTCTTTAGTACAACAACATTCTATTAAAGGGTATGTTTCTATGTGTACCTGTTGGGTGAAGATATTTGATGTCCAGTGTTCACTGTATTGTCCTACATGGGAGTTGTTTCCTTTTTCTACACATACTCCCGTGAAGGATTCTTTGTTAGTTGATTCTGTGCATAGTATTACCGTACTATCGTCTATTACATCGAATCTATCTTTATCTGGTCTTTTGTAGAATATTCCTTTTTTGTGTTTCATCTTCGCGGCGGATTTATTAATAGACGAATAGTTCTGGTTGTACTACTTCTAACTCTCTATATGCATCGAATACATAATCGTTATATTGAAAATCGAATCCTGTCACCACTCCATCGAATTTTCTGCCCCCTTATATCCTTTGTAGAAGCTATGTGTATAAAGGTCTTTCTAGGGTAGAAGTTCATTTGTAAGTAGTCTTTTTTAAATCTTGTGAATACTGCTATCATAATTTAATTTATTGTCCGTAACCTGTATTTTGTTCGAAGCACTCTGGACATAGGGGTACTCCTTGTAGTTTTATTATAACTAAGTGTGAGAATTTCTCAAAACACTCTCTACATTTTACTTTTTTAGCTTCTGTCCATTCAAATTGTTTTTCTTTCATGCCGCGATTTTTAATATTGGAAGTTACCTAAATGAAAGTAATAGGAATATAATGGATTTTTTATCAGGAACACAATTGACAAGAATATGAGCAGCCCCCTATCCCCAAAAAATGAATTGACCATACATGATAGAAATATCATTATAAGTAAGTACACCAGTAAGGTTACTGTCAGGATATCCGCATATTTGTACATAAAGACTTTATCTTCCATATCAATCGTTATTTACAGGTCTTTGTTTTAATGTCGTTCTTTACTTGTCTTACCCTTTCGTAGGAAATTTGGTATTTGTCGGCTATCTGTTTTCTTGTATTGATATCATCTTCTTTTATAGCGGCGATCATTTCACAGTTCAGCTTTAGCTTAAAAGGCTTCCCCCAGTAACAGTTCTCGGGGGTATAGTTGCCTTCCTTATCGTACCTGTACAGCCAATTGCCTTTTTCGTAACCACTTTCCTTCGCCCATCTTAAGAAAGATATACTGTCCTCTCGCCACTGCTTGCATATTTTTATACCTTTTTTACCATAATCCTTATAATCGGGCGATTTCTCATTGTAACAATGATTATATAGTACCCTTATCTTGTTCCTTATTTTTTTGTCGGTCTTTTTGTTAAATATACACTCTCCGTATAGTGTTGGTGCCCATTCTAAGTTTGAGGGATGATAATTGGTATCGTCTGAATCTAAACATACTATTTTATCGTATTTTTTAGGGTTTTTTACTAAATTTGTAGCTGTTAACTTTATTCTTGAATATCCTTTTCTACCATCAGGGGTTTTTATACTACAATAAGGTGATGAGGTTAGTTCTTTAAAGGTCATTTTGTTGTATATCCTACCTTCTGGTGTTATTTTGTAGATATTGGATTGTTTCAAATCGTTAAGGGAGTTAAGGAATTTCTTTATACCCTCTCTTTTTTTACATCTCTCTCTATTGAGGTTGTCTTTAGCTTTTTGAAGTTTTTTATTTGCTTCTGCAACCCTAGCTTCATACTTTTTTAATATTTCCTCCATAATCAGTTATTGTAGTTTTCCCACGCTTCTTTTAAAGTGTATTGTTTATCCCCGCGCCACGAAAGATGTAAACAGTGTACAGCAAAGTCTTCTAATTCCTCTATTAGGTTCTTTTTATAAGTATTTTCTATGCTTTCCAATATTTGGTCATACATCTCATTATTTTCTCCTTTCCAAATGGCATCCTCCAACTTTTTAGAATTAATATGCTCAGGATCACAGAGTATTATAGGTGTTACTTGTGTGTCCATTATATACCTTGATAAAGATTGTGTTAAAAACAATGTGGTCATTTTATCTATACCTTGAAAATCCAGTTGCTCATAATCGCAGACTTCAGCCATTATAAGATAATTATATAATCTAAGTGCTTGGTCTGAATATAATAGTTCGTCTGTCCCCAGTATTTCTTTTATGTTGTGTGTTGTCATAGTGCAAAGATACTAATTATTTTAATTACTACCAACAAAAAATCCCCGAATTAACGAGGATTTAACAACTATTTGGTTTTTAAGTCTATTTTATTAGTATTTTTCTTGTTTTTGGCGGGGCTTTTGGTAAAATTACGGTCAGTAACCCGTTTTCATATTCTGCCGAGGAGTTTTTCATATCGTACTTGGAAAAATCAACGTAAGTCTCTTTGGTTTTATCTCCGTAAGTTACTTTTAATGTATTTTCGAGTGTCTCGACCGAGATATCCTTCTTTTTAGTTCCCGCCAGATTGAAAGTTACTGTGAGTCCTTTAGAGTCATTGATAACTGAAGTTAATGATTGGTACTTAGGTAACGTATCAAGAATACTACCATAACCCCATAATTTGTCGTCGTGAAATAACATAATAATTAATTTTAATGGTTTCTACGCCTCTCTGGAGTCAACTTACGTGCCAACACACCTAAAATGACAAAAAGTCTCATAGAAACGATTATCTTGCGTCAAAACGTCCTTTTTCCCACCCATCGTTGTAACCACATCTGTAATCCTGGCAGTTGATGTCTGGTAAATTTGGAATCGGGACTATTGGCTCAATACAATTTTCTTGTTTAAAACAAAAACCGTCAATATAACCCGACTCAAATCCGTCACTGTACTCATCTTGTGTAAAGCTCAGTAATGTAAGCGATAATATTGCTATTAGTTTTTTCATGGCTTTTCGAAAAGATATATATCGTGTGCCTGTATGAAAAGGAGTTTTTCTCCCTCAAAGGTTATCATACGTAATTCCTCTGCTACTCCTTTGGGCATTTCAAGAATAATTGCGGTATCCCCCACTTCCAATTTCTTTTTTCCGTCGGGGGAGGTTAAATACTCATCTGGGATAGCTATTCCGATACTGACTACCTCAGCCTCGAAAAAATTTCCCTGTATCCTATCGCTATGCGATACCCCTGCTGGAAGTACCAAAGAAGATTCTTCGGTCTTTACTTTTCTTTTTACCGCCACCATTCCCAGTGCGCTTACTTCTTTTCTCATAATGTATCGGTGTCTACCTTTAATTGTTTGATTTTGTTCTTAATCTCTTTCCATTGCGCGGCGAATGAATCTATGTCCGAATCGTAGTCCCCCGTCATACCGTTTACGTCCCCCCAGTCACCTACGTCTTGGAATATTGCATACATCTCCCTAGCCTCCTTACTTATCTTCGCCATAATTATTCAATTTCTCGAACAGATCGTTGTACTGCTCATATTCTACATCCTTCGGCGTACCTCCAAGGGCTACCTCTATCTTTTTTCCGTTAATTACCGCTTTTATACCATAATCGTCCCCAGTCCTTTGCCACGAGAGGTAGCTGCACTTACTTCCCAACCTGTTCTTTACCATAAGGGTGTTCTTACTGTGGAACTCCATCTGTTGGTAGATTTCCATCTGCTCCCGCATCTGTTTTTGGTACAAAGTTTCTTGGAAAGGCTTTTCAGTCTCGTCCAATCCTAAGACACTACTATATTCACTATTCATCTGCAACTACCTCCATCTTTTGTTTTACGTCCTCCATGGTGGGTTCTGCCTGTTTTTTGGCAAGTTCTTCCAAGGTTACTCCCCTTCCGTCATCGATGTTCTTTCTGAAAATATCCTGAAACTCGTTAAGGATTCTCAAAATCATCTGACCTTCTGCCGTTGTCTTTGGTTTTGGAGCGTTATCCTGTGCGGCGGTAAGTTCTGGGGAAAAAGGCTCATCGTAAATTTTACCCTTTACTTTTTTAGATACCCGTTTACCTTTTTCGTTGATAAGGTCGAATTTAAGGTCTACAAGGTTAACGATTTCGTTGCCCCACAAAGCGCGGAGTTGTTGATCGGTAAACTCGAAAAGGTTATACTTCAAAGTAATTGTCCCTTCGTCTTTTATTTCTTTCTGCAAATAAGCGAAAAGAGTGTTGGCAAGTGTTCTGTATTTATCGAAGTTATCGCTGTATTTATCCAAAAGACTTTGTAATGCCTTTAAAATACTGGCATATACATTAACGTCGATTTCCAGATTGGTATCATTATCGAAAGTGTACTGTGTGTAATCTTTTTGTTTCATTTATTTTTTTGTATTGGTTTTATTAAAAACAGTTCTTAACTCCCCAACTGATAAGCGGGATTTTGTGTAACATTCCTGAGAGTGATAGGTTCCAGACATTTATAATGTGCGTCTCTTAATCACAGCATCCACACATACTTTGATATTTTAAAATGGAAGAGGTGAGTCTTCCGTTTGAGCGGCCTCTGTTACTGGTTCTTGTTTCTTCGGTGCGGTAGTGGCTGTACCTCCGCTTCCGTTGATTCTATCAATCTGTTCTTTAAGTACGTTGTAAAGGTAGATAAGTCTAGTTTCTTTGGATGCAGCAGTTGGTCTGTTCTTGCCAGCTACATCCGCCCAATGTAACATAGGAACGTCTCCTTTAACGTGCTCTTCCGCATCCGTATCTCTTCCTTTTATATACTCAAAGGTAAGGTTGGACTTAATCTTCTCTCCGTTTTGCTTCGCCGTAACCCCTTTATTGGAGTATTTAACTACTTCCCCATTAACGGTTTCACCTTTCTTCATATACCAGTTATTGATATTATAGGTTTCACCTTTGTTCATTTTAGGTAGAAGTAAAGTAAGTGCCTCGGTATAGTCATCCATGGAATTACCGTCCTGATTCAAGACTGTGAAAGTAAGAATGTTTTCATTATCACCGTTTTGCAAGGTAAGTCTAACTTCCTCTGCGTTGTTTAGGTACTGATTGTTTTCTTTGGAAATTCCTGTCAGGGTCCCATCGACCCCTTTATTGAAATATTTTCTATAAGATACTTTTCCTTTACTGTTTTCGTGTTTAATGAAGCCTTCCTTATCCTCTTTACTATATTGAAAGATGCTTCCGTCGTAATTTACTTGTAAATAGTTTTTCATTGTGTAATTATTTATTCTTTATTTAAAATTGTTTCTAATTCTTCTAATGTTTCCTTTACCAGTACTTCCTCTCCGCTTAAAAGATAAAGGACACAGGCGTTATTGAATTCTTTCCATTCGGAAACTTTTTCTATAAGGTCTCTCTCCAAAAGTATCCTGGATTCAAAAAAATCGTAGTCCTTAAGTATATTGAAGTGTACGTTTATCTCGTTTATGATTTTTTTAGGCTCTAAATGTTCGGGGGGCTCTATACTCATATATTTGAACCATTCGAAGGTGTTTTCCTCGGGAATTTCTTCCACGGAATTGTTTTCCGCCCTGAGTCTTATAGCCTCCTGTTCGGCTTCGGCAAGTTTTCTTTTAGCGGCCTCGTTAAGTTCTTTCTCTATTTCTGTAAGTTGAATATATTTCATATGCAAATTTAATTCTTTATTTTGAATTATCCAAATTATTTCGTAAAAATATTTCTAATTTTGCAATTGCGTTCCATGCGGTTGCAACACGGTGTCCCAATTCATCTTCATCATCCCCCAAACCCAAAGCATGCCTGAATTCAGCATTCCCATACTCAAAATCAGGATTATCAACTCTAGAAAAGTTGTTCCAGTCTTGATCCTTGTCGATATATTTTTCATGCCCTAATTTTGAACGTAATGCCAATTGCTCTATTGCCAATTTAAATTGTTTACAAAATGTGAATATAGGAGCTTTATCTTTACTATCTTTTCTACCTATCATTTTTATATTTCATTATGTTTACTTTATGGTAATTCCCTACCCTCAAGTTCAAACACATCCCATCTTCCATGCAGCCGCTACATATAATTTTTTTAGTCTCCTCCCAATTTAACTGCCCTTTCTTTTTTACAAACAGTAGTACTTCCTTCTTATAGCCTACTCCATTAGAAATCATTTTTTTCACTATATCACTACTAGAACAATACTCTTTCCAAGAATCAGTATCATATTTATCACGATAATAAATCCATTGCCCTTTATTTTTTCCACTTTTAGATTTATATTTTCTAAAATTGGACTTGCCCTCTTTTATTGCTGTGCTTTCTGCTACAATTTGCTTTTTAGACAATTCTAGAGATTTCTGTCCATAATAGTATTCCCCAGTTGTAAAATAAATTACATATATGAAACCGATAGAATCTTTTTTATCTCTAGGTATATCTTCAATTTGTGTATTTCTATAATACCAATTATTTACTTCCCTCGCACCCATTCAATAAGTTTTTCAAGGTACAAAGTTACTCTATAAAGTAGTTGGTAAGGTAGCATAAAAAGATATCCCAGTCCACGTACCTTCAGGTTATCTTCTAGCTCTCCATTCTCTATCTTTGTGGCGGTCATCCCCCAATTATAAGCAAAATAGAAAATTATAAAAAGTAATCCCAGTGTGTATTTCATTGTGTTCTATTTAGTGAATCTATAGCTTTTTCAAATCCCTGCCAGTTCTCTACATCGTGAGAGAAAAGAACTTCCAGTATAGCTTTATCTTTAAGTAGGTCTTCATACTCCGAGTAATCTATTGTTATTTTTTCTCTCATTAAAATTTTGCTTTACATCTTGTAATTATTTCTTCTGTAAGCTCAGGATTATCTTTTAAAGTCTCTGCGGCATTAATGCTTCCTTGTCCAATTTTTGTGTCTTCATAATTATACCAAGACCCTGATTTTGAAATTATCTCTAAATCAAGAGCATTATTTATAATATCTTCCTCAATATTAAAGCCTGTCCTGTTATTGTAAGGAAGAGAAAATTTTGTACCTCTATTCCCAGTAAGCTTATCTTTATTAATATTGCAATTTACATTTTGCCCGATAACTTTTTTAGAAGAATCTTTTATGTTAGCTCTGGTCATATAAAGTTTTTGAGAAGCATAATCATGGATAGACTTACCTCCTGGTTCTTTAAAAGGCTCAAACTGATTACCAATATTTTCGTAAAGATGGTTTGTGATTATAAGAGATGCGTTACTTTTGTAAATTTTACCCATAGAACGCCTAAAGAATTTTTTATAAGCTCTTGCTTGTAATCCCATGGAATTTGCCTCCATTGACGCTTCATACTCTCCTTTTGGAGCAATAGAATCAAAACCATCATGTATAACTATATCACACGCATCACAAAGGTCTTCTATCATTTCAGCACCTTCTTCTAGCCACGTTGGTTGTAATACGTGTATTCTTTCTTTCTCTATTCCAAAATATTTATCTATCCACAAGTAGGAAGAATCAGCCCAATTGAATTCGCAGTCCAAAAATCCTATTACCGATTCAGGGTTTGCCCCAGCAAAATTTAAAGCTAGTGAAGTTTTACCTGCTGATGCTAATGCAGAGAATGTAGTTATTTTTCCTTTTGCAGGACCTCCTCCTAAAAATCTATCGAAAGACATAAAAGGGTTGTTTATTCTCTCTACCGTTGGGTCAATGTCTTCTACTGTAGGTGGCGGTTGATAAATATCTTTACTTTTTCCATATTTTTCATATAGACTATCTAGTGCGGATAAAGCTTTTTCTTCTGGTTTATTCTTTGCCATATATTATTTTATCATTTGTAATCGTGAACTTATAGCGTGTAAAATATGAGTGGTAGAGGATAATATAATATCTACTCTTTTCTTCTGTCTCAAACTTTCCTTACATGCCTCTACTTCTTCTTTTGAATCTAATCTAGCTAAATTAGCTGCCTCTGCAACTGTCATATGTTTTCCGTCAGATCCAATATCGTTTCTATAAAATTGTTCTCTTTCCGCCATTTTCATCTTACGGTTATGTTCTGCTAAATCATATCTACTAATAGCTTCACTTGCGCTATCAGATAAATTAAATAAAGTAATACTTATATCTTCCCTTATAGACTGTAATTTTTCTGCGTCAAAAGAATCTTTTTGAGTTTCATATATTTTTATCAACTCTGCAAGTCGGTGAAAAGGGTGTGGTTTATTAGCCATTTTTAAATTTTTCTATAGTTTCTATAAAATCTCGTCTAGCAAATATACGGACAATATTTTGTTCTTGCAAGTAAATCTTGTCCTTTTTTTTGAGAATTTGTTCATATTCAAAATGATGTTTACTTTTATAACCTTCTTTTGGTATCTGTGCATCCCACATATTACTTTGCTCTGAGATAAGCTTGACGTTCTTCAAGTCATATCTAAGATTCATACAGGCTCTATCTATGTAATGTGCCACTTGCATTTTATGTTCGGGATACCATGTGTTTTTTATAGGGCAATAGATATAACCTGACATACCCTTTCGTTTTGCTTTTTTAAGAAGATATTGTCTTAGCCAATAATCACACATTCTTTTGAGCTCGGATATTTTCAGATTATCATAATCTTCAGTATTAAAATCGATTTTTTTTAAGTACATGCTTTGCTTTCCTTCTGTATTTCTTCTTATTACGATGTATGTTCGGTCTAGTTGCCGCCCATCTTTCCTGCAATGTGACGGTTATTTTTTTCATCAGTTTCTTTTTAAATATTCAAAGTATTCCTTTTTACTGTCTTCGTTCCAAGTTCGAATTACCTTCTCTACATCTATCGCGCGACCGTCCTGTAAAATGTAAGGGCAGAATATATCGGAGCAATGGTCTTTATTATTTGCCAAAAGATGATAGAATTCATGATACAATATTGATTCTATGAAAGTTGGTAAATATAGTTCAATATTTTCGTTTATAAAAATAAAGTCCTTAAAATCTCTACTTAACATTGTCAGTCCCGCTGCATTTGTTCCAGTGTAGTAATAGATTACATTTGTTCTGTAAATTCCGTGCAAGTTGGAAATACTGTCCATTGGATATGAATAAAGCTGGGCATGTTTGAAAAAATCGTCCAACGGATCTTTAAGTTCCTCACTATAATTGAAACTATAACAAGTGTCCTTTACCTTTACAGTATAGATGGGGTCTTGCGCGAAACTTGTGGTATTATATAATAAAATTATTATTAAATTGATTAAATATTTCATTTATTTTTTATAGTTGAAACAACAGATTGAGATATTCCATATTTACTAGCTATTTGGGTTTGTGTCATTAGCCCACTATCAATATCTTTTTTTATCTTTGTTTTAATTTTTTTTGTTATTTTATTTTTAAAACTGTTGCTGTTATTATACATTTTAGTAGCATTTCCTTTTCTAGATTCTTTTTCTAGATTTTCTACTCTATTATCTGTTTTTATCCCATTTATATGATTTATTTCATTTTTTTTAGTTGTAAATTTACCTTTGAAAGATTTGAAAACTTCCCTGTGAACTCTTATATTATAAATTTTCTTATTCTTTGTAAGGCCAACTTGTAAATATCCAAAACTATAGTTTTGCTTTTTTATTAATTCTTTATTGTTTTTCACTCTCCCAAAATTAGAGATTTTATATAGTCCTTCATAGCCTATAATATCTCTCCATTCTTCCCCTTTTAGGTATTTTTCTGTACTTAGATAAAACTTATTTTTATCTTTTAAATAAGTTGGAAATTTTATTTTTTGAAAAGGTTTAAATTCATCATAAGTAGAATCATCTTTATATAATTCTATATCTTCAAGATAATACTTATCAAAATTTTTGTTTATAAATAAAAAATTAGTACCATCCCACATCGCTATATTAGAATTTCTACACTCTCCAAAATAATAAGAATCTTTTTCTAAATTTTCTTTTTCAATCATAGCGATAATAATATTGTTAAATAGTTTCGTACCAAATTTTTTCTATGTTTTGTTCTTCGCAGAACTGTTTTACCTGATTTTCTGTTACTGACCATAATCTTTCAAAGTTCTGTTGCCAATAACTTTCTATTTTTAGAGGGTCATAATACCACTTCAAGGAATGTGAGCACCAATGGTAATCATCGTATATAAAATCTTCTTGATAATTATACCAATGTACTAGATAATTATTCTGTTGTTCCATTGCGCATTGTCGTTATATTGAAATGTTCAGCGTAATTTCTTTTTATTACATCTAAACCGTGAAGTCTATCTTTTAATCTGCTTACTTCTTCATATGTGGCATCTTCCATATATTTTTCAGTTGATTCTTCAAACTCTGAAAATCTACTATAAAATTGTAAAATAAGTGCTTGTAGCCTTTCATTTTCTTCTTGTAGCTGTTCTATATATCCTTTCATATTTTCAAATAGACTGGATATATCTCTTTCTTTACTTCTCTGTATAAATTCTGCAAGTTCCTCAGTAGATAATTCTACACATTTAGCTTTTTCTTTCATAATTTAAAAATTTGAGTATATTGGTAATGATAATTCTTCTATTTTAGGTTTTGATGAATCTAAGAATTGTATTCCTACCCCTTTCTGCCAATACCTCCACTCCTCTATTAATTCCTTTGTGGTTTTATCGGTAATATTCTGAGGCACTATACTAATTTGAAAAATTTCGTCCTCGAAAGTATAGTATTGCAAACCTAATATTGGGTGGTAGTTGAATATCATTCTTCTAAAGTTATTTCAAGTGAAGCTAGGTACTGATTATATGTTCCTTTATCATGGTCTCCAGACTCTACTATATTCCAATGTAGTCTTTTGTCCCATTCGTCTAAGCCGTATTTTTTAAGGTATTCGAATGTAGTTAACCCTTCTGTTTTACAGATATAATCCTTAATAATTTCCTTGGCAGTTATTTTAATCGTTTTTGTTACTATCATAATTTTCTTTCAACTCGTTAAATTGTGTCCAAAATTCTTCTAGAGGTTCTCCTTCCAACAGTACTCCATTAAATTTGACAGGCATTAATCTCATTGCCCAAGGTGCCATGTCATAAGCTTTTATAAATCCCCCTACACCAGTTCTAATATTCATATGTCGTCCTTTCCCGTCTTTTTTAATAGTTTTTATAGAGAATGACAATTGGTCTTTGTCTTCATAGACATCTATAAAATCCCCTAATCCTTTCTTTGCATCTTCCACAGGTTTTTCCCTGAAACAATACTCTACGGCCTCGCGTAGTTCTTCTAAGGTTACTTTACCATACGGTGTTTCTTTTTCTTTCATTCTTTAATCATTAATTCTGACATCACTATTTTCCAGAGTAAACTACGATAAAAATCTTGTAATTCTATTTGCTCCTTTATATATTTATTAAATTCTAAACTTATAGGTTTAATATCCATAATCTAAAAAGGTATTTTAAAATAATTACTCTTAGTTTTAATAACTTCTTTACTTTGCTGTGGTATTGGTAGTTTAAGGTATTGATATATAGCTTTTTTTAATAATTCTCCTGCGGCACCATAGAAAGTAAAGGTACCTTTTTTATCCTCTTCTACGATCCAATGTATGTAATTTTTAACACGGGCTCCAACTGTCATCTTACTTTTGTAGTCAAAAGTTTTATCTTTTAATAAATCCATCAAGTGCTTATTTTTGAATTGTCCAAAGTTGAAAACTGGATTAAGTGGGTCTTCTTTACGTTGTTTTCTTTCATATGCCTCTTGCAACGATTGTTTTGTTGGTACTATCTTACTGTTCAGTGGATAATTTGTAAGTAGCCTATCTCCCGAAAACGCAGCCCAGCCACCACACCAATCGTGATTTTCAAAAGTAATATCCTCTATTTTACCGAATTTATTGAAATTTCCAGATATATCTACTATTTTACAATCTTTTTTATTAATATGTACCCTAACGCCCCTGCCCAGGGATTGATACCAGATGGTAATGGAGTTGGTGGGTCGTGCATGTATTATTGAAGATAGTAAAGGGTAATCAAATCCCTCTATTAAAACTCCAATATTAGCTATTGTTTTTAACCTGCCTTCTCTGAAATCTTTGACAATCCTATCCCTGTCTTTTTTATTTAATTTTGAATGTAGAGCCTCGCAGAAATCTAATTTCCTAGCCATTTCTTCTGCTTCATCTATCGATGATAAATAAACTAGTGTTGAGTTTCTACCCTCTTCTCTTAGTCTTTTTGTTGCGGCAACACATTTGTCTATTAATCCGTTGGCTTCCGAAAAACGTTTTAAAGAAGATACCGTAAAATCGGTACCTGTTGTATTCAATTGTAGAAAAGATTCGTCAACATCCTCTACCTCGTAAATCAATTTGGACCATTTGCCTTCATCGACCATGTCCTTTATCTGCACCACATCCTCGATAGACGAATAAAGACAATCTCGCATTCTGTTCATCATCCGAAGTTCACTTCCACCCATCGAGGACTTTAATCTGAGAGGCGTAGCACTGGTTCCAACAAGTTTACACCTCTTAATACCTTTTTGGAATTTATCGAGCTGTGAGCCTCTTAAACTTCCTACATGGCATTCATCGATAAGTATAACTACATCTTTATCTTTAAAGAAGTTTAAATGTTTTTTTAAAGTACCTACTGTTGAAAATGTAACTTTACTTACTTCATCACTCCCGAAAGATGCCGAACATATAGAAGCCTCAAAACCGTAAGATGTATATTTCTCGTAGTTTTGAGCGAGGAGTTCTTTTTTAGGCACAATATTTATAAAGTACTTTTCAGGAAATTTTTGAGCTACGTTCGCAATAACCACCGACTTGCCAAATGAAGTTGGATATACAAATATACCTTTCTTAGCAGTCTTACTATTAAGAAATTTAACCATTTTATCAATGGCTGATTCTTGCTTTGGGAATGGTTTATAACTCATTATATCTTTACTATTCCAGTTCTACTTTGACCATCTATAGAAGAATTTGTTATATAATAATCTTTAACTTTAAAATTTAAGATAAACAAAGGTGAATATAAAGGAAAACTATCAGATGGATATACTTTACACTTATTGATGTAAGTTCCGTCAATAATATTAAAAGGTTTATCTAATATAATAGTTTTATCTTCAATTGGAATACCTCTACTTGTTAGGTATTCCAATTTATCACTATTAATATAATTGGGTTCGTTATTAGAAAATAAACTAATTGGTAATAATGTAGCTGTTGCTCCTAATCCTATGTTACGTAAAAATTGTTTTCTGTTCATAATTTAATCTCTTGATCTGTTAGCTATTTTATCTATATCTTCGTATCCAACTACGGATTTGTATGCAATTATTAGTTGATGCATTCTTTTTAAGAACATTTCATATTCTTCACGTGATAAATCTGTAATATCTACAACCTCTCCATTAAGTTCAACTAATATTTTGGTTATTTCACTTTCTTTCATATTATCCAATTAAATTTTGTAAAAATCTATCCGCCGCGTTGTTGGCATTATTGTGTAAATCATTCTTAAAGACATCTGGGGCGGAGTTTATTTCGTCTACGAACGCCATTGCTATATTAGCTTTCCAAGAGTTATAATAACCTTCATCTTTTTGAAGTTCTTCTCTTAGTACTTTTATTGCTGCTGATAATTTTGTTTCCATAATTTACAATCTATTTACAAATTCGTTATACTCTTCTATCCATTCTACAGGAATTGGAAACATAGCTTCATTATATCTTTCAATAGCAGATTGTAAGTTTTGAAACCTTCTACTCTCCCAAATGTTCTTGGGCTCTATTCCTATAGGTGATTTTTTCATCTTAGTACTTCCCATTCCTGTGCGTTAGTTAAATCTTTGGTTACAGTAGCTGTAGCCCTGTCACCATATGTTGAGTCCACTACATATGATTGTCCTCCGCTTACGTGTCTTATAATGTCGCCTCTTTTTAATTGTTCTATTTTAGTTATTCTTTTGTAGTTCATAATCTAGTCTCTAATTAAATCATTATATTCAAGGGCATTCGTAAAAGCTTCACATCTATCTGTACAATAAGGACACTCTGAAATATTTTTAGCTACACATATACCATTTATAAAATCTTCTTCCATTAAGCAAAGATAATCAATTTGAACGTTACCACCAAATAAAAAAGTAATTATTTACAAATATTTAGATTGTATAAGCCATGGATGTACTGTACCATCATACTCTACTTCCCTAAATTCTTCGGGGGCATTTATCCTTGTTCTGTTGTTGTACAGCGAACTCAATGATAATAGGGGCTGTGGGATTTTTTTATTTTTTTTCATACCAACTAGATTCTTTTATTATTATCAGAAAGTACAGTTGCACCATCTATTACATCTTTACCTTTATTATACATACTGTTCTCCTTCTTGGGGAGCCACGCCGTCAGGCGGGGAAACCCTTTGCAGTTTCTCTCCATTCTATCATGGGTATAAGTATCTTTCGCCGAAACTCTTTCTTTGGATAAAAAGGGGAGTGACGGATATTTCTCATCTCCTTGTGAGGTACAGCGAAATTCATTGGCGTGTTCAATACAAATGTATCCCATACGATAGGTTACGTGTCCATATACCTTCGATAGAGCGTCCCTGTTGTCCTGATAATACTGATAGGGCATCTGAATCGGAACAATAATTTGAAAGTGTCTACGGGTCTGTATGAGGTTATTTTCCCTTAATTTGTTTTTATAGTACTGTCCTGTACTTTTAGATACCTTACCGTTGCCAACAAGTTTTGACATTTTAATATTCGATAGCGAAATGTTATATGCAATGTTGAGGTCATCCACAGTCAAAATACCTCTATCAGCCAAAAGCTTTAAGGTATGTCTTTCATAGTGGTCCAACGGCTCCCCGTTAGAAAATTTAATCATTGTTTCTCTTTGCCTTTCCTTTATCGGAATAATGTTTTCTTGTAGTTTGTGGTAGGAATCTACTCTTACGTTTATTACATTTAGTTTTGTTTTTGTGAATTTTTTATCTACGGTTATTGGAACTAATTTCTTTTTTTTACCTTTGGTTTTTTCGTTGCCGAGCATAAAAAAACCACCGTTACGTAGAAAACGGCAAAGACCGAGCTCCATTAACAGTGGTATATTCTTTCTAAGAACACTCTGAGATATATTAGTATATTCTTTGAGCATTCTATATCCCTTCAGACCATCATGTGGTTGATATGAATGTACTGAGTTTCTATTTTTTTTAAGGGTGATATACACAGCAATAAGTGTATCTCCACCAGTAACCAAAAGGTCATGATAGAGCTTACTATCTATTCTTTGTATATCTAAAATTAAATCGTTGACCACATAAAAAGCGAAATCCCCCTGTGTAAGTGTAAGATCTTGGGAGAAATTACTTTCTTAACGTCAGAGGGTATTTCATTTATGTTTTTAGCCGTCAAGAAAGACTTTTAGTGTAATTTCTCCCAAGCTGCAAAAATATGTTAAAAGTTTCACATATGCAAGTTTCTTAACTATTATTTTAGTTTTTCTAATTCTACGGTCTTATTCTTAAGATTAGTTTTAATAGTTTTTTTATCTATAAGACCAATCATATAATTGAACATTACCTTTAAAGAAACAAGTATCTTTTCTTCCAATTCTTCCTCAGATTTAGCTTGCGCTACTACCGCCGTATAATTTTTAGCCCATCCAACGTAAGTCCCATCTTCGGTTATTATGTAATCTATGTCTATAATACTTCTCATAATTTATTTTTATTTATAAAATCTATATACCCTAAAAAGAACTGATTATCTTTTTCAGTATAGTATTTTTTTAGTTCATCCATTGCCGATATATGTTTCAGTCTTTCTAATTCTTTATGAACAAGATACTCTTCATATATTAACCAATTCATAGTCCTTTCATTGTTAGTTCATAGAATTTCTGTTCTTCAGTACAGTCTATACAGATACCTGTTTCTATGATTATTTCATCTGTTTTATCGCCGCAGCACATACATTCTCCCGCACCCAAATCAAAATAATTATAAACAGTCTCCATTACAAAGATATATCTTTAATAGGAACTGTATGTACATCAGTAACCCTAATATCTTTCTTATTATATAGTTCTCCCGATACCAAGTTTTCAGAAACTACTTTTTTAATTTTCAAAGTAAATTCTCCGTAAGGCACTATTTGTCCTACGTATTTTTCTTCTAGTTCTTCCATTATATTAATTTTTTAATCCAATTAATTAAAGATTTTTTTAGATTTACTTTTTTAAAAGGCGGTGTTTTAGAATAATTTACTACTTTGCCCCTTTTTATCATAAAACCAAATCCTGGCACAAAATCATTATTTTCCATAATCTATTTTTACATTTTCATAATAAGGTAATCTAATTAATCTATTATAATATTGTTCAGCTCTTATTTTCTCGCGGCTCCTAAAAAGAACCGTAACTGTATCACTACATTTAACCTTCTTGTAAGTTATTGAAATCATATTATCAAAATAAAAAAGCGAACTACAGCTTCACTCACAACACAGATGTACTACATTGCTTCGGGTCTTGGAGACATGAAGTCTCCGCAAGGTTTCTGGTTCGCTTAATTTTCTCCTACTACAAACCCTTTTTCGGAGTAACCTGACTATTACATCATTTGTTGTTTTGGGATGCGATCACAAAATAATCAGAAGTATTTTAAAAAAGTTCTTTGCCTAAATATCAGTAGGTATATCTTCTGCACGTTGGTAGCCCTCACAGTTTTTGTCTACCTGCTTCTACGTAATAATATAATTTCGGAATACTCACAACTGCTGATACAGTTTTAGAACAGCGCAGAGCCAAGTTGTTTCAGTTGGGTAGGCGCACCTATTGGTTTTCATTATTTCCAGAACATCTTCAATCAAAGAACTGACCGCTAAATTACAAAAAATAATTGATATATCCAAATAAAACTGTAATAAAGTAAAGGTAAATATCAAAAATAATTGTAACAGAGTAAGGGTAAAATAAAAAAGCCACACAAATTAATGTATGGCTCTATAAGACTACCTCAACCCTTTTGTACAATTGCCCACATGGTTAAGGTCTGACCCGCTATATGATGTCGCCATTACAGCCATCTGCTTGCCCCGTAGAAGTGGAATTCTACAATTAGGGGTGGGTTCTATATTATTTTTGCCGCAATATATAACAAATAAATTTAAAATCCAAATCTATCAACAAAAAACTACAGTAGAGGCCTAAGACTGAATCAAACAGTCACCTGACGGGTTGCAACCGACCGCACTATCGTTATACTATAAGGCCATAGTACGCGGAATGTCTAAAATAAACATAGATTCCGCGTGAAAAAAAGACAATATATTGGTAATTTTGCCACATTTAGCCCTAAATAGACAATATATTATCTATTTGTACCAATATATAAGTTGTGGAGATAGGATGATTTGAACATCCGACGCAGGAATCTTCAATCTATCGCTCTACCCCTGAGCTACATCTCCATTAGCACTTCCACAATGAGTCGAACACTGTTCTGCGGGGTTGGAATCCGCTTGCCTCCACAGGCTTAGAAGTATTTGCTCTTGAGGTAGGATTCGAACCCTTAAACCCACTCGGTCTAAACGAGTATACTCTTCCTTTCGTTTTTATGGCACTAAGCTATTTTGGGTGTTACATCAGACTTGCACTGACCAACAGTAGATTCACAGTCTACTTGCTCAACTTCCTTGCACTATAACACCATGTTAGTTGGAATAAAAGGATTTGAACCTATACTACGTCTGTCAAAGAGACGTGTGCTACCATTACACTATACTCCAATAAGTAACCCATGAGGGCGACAATCCCTCTACTCCACATAGAAAGTGTGACGTGATAATCAGCGTTCACCAATGGGTCAAATGACAGTTCTTTCTTTCTTGGGAAATTTACTGACAACCTCACCTTCGTCTAACGAGATGGATTTGAACCATCGTGCTCCCACTTCCAAGGTGGGCGAGATAAACCTGACTCCTCTACCGCTAGTTATATAAACGAAAAAAGCCCCAACTTTCGTTGAGGCTTCCGCTTTATGTTTTTATTTATCCTTGAACATCCCAAGTTACAATATCACATACAGCATTACCTCCGAAGTTTTTCGGCTGTTCGAGTTGCTGAGTATGTAAGCGATTTGTAATCATGGTGCAATACTACGAATAATATTTTAATTATCCAAATTTTCTAAACTTTTTTTGTAAAAACCCCGATTTTTACGTCGGGGGCAAGTTAAATAACAATCAATCTAATAACGCCCCTTGTCGGATATGGGCTTTATTTTGTCCGTTCGCGGAGAAAAAGATGCTAAAGTAGCAAATGTTATCCCGAACATTTTCTTTATAGTTTTGAATTCCATCGGATTATCGGAATCAAAGCGAAGATCATACTGCCTCCATACTTGATATGTCCATTCCCTTATGAACTCTTTTTCGTTGTCTATGAAATCATCGGAAATTATATCTATATAGTCCTCTGACATCCAAAGTTCCTCATAGAACTCCTGGTAGTTTAATCGGTTACTTATATACATGTCTATTTTTGGTTTTAAGGCAAAGTTAAATTAAAATAATGTAAAATAAAAAATGCTAAATTAAAATTAGTTTAGAAAATTTATATTTATAAAATAAAGTATTACGTTTGTATAAACAAAAATAAACATGAAACAAGACAAACTAATAGTGATTAGAGTAACTGAGGAATTTAAAGAAAGGTTGAAAAAAGCAGCATCAAAAAAACAACTTTCATTATCGTCATACATAAAAACATATTTAAATGAAAAAATGCATTAAATGTAAATTACTAAAGAAATTATCTGACTTTGGACTGGATAACAGAGAAAAAGATAAGAAAAAAACATACTGTAAAAAATGTATGAATTCTTACTATACTAAACTTAAAGAACAGTTACCGAAAAGTATGAAAAGATGTTCAAAATGTAAGATTATAAAAGATAAAAAACTTTTCGGTATAGACACCAAAGGGTATACTAGAAGTAAATGTAAACCATGTGAAAAAATAAGAGCAAGAAAGAATCACTTAAAAAGGACTTATGGAATTACCTTAGAAGATTATGATAAAATGGTAGAGTTGCAAAATAATAAGTGTAAAATATGTAACAAACAAAGTTCGATTTGGGAAAATTTGTCTATAGACCATTGTCATAATACAGGTAAAATAAGAGGATTATTGTGTTCTTTATGTAATTCAGCAATAGGTAAATTCAAAGATGATATAAAATTACTAACCTCCGCTATAAAGTATTTAAAAGACAACTCCTAATAAATTAGTAATTTTTGCATTTTACTCTTGGTTTTGATACAAACCTACAAAATGTTTTCCGAGCCACCAAAAAACTAAAAAAATAATGTTTTATAAGCATTTTAAACGACATATGCAACTTTTTAACTTTTTATTAGGATAATTCAATAATTTTTTGTAGGTTTGTACTGTGAAGCAGCAGAATTATAAAGAAGCATTTGACGGACTGGTCAGCTTAATGTACAAGTTCGAGATAAAGTATAAGAACGATATCGACCTTGTGGACAAGATAATATCGATATACTCCATCAACAAAACATTGAAAGGAAAACCAGTAAGGATACTGCCTTACGAGAAATCAATACTAATATATTACCTTATTTACGGATTCAACAAAGAGGCGAAAGAAACTATAATGAAAGACCTCGGAAAGACCGAAAACCAAATAAATACAACGAACACCAACTTAAGAAACAAAGGCTACCTTTTCAAGGACAGGAACAACAGAACAAAAGGATATGTGTCAAAAGACCTGAAAGAGATGGTGGATATATTCCTTAACAACAAGAACAAGGTTTTGGTAACACAGTTTAAAAAATGAAAAGCCACGTAGTTTTCCACGAAGACCTTATGGACGAGTTGGAAGAGGATTTTCCTAACTACAGCAGAAAGGAACTCGACGAACTGGTAAAGATAGGGATACAGTATATAGTGGACCTCACAAAAAGACCAGAGGTAACCACCATAAAACTGGGAAACGGATTAGGTAATCTTCATTGTAATTTTTGGCTACTTCACTCGGAAATGAAGGATAAGGAAAAAAGTCCCGTCAAGGCACACAATGAATTGGCAAGAACAATATACAGGCCGAGGAAAAATATAATGCAGGATTTTTTCGACAGCAAGACAAAAGAAGTGAAATGGAGTCTTCTATACCTACAGAAACCTTTCATACTGATGCTTAAAAAAACATTCGAATGGAAGTTCAACTATACCTTCGGCGCAATAAATTACGCTTACAAAGGGTGGATAAAGATGGCTCAAATTCAAAACGACTTCAATAGAGAACAAGAAAATGACGATTGACCAATTAAAAAGAGCCGCTATAGCTAAATTATCTTCAAAGAAGGACATGCCTGAGTGGTATTACCAGCGTATGGAAATATGTGGAGGGTGCCCTAAGAATTCAGGGAATGTGGATAAAATATCATTTGTAGACAGAGTTAGGATATCACATAATTTCGGAAAAGATTCTTGTCTTGTCTGTTCGTGCGGGACAAGCGACTTAGCCTCAGACCCCCAAGAGCACTGTAAAGATAAGCCATCAAGATGGAAAGCTGTAGAGACCATCTTACAATCCTCGTCACAAACAGTAGAAAACAAGTCGCCAGAAAAAGCCACAATACTAAGAGAAGGTGTATACTATAACATAGATTACGGAACACTACAATTCAATAGTGACAGTATAGTAGAGATACACATAACAATTGAATCCGCAAAGGACATGAAAGCAAGTTCCAGTTGTGGGTGCACCGTACCCAAAGTAGTAAAAGAAGGTAACATATACAAACTCAAAATAAAGTACGATACCACAAGAGTCGGAGATATAAATGGTAAGACCGTAAGGCTCAAATACAATAAAAATAATATAAACAGTCAAATAACCTTCCTTTTAAAGGGAACAGTAGTAAAATAAAAATGTATAAAAGACACATAATTAACGAACTGAGTAACTTTGATTCCGAAATGACCTTCGGACAAATGATACATTCAATAATAACATCCAGACAATCCAACGAGAAACCACTTCAATGGCTATTTCAAGTAGAGGACGAGGATTTCTTTACCGCATTGGAAAAAGCCCTCGTAGACGAAGAAAAAGAAGAAATGGTATCGGAACAGGACTTCAACAACTGGATAGAAAAAAACTCCTAACATGGCGACACTGAAAGAAAGAACCGAAACACTTTACTTTGAACTTAAAGACTATGTAGAGGCTTTTGAAAAAAAGAACAAGGAAATCAAAAAATCCGCGTTCAAAGGAAAAGTGGATAACATAGAGCTCTTCGACGAAAAAGAGATAATGGATACGGCATATGACGTATTCCAATCGAAAACACTTCACCATTTGGATGTTATGTTACTGGAGTTGAATTTCATCAACACCTATAAGAACACTCTCATCCTAGACCCAGAAACATCTTTTGAAGATGAAATCAAAAATGCTTTCAACGCCATAGTTAAAAAACACCAATATTTCTATGTGCTGGAAAAAGAAGGCACTTTCAAGGCTCTTGACGAAAATAAGATAGAGACAGCTAAAACAAATTTCAGACAGCAAATAGAACAGGTGGGTGGACTTGATTTTATAACAGAACAACTGGAAAAAGAACTTAAAACGTAATGTCCGAATTTGTAAAGGAGTTTACTAAACAGAACAGTCCCCAGTTTAGAAAATTCAAAAAATACATAGAGGATAACAATTGGTCTTTAGATTCCGATATTCATACAAAAGAAGAAGAGTATAAAATACACCATAGTCTTTGTATGACCATGTTTACCAGGCTAAAACATTTTGCCACAAAAGCGGAAGCGGACCTGCATCTTAAAAAATCAAGAGAGGTACTTAAACTTATGCTTTCCACACTTAGACTCCACACCGAACGTGTGGATTTTTATTTAAGTGGGTTCGATATCACGGAAATAGAGAAAAGTGAGGATAAGACCGATGAAATAGTTTTGCAGAACAAACTTTTCAAAGAAGTAGAAAAACTAAAAGACGATATAAAGTCACTCAATGTAGAAGAGGATAAGAAAGATCTCTCTGGAATACAATTCTATAACGATACCAAAGCACCTTTGTCGATGCACAAGATACTCTCTGAAATGTATCCCGACATAAAGAAAAAAATAAAGTCCATGGGCATAGACTTTAAATCCTCCCCTGATAACGAATTCCTTATACATAAAAAAGATGTACCTGAATGGAATAACGATAAACATTATTTTGAGCAGGATAAAAAAACTCTTCAATTTTGGGTAGATGAATACAAAAAAATAGAAAGAGGTATTGAAGTAGACGGAGTTTATATACATCCGTGGACTTATTTCCATTTAAATGTATTCAAGACCGATATACCGCACCCCGTGGAAAATGAATTTACGGGGGAAATAGAATCTAAAGATATATTCATGCACCCTCCGTTACGTGATAACGAGTGGTACGTAATACAAGATTCTTATAGGGATGCCGAAAAAGCACAGACAATGCTGTTTATAGCTGCCACAAGAAGACTTTTCAAGTCTACTGGACTTGCATCACATTTTCAATGGAAAGCCCTTATAGGAGGAAAAGAATTAATTGTAGGCGGAGCGAGTGTAAAGGATTTAGGTCAAATAGAGAAAAATTTCAAAAAATCCGTACAAGGGGCCGACGGAGCCTTTACTTTATTGAACTTAACCAATGACTGGACAGGAAAGGTGGAGTTCGGGATGAGGCAGAGAAACAACAAACGAATTCCACAGTGTACCCTTCACGTAATAAACTTGAACGCAGGTGGTGATAAGTCCTCTGAAGTACTGGCAGGTTTTACACCCGATGCATTTGCGATAGATGAGGTAATGAAAGCTCCTTTTATAGAACAGTTGGATGCCGCTAAACCTTCTTTTGATTCTCCTTACGGAAAACGTTGTATCCCTCTT
>CAKZMU010000060.1 GCA_937129145.1 uncultured Lacinutrix sp. | reverse complement strand
GGCGCAACGGAGGGAAACGCCTCTGCCCATGAAAGCAATGCTAAAGTCTTGCGACTCATGGAAAAGAACTTTAAAGAGGTCTATGGACAGCGAACAGATTACGACCTCAACAAACTCATGGATGGAAACGACCATTGGTTTGATGCTGAAGAAGCTCTTAAACATGGCTTCGTAGATGAGGTTATCGAAAGCAAAGCACAATTTGAAATAGATATTGCCGATGCTAAAACAAAGGACTCATTTCAAAAATTCATTGCAAGCTCGAAAGGAAATATCCCCTTAGAATTTAAAGAAACGAACAAAACAAAACCCAGCAAACATATAAAATCCAATACTATGAAAAACAAAATTGCAGCCTTGTTGATAGGCTATGGAACAAGTATCAACGCCGAAGCTACAGACGAAGAATTTTACCATTCTGTAAAAGCGAAATTCGAGGAAAAGGATAAGAAGATTCTTGAACTCGAAGGTAAAATAAAGGAGCAGACAAAAGCTTCTAAAAAAGCAGTCTTAGATAATGCGTTGGCAGTACAGCAAATTAATCAAGAACAGCATAAAAACCTATCTGAAATTGCAGAGCAATTGAAAACTGCTGAAGACGTAAACAAACTCTTAGCGGGGATAACAAAACCCATATCTATTAGCTCTATTGTCAAAGCCAATATGCAGAATGAGAACGGAGAAGCTATTCGCATGAATTGGGATTGGGATACCTATCAAGACAAAGACCCCAATGCCCTTGACCGAATGCGGGAAGAAAACCCCGAACATTATGCAGCTTTAGAGAAAGCAAAATTCGGATAAATTGAGTTACTAGTTTTTAGTTACAAGTTACAAGACTTGAAACTAGAGACTTGCAACTTGAATCTAAACAGAAAACAAACCTAATTTATTAACCCTGCTGATGCTTCAGCAAAAAACGAAAATACTATGAGTGTCAATAAACAAGTGTGGACTGGACGAGTCGTTGACCAGTTAGCCAAACAAGCAGACGACAGTTGGATGAAGCTCATTCGAGATGACAGCGATTTAGTAGAAAATGAAGTCATACATATATCCAAGATATTAAACCGACCTAATGTTCTTTTAAATCACAATGGTTCATATCCCAAAGCTCAACTCCAAGATGAGGATATTCCTATCAACTTGGAACGTTGGGATACAGAAAACACCAATGTCAAAGATGAGGAACTAGATACGGTAAGCTATCCCAAAATTGATAAGGTGACGGAGAACCATCGCATTGCCTTACACAATTACCGATTGGATAGAAGTGCATTTAACTGCGCTCCGCAAACCAATGGGGCATTTACTCCCGTTATTGCAGGTCTAGCAGGAACACCAACGATATTGAATTATATCAAATCCGCCAAAAAGAAATGCGATGACATGGAAATGGATGAAGAGGGACGCATTATGATTCTAAGCTCAGATAACCTCAATGAGATTTTCGACTTAGATAATAAGTTCCATGACAGATACTATGATTCTATAGCGGGTAAAGTCGTAGCTAGATTATTTGGATTCCAAATTTTCAGCACAACGAGAACACCGCTTTATGATACCACCAATAATACCAAAGCATCCTTTGGTGCGGTGGCGACCTCCTCGCATACCAAAGCGACTTTGTTCTTTCATAAGGACGCCTTATTCAAAGCTATTGGCAAGACAAAAGTCTATGTCTCTAAATCAGATAATGACCCCATTGAAAGGGAAACGGTCATGGGATTAAGACAAAGAGGAATCCTTAGACCCATCATGCTCGACTTTGGATTTGGAGCGATTATAAAATAATGAATAACGAATAGTGAATAACTAACAATGAGTTTCAAATCTTGAAACTTGAAACTAAGAACTAGCAACTCACTAATAACTGATTACTGACCACTTAATACTAATATCATGGATAAAGAATTAAAGAAAATAGCAAACAAATTGATAAAGAAAGGAAAGAAGGTTTTTATCAATAACAAAAAGGAATTGTTTACGCAAGAGAATTTAGCGAAAGCGAGCAAGTCACCTTATCGAGAATACACCAATACGTCGATAAAGAACTCCGAAATACCATTGAAAAATTACAACTTGGATAACGAAGCCCTTATTGAACTTATTAAGGAACGGGGCTTAAACGTAGGGGATGCCAAAGTCAAAAAAGAATTTATTGCCATCCTCAAAGAAGATGACCAAAAGAATGAAAACAAAGAATAAAACGAATGAACAATGAACAGATAACAATGAATAATGAGATAAAAATGGGAGAATGGGTTTGATATGGAATGTCCCCAAAATACTATGAAAACTATTAATCTATTTTCTTTCCAAACTGAATTCAAACTCCCTAGCTCATTGTTCATTATTAGTTCTTAACTATTAATTGAAACACTATGAATGCAGTAGAAATATTAAAAGGAAAATTAGGACAAAATGTTCTAGGCGGAGAGGACAGCATCAGCGGACTCATATTTACCTATACAGGTCAGCAAGCTCCATCTAGTTTAGATAACAAAGTGGTCTACGAAATATATACACTAAGTGATATTGAAAACTTAGGGATTACCGCTGCTTATGATGATGCAGAAGCGATGTCCATTTATAGAGACCTCATTGAATTTTATCGCATGGCAGGAGAGGGAACAAAACTCTATCTCATGGGAACAGAGGAAAAGTATGCAGATATTATAAGTGGCGATGCCATTGAAATTCTTCTCAATGAATCCAAAGGAGCTGTGAAACAATTAGCCATTACAGGCTATAAAAAAGCACAGACAGGAATATTTGTCAATGGTTTGGAAAGCGAAGTCTATAATAATATTAGTACAGCGCAGAGCAAAGCCAACAAGGCTTTTGAAGAAGGTAGAGCGCTTCAAATCATTCTCTCAGCTATTCAAGTAAGTGACTATAGAACATTAGAGAATTTCCGAGATGACGATGAAGATATTTACGAAAACATCAGTATTTGTATCGGTGGAAACCTACCCGATACTTTAGGGACTTATGAAGCTCCATCAACGGGAACATTACTAGGTACGGTTGCGCTTGCTTCGGTCAATGAAAATGTAGGTAAGGTTGAGAAATATCGAATTGATGACCCTTTACTTTCTAAAACACCTATAACTTTATAACGTGTGTTACCGACATGTACAACTTGATTGACAGCTTTCTCTGATTTGCCATCAAATAAGAGTTTTACTATTTCACTTGCTATAATTATTTTATGATCTCCATTTTCAATTTCGTTAATAGAAAAATTCCTACCTACTTCTATTTCATAAGCAGAAGCACTGAGATAGTTTTCATCTATACCCACCAGTCTGATATTAGGATTCGTTTTCGTTTCTTTATTCTTAACCGTGGAGTTCCATTTACAAAAAGTATTGAGCGAAACTTTCGCGCCAGCGTAATCATAAGAATTCTTAAATGCCATCGCTTGTCTAAAATTAATAGGATCGCCTCTTTTCACATCTTTCCCAGCTTTTCGGCTCCGCATA
>CAKZMU010000059.1 GCA_937129145.1 uncultured Lacinutrix sp. | reverse complement strand
AGTGTTTTTCCTGCACTTGCCCAATACCAAGGTAAACTTGAATTATGACCGTTAAAATATTTTTCTACTACTATTTTTCCATCATATAGTATTACAAAGCTTTTTGTGTTTTTCTGTTCTAAAAAATCCAAAAGAGATTGTAAATTATTTTCATTCCAATCTAACTCTTCCAATGGTATAGTTTCCCATTCATTTGAAGTTGTTGGCGGAAAATAGGTGTTAGAAATGTTTGTTGTATCGTCATCAGTTATATCAGTATTAGCATCGGTAGAACATGCTAAAAACATAAAGGAACTAATAATAAACAGATTATAGTACACTTTTTTCATGAGTAGGTTTTTTATTAGGACTCTCAAATATATGAAAGGTTTAATTTAGATTGTATCTTTGCAAACCAAAATTAAGAAATGAGAACAAAGTCACTTAAAAAAAATAAAATCAACGTAGTCACCTTAGGATGTTCTAAAAACGTGTACGATAGTGAAGTGTTGATGGGACAACTGAAGGCGAACAACAAAGACGTTGTACATGAAGAAGAAGGAAATATTGTAGTGATTAATACCTGTGGTTTTATTAATAATGCCAAAGAAGAAAGCGTTAATACTATTTTAGAGTATCTACAAAAGAAAGAGGAAGGCGATGTCGATAAAGTATTTGTAACTGGTTGTTTAAGTGAACGCTACAAGCCAGATTTAGAAAAAGAAATTCCTGATGTGGACCAATATTTTGGAACAACCGAATTGCCAACGCTATTAAAAGCCCTTGGTGCTGACTATAAACACGAACTTATTGGCGAGCGTTTAACAACCACGCCAAAAAATTATGCCTATTTAAAAATTGCAGAAGGTTGCGATAGACCTTGTAGTTTTTGTGCCATTCCTTTAATGAGAGGAAAACACAAATCGACTCCTATTGAAGAGATTGTTATTGAAGCTGAAAAACTAGCAGCAAATGGAGTTAAAGAGTTAATACTTATTGCACAGGATTTAACTTATTACGGACTTGATTTATATAAAAAAAGAAATTTAGCCGAACTTCTAGAAGCATTAGTTAAAGTTGATGGTATAGATTGGATTCGTTTACATTATGCCTTCCCAACAGGTTTCCCAATGGATGTGTTGGATGTAATGAATCGTGAACCTAAAGTTTGTAATTATTTAGATATTCCATTACAACATATTTCCGATAGTATTTTAAAAAGCATGCGTCGTGGCACGACTCAAGAAAAAACGACAAAGTTGTTAAAAGAATTTAGAGCAAAAGTGCCTAATATGACTATTAGAACCACGCTCATAGTAGGATATCCAGGAGAAACTGAAGAAGACTACCAAAAACTTAAAAACTGGGTCATTGATATGCGATTTGAACGCTTAGGATGTTTTACGTATTCGCATGAAGAAAATACACATGCTTTTAATCTTGAAGACGATGTACCACAAGAGGTAAAACAAGAACGAGCCAATGAAATTATGGAAATTCAGTCACAGATTTCATGGGAGTTAAATCAAGAAAAAATAGGACAAGAATTTAAGGTTGTTATCGACAGAAAAGAAGGCGATTACTTTGTTGGTCGTACCGAATATGATTCACCAGATGTAGATAACGAAGTACTTATTGATGCCACAAAAACCTACTTAAAAACAGGCGAGTTTGCTACAGTAAAAATTACTGATGCTGCCGATTTTGACCTCTATGCAGAAGTAGTTTAAACCGCTATTTTTTCTTACTATCAATTTTTTCAAGTTGCCTGGAAATTTTTCGAATGGCAGATTCTATAGACTTTTCAGGTTCAATAATATTGTATTCTCCCCAAAACCCTGGGTCCGAAAACCCTGAAGCTTCATCAGTTAAAATAACTGTAGGTCTTATTCTATTATTTCTATTTAAAGCTGAGGTGATGTTTTTTGTCCAATCTGTAATAGCCATTTCAATATTCAAGGTATATGTACTGCCAAATAATTTTTTACGCCATTTTACCCTAAAAGCCAATTGTACATTACTATAACTGTAGTACCATTTTCCGTCAGGTGTCGTTTTATAATCTACACGATATAAGGCTTCCTCTGGTTCTACTTTTACAAGTCTAGGTTTTTTTCTAACAAATAATTTTACTGCTTCGTCTTTGTTTTCAACATTTAAACTATAGTTAGCACTTATTAATGCAAAGTTTTCAGCGTCAATATAAAGTTTTCCTCTATACAAAGGTGTTACAATATTGGGTTGTTGCTCGAAATTAACGACATATACCTGACGATTATTAATTTGAGTTGAATTACCAAAACTAAAATTATAATAATCAAACAGTTCTTTATCAAAAATGTAGTCTTTATACTTAACAATGTCAGAATACAAAGCACTAAATGGCCCACCTTGAAGTTTTACAGCTAGTGTATCCAGTCTCGAATAATTTGTGTTTTTTCTTGATTTAATTAATTCTACAGCGTCACTTTTAGAAGTCGAGTAAGGTTCCTTATAAATTTTAACCACAGCTTCCGCTAAAGAGGCATTTCTATTTCTCTTTTTTATGGTTTCCCTATAAAAAGCGGTCATAAGGGTTTTGTTATTTAGATACTTCTCCTCACGATTTTCTAATGTAGCTTTTACTAGAGCACGAGCATCTTTAGGAACATTTATGTTTACTTGTGATAGTTGCGTGGTAATAACATTTAAAGAGATAGTATTATTTTCTCCTCTAAGACTTGATAGAGAAACCTCTTGACTTTCATAACCTAGAAAAGAGATTTTAATACTATTACTAGATAGTGATTTAGGTACTTTTAAAGTAAATTCACCTTCTTTATTAGTGATGGTACTTATGTTTGTGCTTACTACCGAAACATCAGCAAATACTAAAGGTTTTTTTGTGTCATCACCAATAACACGACCTTTATATTCGTCAAAAGTTTGCGAATCATCCTGCAATGCTAATGCATACGAATTCTGATTAAAAACCAAAAACACAAAAAGAATTAATTGGGATGCAACGGCTGTTTTTAAATGTCTTTTTTTCATGACAACTATATTTTATTGTGGTTGGTAATGTCTATAAGTTACTACTTTTTATAGTTAACCCAAAACATTAATTTAAAACTTAAACGCCAATCCTATTTGCAAGGTATTAAACTTTCTATAACCAGAATCCTCTTCAAGAAACTTTGATAAAGCAAAGTACGGTCTGCCTTCAATATAGAAATTTGGCGTGATTTGGTATCGTGCCCCAAAGGTAAATCCAAACATAAATGAGTTATACAAATCGCTATTTTCTGCTTCGCCAAGGTTGATTAAAACTTGACCTTCAGGGCCTATAAAGCCTGAAAAATCATTCCCTAAGTCAAAGTTTAATAATACTGGTATATGCAATAAGTTGACATTATTTCTACCCTGAAATTCGGTAGATGAATAAATAATTTCTGGTTGCACACTAAACACTTCTGATGTTGGTATATTAACAAAAGCACCAATATACACACCAGATTTTTTTTGCACATTATCACTCGTTTCATTAACAACTTTGTTATGCATGGAGTTTAGTCCAGCTTTTAAGCCAAAACTTATGTCTGGAATAACAATGTCTTCGTCTTGTGCGGTAATATGTCCCACAAAAAATAGTGATAGCGTTGCGAGTAGTAACTTTTTCATAATTGTAATTTTCAAGTGGAGTAAAGTTATAGTTTTAATTGTTTTTTACAATGGTTCTAAAAGTTAAATTAATTCTTGGGTTTTTAATTTTTTTGGTTGGCGGCAAACGATGTAACCAATGTTCTTGGGTGTTACCTTTCATGACCAATAGGCTTCCATGTTCCAATAAAAACTCTAACTTTTCTTTGGTTTGTTTGTGCTTAAAGGCAAATTTGCGTTCTGCACCAAAACTTAAAGAGGCAATGGCACCATGCTTTTTTAAATCTTTTTCGGCATCACTATGCCAACCCATGGTTTCTTCGCCACTGTGGTAGAGGTTGCATAAACATGAGTTGTATGTGTCTCCAGTTTTGAGTTCTACTAACTGTTTTAGTTTTAATAAACCAGGTGTAAAAGGCAATGCTTTTTTGGTGTTTCCAGAATAGGAATATTCAAACGACTCATCACCATACCAAGCTACTTTGCGTTTGGTAACATAGTGTTTGCCATAAACTGTGGCTTCGTCATGTTTCCAATCTAAGTTTTCTAGAAGGGAATGAAAAATGGAGTGAGCCAATTCGTCTGGAATTATTTTACCATAGTAATTAACCACACCATCTTTTGGTAATAGGTTTTTGGTTTCGTCTATGGTATCGTTGAATAGCTTCATAATTGAAATGTGTTGGTATAAAGTTAAATACCTTTTAACTTTTCAATAATTTGTTTGCCAATATTTAATCCATTACTTTTTTCAATTACATCAAAGACTCTCTTATCGCCTTTCATTGCTAAATAACAAACAAAATTATCTGTTATACTGTTATCCAAATTTTGAATAATTCTCTCGATGAATTCTTCATTATCTCTAATGTTTAATTCTTTTTCAATAAAATTATCGATTTCATTTAAAAGAGCTGAAAATTCTTCTTCATTAATTCCATAAATATTATTATTTCTGAAAGAATATTTTTTTGGAGAATAAATAAATTGATTTCTTCCAATTTTGTTTTCCTTAATCCATTTTTTTAACTTTTTTGAACAGACATATGGTAATATTTCCAAATGAACAAAAGAACCTGCCATATTACTTCGAGAACTCCAAAAATTAATTTCTATTGTTAAGTCACTATTGTTGTAAATTATCTTAGGTCTACTCTTTGAATATTTCCACCCCTTTTTAGTATAGTAATTTCCAATTAAATCACATACTTCTTTAAAGATTTCTGAAGGTTTAGTATTGCTATTATAGTTGTTTAAAATAGAATCCTTTTTCCAATAAGTCATTGTTCAGAAAGATTTTTTGCTCATTACTGCTCAATATTAACTTTTCCGTCAACCTCATTTAAAAGTATCGGTTTTCCAAAACCTAATGCTTCTAATTTATCCATTTGAGTTTTGGCATCACCTATAACCATGTAGTTCATTTTATTGACATCCAAATATTTTTCAGCCAATTGTTTAATGTCTTCAACGGTCATTGCTTTTACAATGGCTTCACGTTGTTTTACATAATCATCTGGTAAGTTATAATTGCTAATATTATTCAGCATGCCTAGTTTTGACCCTAAGGTTTCAAAAGCTCTAGCGTTACTTTTAATCATAAACCCTTTGGTGATTTCTAAATCTTTTTCAGTATAATTTTTGCCATAATTCTCAACAATTTCTTTTACCAAACTTGCCGATTCATAAGTAACATTAGACCTTACACCACTTGAAATAGTAAAAGGCCCTTTAATAGTCGACCCAGAAAAGCCAGAACCAATGCCATAGGTATACCCTTTACCTTCTCTAAGTTCTTGCGTAAGCTGCGATGCAAATCCACCACCACCAAGTCTGTAATTAAGCACCCTAGCAGGATAATAATCGGCATCTGTGGCTGCTAAAGCAGGATACCCAAACCTAATAACCGATTGCTTTGCATTTGGCACATCGTAAAAATAAACTTTAGAAACCGTTGGTGCTTCAGGTTCAGCAACTTCTGGAATGGTTACCGTTTTGGCTTCCCAATTGTTGTTTAGATTATCTAATGACGAAATCACTTCTTTTTGAGAAATATCGCCTACAATATGAAAATTAGTCACTGTTGGCGATATATAGTTGTTATAATAGGCTTGGAGGTCTTCAATAGTGATTGAACCAACAGAAGTTTCGGTACCTACATTATTTTTAGATAAAATATGGTCGTCACCATAAGTCAATTTTGCAAACTCAATAGAAGCAATGCTATTAGGATTTCCTTTTTGACGCTGAATTTGACTAATCGTACTTTGTTTTAATAAGGCAAACTCATCCATATCCCAACGAGGTTCCAATAAAATTTCTTCTACCAACGCCATAGTGGCTTTGTAGTTTTTAGCCAACGAATTCCCAGAAATGGTGATAGCTTCATCTGACGCAAAGGCGTTAATAGAGGCACCTAAACTCTCAATAGCATTTTCCAATTCTTGCGGTGTTTTGTTTTTAGTGCCTTTAGTGAGCATACTTGCCAATAAATTAGACACGCCAATTTTATTGATGTCTTCTAGCAACATACCACCTTTTATTTGCATCCTGAATTGTACCATTGGCACTTCGTTGTTTTCAATACCAAATACTTTCATTCCAGAGGATAGAGATTCTTTCCAAACATCTGGCACTTTCACATCTGGACTGTCACCATAAGGAGGCTCTACAGACCTGTCAAAACTTGAAGGTGTCTTTTCGTAGGTTGCAGCGATGCTAGCATCAAATGTTTCCTCAGCACCTTCAACTATTTTTTCTTCAACAACTTGGGCTAAATTAGAATCTGCTAACGCTAAATCGGCTTGTCCTTTAGGCACAAAACTTGTCGCTACATAATTTTGGTTTTTAATATAAGCGTTATATACTCGCATCACATCATCAGCAGTAACTCCCAAAATCTTTTTGACGTCTTCATTGATATAAGCAGGGTCTTCGGCAAATATGTTGTATTGTGCCAACTGAAACCCTTTGCCTAAAACACTTGATAACCCATTGTAAAAACGTGTTTCCTGTCCAGCTTTAATTCTGTCAAGGTCTGCTTGCGGAATACCTTCGGCTTCAAACGTTGCAAATGCTTCATTAATGGCACTTTGTACATTATCTAGCTTTGTACCATTAAATGCTGTAACACGAAGCATTACTTGTCCAGCAATTTCAGAATTATATTGAGATAAACTCACATTACTTGCAAGCTGATGTTTTTCAACAATCGATTTATATAAAGGCGCACCTTTACCTCTTGATAAATAACTAGCCAACACACTCAATGCATACGAATCGTCATGATATTGATATACTCCAGGCCATGCCATAGTAAGTTGTGGTAATCTTGCAAAATTATCTTCGTAATACAGTTTTTTGGTTTCTTTTAACTCCACAGGCTGCTTGTCCATTTTAGGAATATCCTCACCACGTTTTATTTCGCTAAAATATTTTTCAACCCATTGTTTTGCTTGTGCAGTATCAAAATCTCCAGCAATCGTTAAGGTTACATTGTTAGGAACATACCAACGGTTGTAAAAATCTTTGACATCTTGAAGTGTGGCATTTTGTAAGTCCTCAAGCGACCCAATAACTTGCCAACTGTAAGGATGACCTTCAGGGTATAAATTTTTATCAATGACGTATTGAGTGTGTCCATAAGGATTGTTGTCAACACCTTGTCGTTTTTCGTTTTTAACTACTTGCTTTTCTTTGGCTAGAACAGGTTCAGTTACCGTATTAATAAAGAACCCTAGTTTATCAGCTTCAGCCCAAATCATTTTTTCAAGTGCATCTTTTGGCACGGTTTGAAAATAGTTGGTACGGTCTCTACTGGTTGACCCATTAGCTCCTGAACCACCAATTCGTGCACTCATTTTATCTAAGCCACCTTTTCCTAAGTTTTCAGATTCCAGAAATAATAAATGCTCAAATAAATGCGCAAATCCTGTACGACCTTCAATTTCTCTTGCTGAACCAACATGACTCGTTAAAGCGACTGCAACCACAGGGTCTGACCTATCTACGTGAAAAATAACAGACAAGCCATTGTCTAGTGTAAATTCTTCAAATTCTACTTTAAATTCTTTGTCATCAGTTGAAGTTTTTGAATCGTTAGCACAAGATGCAACGATAAAAGCTAATAGGATTAATAGTGTTTTAGTGATTTTCATTTTGATTGATTTTTAGTTATTAGCAAAGAACACAGCGTTTACAAAAAACAGTTTTCCATTTTCCCAGAAACTTCTAAATAGTGTGTTGTCTACCATATATATAATGCTTCCTCTTCCTTGACGTTCTTCACCAAAAACGAGAGAATTTTTAAGTCCTTTTAAAGCTTTACTTCCAGCAAAACCAGATACTTTCATAACGTTATCGCCAATATGTGCAACATTGGAGCCTCTGTCTAACAAACTATAAGATGTGCCTCCTAATTTTAGTGTAAAATACTCGTTAGAATACCCATAAGCCATTGGGTGTGTGTTGTCTACCTTGGTTTTAAAAATAGCACCAGTAATCATATTCTTGGCAGATTCACGTTGCCTATCGGCATACGGAATTAGGTTGTTGGAGTCATCATCGTTATCATTCTCATTGTATTTTAAACCAAAACCACTTTTACCTGCAAAGGTGCTTAAAGCTCTGTCTATAGCAATTACTTTTCCGCCAGCTCGCATCCAGTCTTGTAATTTTTTCATACCACTGTCATTGAGCATACTTCTATAACTTCCGCTAGGTAAAATCAATACATCGTAAGCATCAAGATTTACAAAACCAAAGTTTTTAGAATTGATAGACGTTACAGGGTACTTTAATTGTTGCTCAAAGAAATGCCACGTAGCACCATAGCTTAACGATGATGTGCCTTCACCAGAAATCATGGCAATTCGGGTTTTGTTAATCAATCTAATAGACGATGAACCCATGTCTGGGAACATATCGGAAAAGCCTGTATGTATTTCAGTTAAACGTTGTTTATTTTTTCCTGCGATTTCAACTAACTCGTTTATAAAGTTTTTTATGTGTGTATTATCTCGTTGGAGAATGATAAGTGAGCCTCTTTTAAATGTATTTCCGTTTTGCGAAAATGGTTCGTGGTTGAAACGTACTTTAATATCATTGTTTAATAACATTGCAAGAAATTTAGCGTCATTTAACGAATTCCAATCACTTACATAGCCATAAGTTTTAGATAGTGGAGGAGGCGGAGGAGGGGGAGCAAGTCGGGATTGTGAACTAACTAAACTCGTACTAGCAACCGTTTCTAACCCATAAGCATAAGGTAAACTCCACGCTGTAATATCATAGGTTAATGAATCGCTTAATTTGGCATTTGGCTCAAACAAGGCTTTAATCATTTTACCTTTTGGTTGATTAGTACTTACAACCAAATCGTTAGAAGTAGTGTTCATACTTCCAGATGCGTTAGTAGAATACTTATGTCCTGTTACTTTTTTGCCAGTAGCATATCCATACGCAATTTCGTGTCTATCCAATAAGGTTTTTAAAGCATCAATTTTTTCTGGGTTTCCAGACATGACATAACTCTTGTATTTTAAACCTGAATTATTAAAGAATTTGTTGAATTCCTCATTTAATTTCACAGCATTTTTTGAAGATATTTCAACGGTTGATAATCCAGTAGTTGTATGATGTGCAATTCTATCTTTTAAAGTAAGTACAGGGCCTTCAGATGTGTTAACACCTAAAGCGCCACGACCTCCACCAGCTTGTTCGTAAGTCATACCAATAGCTCCCATATACGTTGGATAGGTATCTCCATAACTTGGGTACAATAAATCGAAGCTTTCACGAGTAAAGTACAACCAACCTTGAGGGTCGAAATACTTAGCATGATTTCTTCCTATTTGGAACTGAAAATCTCTTTGCCAATCAGTTATTAATTCATGATATGGCTGAGCAGCAGGAGCAAAATAATAAGGGTTATTGATGCCTTGTTCATGGAAATCTACATGAATTTGTGGCATCCACTTATTGTAAACTTTTATTCTAGCAATTGACTCTTTTTGTGAAGTCCAAGCCCAATCTCTATTTAAATCAAACAAGTAGTGATTTGCTCTTCCACCTGGCCATGGTTGAGAATGCTCGCTACTTTGCGGGTCTATGTCAAAAGGTGTACTTTTAGTCTCGTTGTACCAATTGGCATAACGGTCGCGTCCGTCAGGATTAATACAAGGATCAATAATAACGACTGTATTTTCTAGTAAGTCTTGTCTTTCAGTAAGTAATTTGTATATGGTTGCCATGGAAGCTTCTGTGCTTGAGGCCTCATCACCATGAACATTATAACTTAACCAAACAATGGCAATATCAGTACTTGAAGGTGTTCCAGATATAATACCAGCATTTTTTAAATTATTTTCCCTGATGGTTTCAAGGTTTTTCATATTTTCTTCTGAAGAAATATAAGCATGAATCAAAGGTCTGCGCTCGTAAGTTTCACCATATTGTTCAAGTTTCACTTGATTTGGCATTGCTGAAGCAACATGTTTAAAATAATCTACAACTTGATGGTTCCTTGAAAACTGAGTTCCTAATTCATAGCCTAAAAACTCACTTGGTGTTTTAAGTTGTTGTGCCATTGTAATGGAAACAGAGCATAAAACGACTAATACGATTCTATAAAAATTTTGCATTATTGGTTGATTTAAAAAATAGTAGCTATAAAGATATAAACCCTAAGCGAACATTAGAAGTTTTGCTCCTGTTTTTTGGAAAAATTTAGCGTTTAATGAAAACCACCAAATTTTAGTCTTTTTTTAACCAAGTGAAAATTTTAAATAGATAAAAGAGCAGTATATTTACAAAAGAATTCAAAGCTAACTATGCCAACCGATTGTATTTCGTTTAGAGACACTAATTATTTTTCTTCCTTAATATGTGATTACCTTGATGAACGTCAAGAATTACAACCGTTTTATAACCGTTTTCCTAAGATTGAAAATTTTGAAGACCAGATTGAGGAAAAGTCGTTGTCTTTTCCAGCTGAGTCGAGAACTATTTTAGCTGATGCGTTAGAATCTCAATACGCAAATCTTGATGCTTCTGACTTGACGAAGCATAATATTCAACTACTTAAAAAAGAAAATACATTTACCATCACTACTGGGCATCAGCTTAATTTGTTTACTGGGCCTTTGTATTTTCTCTATAAAATTATTTCGACCATAAATCTCACTAAAGAATTAAAAGCTAAATACCCTAAGTACAATTTTGTGCCTATTTATTGGATGGCTAGTGAAGACCACGATTTTGATGAGATTAACTATTTTAATTTTCAAGGAAAAAAAGTTAGATGGAACAGAGACGCTAGTGGAGGTGTGGGCGAATTGGATACAAAAGGATTGGATAAAGTTTTTGAAACGTTTTCTAAGGAATTGGGACAAGGAAAAAATGCTGATTTTTTAAAAGAACTCTTTAAAAATGGTTACGTAAACCATGATAATCTTGCTGATGCCACTAGATTTATTGCTAATGAGTTATTTAAAGACCTTGGTTTAGTAATAGTTGATGCAAATAATCAAGATTTAAAAAGGTTGTTCATTCCTTATGTTAAAGAAGAGCTTTTAAATCAAACCTCCTATAAAGCGGTATCGCAAACAAATCAGCGAATCAATGATTTGGCGAGCGATTATAAAATTCAAGTCAACCCAAGAGAAATTAATTTATTTTATTTAAAAGACAATTTACGTGAACGCATCGTTTTTGAAAACGACATTTATAAAGTTTTAAACACCAATATTACTTGGAGTAAAAAAGAATTGCTTGAACACCTCAATGAGATGCCTGAGCGATTCAGTCCAAATGTGATTATGCGTCCATTATACCAAGAAGTAATTTTACCAAACCTTTGTTATATTGGAGGTGGCGGCGAATTGGCATATTGGTTTCAATTGAAGGCATATTTTAATAAAGTTGACGTACCTTTTCCAATATTGCTATTACGGAATTCAGCATTAATCATTACTAAAAAGCAAACTCAAAAGTTAGAAAAATTAGGTGTGTCTTTAAATGAGTTATTTCAAAAGCAAAATAGTTTGGTAAATAATCAAGTAAGACGATTATCAACCATCGACATCGATTTTTCGTCTCAAAAAGAGCATTTGCAACAACAGTTCAAGGCATTGTACGAATTAGCCGAAAAAACCGACAAATCTTTCTTGGGAGCAGTTGCTGCACAAGAAAAAAAACAGATTAAAGGTTTAGCTAATTTGGAAAAGCGTTTACTAAAGGCTCAAAAGCGAAAATTAAAAGACCAGATTTCACGAATTACCGATATTCAAAATCAATTATTTCCTGGTCAAAGCTTACAAGAACGAAATTTGAATTTTTCTGAACTTTATCTTGAGTTTGGAGACCAATTAATCCAACAGTTAGTATTAAATTTGCAACCTCTAAAGGGCGATTTTTTAATATTAGAACTATAACACATGCATAAGATAGATTTTGAGCTTATTGAAATGACCATGGACGTCATGAAATACGCTATTGATCGAATTTCACATACAAAACAAAAAATAGGCAAGCCCCAAAAAGCCGAAGTATTAAAAAGCTTAGTTGGTGAAACAATCACTGATGAAGGTATTGGTGGCGAAAAGGCGTTTCAATTATGGAAAGAGCATTTGGCTAAAGCAAATGTACCTGTGGACCATCCACGTAATTTGGCGTTTGTGCCAGCAGCACCTACACGTGCAGGCGTAATGTTTGATTTGGTAACGTCTGTATCAAGTATTCATGGAGCGTATTGGATGGAAGGCGCAGGAGGTATTTTTTGTGAAAACGAAGCCATGAAATGGATTGTGTCTTTAACAGGATTACCAGAAGGTGCTTTTGGAGTCTTTACAAGTGGAGGGACAGCCGCAAATTTATCTGCTATCGTAACAGCTCGTGAACATTGGCGAGAAGATGATACATACAAAAGAGAAAAGGGTTTGATTATCACATCTATTGGAGCACATTCTTCGGTTAAAGCCATGGCAAAAGTGGCAGATGTGGATATTTTATTAGTTGATACTGAAGAAAAATTAACAGGAACTGCGCTTCGCGAAACCATCGATAATTTAAATTTCCACCAACGAAAACGCTTGTTTGCAGTAGTAGCTACAGGAGGCACTACCAACGCAGGAATTATTGATGACTTAGAAGGCATTGCTGAGGTTTGTGATGCTGAGAGAATCTGGTTTCATGTAGATGCAGCTTACGGTGGAGGTGCCTTAGTGGCAGATTCTGTTCGTCATTTGTTTAATGGCATAGAAAGAGCAGATAGTATCACTATCGACCCTCATAAATGGATGTTTTCGCCTTACGATTGTGGTGCTGTGATTTATAAAAAACCTGAGTTGGCTAAAAACGCGCATTCACAACAAGGTTCTTATTTAGATATTTTTAAGGATGAAGGCGCGCATGGATTCAATCCAACCGATTATCAAATACAGTTAACACGTCGTGTTAGAGGATTACCTTTATGGTTTTCGTTAGCCACACATGGCACGGACAGATATAAAGAAGCGGTTGAACGTGGTATTGAATTAGCGCAAATTGCTGGTAAAATGATTGAAGACAATCCTAATGTGGAACTGGTAAGAGAACCAAGTTTGTCTTGCGTATTATATAGAAGAATAGGATGGCAACCAGAAGATTACACTAATTGGACTTACGACAATCATGACAAAGGTTTTGCATTAGTAACACCAACAAAATGGAAAAATGGTGATACTTTTGAAACAGTGTCACGTTTCTGTTTTATTAACCCAGATACGACTGAGGAGGATATACAAATGATATTGGATACGATGGCTTAAAGTCGGTTTACCTGTTGTTAAAAACTTGTAGAAAAGTCATAAAAATTTCCATTTTAAAAGTTGCTAAAAAACAGCAAATCATTACTTTTGCACATGCAACACGATAAGGTACTAATTTTAGACTTCGGATCGCAATACACACAGCTTATTGCGCGCAGAGTGAGGGAACTCAACATCTATTCCGAGATTCATCCATTCAATAAAATACCAACAAACATAGACGATTACAAAGCAGTCATACTTTCTGGAAGTCCATTTTCAGTTAGAGGTGACGAAGCTTTGCATCCTGATTTGTCTGATATAAGAGCCAAGAAACCATTATTGGCAGTTTGCTACGGCGCACAATATTTAGCACATTTTTCAGGTGGAAATGTGGCACCTTCTAACACAAGGGAGTATGGACGTGCAAACTTGTCGTACATAAAAGAAAGTGAAGCCTTTTTTAAAGGTATTTCTGAAGGTTCTCAAGTTTGGATGAGCCATAGCGATACGATAAAAGAATTGCCAACAAATGGAGAATTACTAGCAAGTACACACGACGTACAAAATGCAGCTTATAAAATTAATAGAGAAACCACATTCGCCATTCAGTTTCATCCAGAAGTATATCATTCAAAAGATGGGAAACAATTATTAGAAAATTTCTTGATTGGTATTGCTAATGTAACTCCAGATTGGACACCAAATGCTTTTGTAGAAGAAACTGTCGAAGATTTAAAAGCTAAAATAGGAAACGATAAGGTTGTTCTTGGGTTGTCTGGTGGTGTGGATTCATCAGTAGCAGCTATTTTACTGCACAAAGCCATTGGAAAAAACCTGTATTGCATTTTTGTAAATAACGGATTGCTTCGTAAAAATGAGTTCGAAAGTGTGCTCAAACAATATGAAGGGATGGGACTTAATGTAAAAGGTGTTGATGCTTCGGCACGCTTTTTGGATGCACTTGCTGGAGAGAGCGACCCAGAAAAAAAGCGTAAAGCTATAGGTCGCGCGTTCATTGAAGTGTTTGATGATGAAGCCCATTTAATTGAGGATGTCACTTGGTTAGCACAAGGCACTATTTATCCTGATGTGATTGAAAGTGTTTCGGCAACTGGAGGACCAAGTGCGACTATTAAAAGTCATCATAATGTTGGTGGATTACCAGATTTTATGAAACTAAAAATAGTGGAACCGTTGAAAGCTTTGTTTAAAGATGAGGTAAGACGTGTAGGTGCTTCTATGGGAATGAATAAAGAGCTTTTAGGTCGTCATCCATTTCCAGGTCCTGGTTTAGCCATCAGAATTTTAGGCGATATAACCGCTGAAAAAGTTCGTATATTACAAGAAGTTGACGCCATTTTTATCAACGGATTAAAAGAATGGGATTTGTACGATAAAGTATGGCAAGCTGGTGCCATGTTGCTTCCAGTAAATAGTGTTGGTGTGATGGGAGATGAGCGTACATACGAAAAATGCGTCGCATTAAGAGCTGTAGAAAGTACCGATGGTATGACAGCCGATTGGGTAAATTTACCGTATGAGTTTTTGCAAAAAACATCAAACGATATAATAAATAAGGTGAAAGGCGTTAATAGAGTAGTATATGATATTAGCTCAAAGCCACCAGCAACTATTGAATGGGAATGATTCAGTTTACAGTTGCAGTATTCAATCGGTAGTCAATGGCTGCGTAAAGAGTAAAAAATAATATATGTGACCTGCTCGTGTCTAAGTCTATGTAAGCATAATTTACGTATATATTTAAAAATAACATATGAAGAAGTTTTTAGTTAGTTTTAGTTTTATAATGCTGTTTAGCATATCTGCTATGGCACAAGATTATAAAACACACAAGGTTAAAAAAGGTGAAACCATTGAGAGTATTGCCAAAACATATATGGTAACACCATACGATATTTATGCTTTAAACCCTGATGCTAAGAACAACTTGCAGCCTAACATGGTTATTATTATACCAGAATCTAAGTTGTTAGAAAAACCAGTAGAAGCAGAAGTAACAAAACTAGTTGGTTATAAAACGCATAAAGTAAAGCGTAAAGAAACTTTATATAGTATTAGTAAGAAATATAATGTGACGGTTGATGATTTAAAAAAACATAACAACCGTTTATATTCTGAAAACTTAAGAAAGGGAGACAGAATTAATATCCCTAGATATGATAAAGTAAATGAAACTACAACTCTACAAAATACATTAAGAAGCTACCAAGTACAACCCAAAGAAGGTAAGTGGCGTATAGCTTATAAATTTGGAATTACAGTTGATGAGTTAGAAAAACTTAACCCTAAAATGGTAGACACCTTGCAGGTTGGTCAAAAAATAAATGTCCCAAATATTGCCAATAACGAAGAAAAGGAGATTGATGATGAATTTGGCTATTATACGGTACTAAAAAGAGAAGGCTTTATGGCTCTTGATAGAAAACTAGGACTGTCCAAAGAAGAACTTGAACGTCTAAACCCTGAACTTAAAGACGGAGGGTTGAAGTTAGGTATGATATTAAAAGTACCTAAGGATGTTAATGACAATAGTGCTTTAGGTGATGTGACTCGTTCAGTATTAGTTGATAAAATTAATAACTACGAAACAAAAAAACTAGCAGTAATGTTGCCTTTTAGGCTTAACCGTTTTAATGTAAATGACACTGAAGATGTTAAAGATATGCTAAGTAACGAAAATGCAATAACTACAAGGGCTTTGGATTTTTATACAGGTGTGTTGATGGCTATAGATTCTGCTAAGCAATTAGGTATATCCACTAAGCTGGATGTGTATGATACTAAAGTGAGTGCAAGTGAGGTTATAGATTTAATTAACGCTAACGATTTTTCAAATTACGATGCAGTAATAGGACCGTTTGGTGCAAAAAGTTTTGACCGTGCTGCTGCTATGTTACGTCGTGATAATGTACCAATGGTATCACCAGTAACCGAAGCTAGTAATTTATATAACAATGTTTTCCAAACCATTCCAACTAGCGATTTAAAGCGTAAACGTATTGTAGAATTTGTGAAGCAGTTAGATACAATTCCAAGTCGTGTCTTAATTATTTCAGACCAAAAACATCGTGATGAAAACAATCTTTTAAAACAAGATTTTTCTTTAGCTAAGCAAATATTTTCTCGTGTTGATGACGAGACTGGGAAAGACCAATTCTATATTTTGAAGGACGATATTGAAAAAGAGCTAAGAGAAGGCTTAAATATGGTGTTTCTAGAATCAGATAATGAAGGGTTTATTTCTAATGTTACAAGTATGCTTTCTGGATTTAATGGCTTTGATGAAGATTATAAAATAGAACGTGAAGTGGTACTCTTAACCACCAATAAAAATGGTGCTTTTGACCGTGATAATGTATCAAATATTACCTTATCTAAGTTAAAATTTCACTATCCTTCGCCAAACAAACCGATTAACCAAGAGCAACCAGATACGTTTGTTAAAGCCTATCAAAAAAAGTTTTATACTACGCCAAATCGTTTTGCTATAAGAGGGTTTGACTTAACGATGGATGTATTGTTGCGTCTTGCGTCAGCCGATGATTTATACGATGCTACTTCAAGTGATATTGAAACCGAGTATGTCGAGAACAAATTTCGCTATGGCAAAAAAATGTTTGGAGGCTATTACAATGAAGCCGTGTATATTGTAAAATTCGATAACCTTAGAATTGTTGAAGTAAAACAATAATAGTAATTAATTTTGCGTTTTTTCTGTAATTAATTGCTGTGCTATGTACAAATTTTTAATAGTTTGTTTTTTATCTGTATTCCTATTTCAAGACGGTCCAACAATGAGTTGGGATTTAAACAACCGATTGGAATGGAGCGATTTTCGTGGCGAACCAAAACCCAGGAATAATTCGGTAGCAGTTACAGCATCTGGTATTACGTTTAGCTATTCCACAAAAAAATCCAATACACGATTAATAGATTATCATTATAATGTGCGTGCCGATTTCTACCCAAACAAATCTTGGTATTTAAAAGACAGAGCAGATAATAACGTTTTAAACCACGAACGATTGCATTTTGATATTACCGAACTTCATGCACGTATGTTTAGACAGCGTATTGAAAAAACAAGATTCACAATGAATATTGATGCTCAAATGAATCGTTTACATGAAGACATCAATAAAGAACTGGAAGCGTTTCAAAAAAAGTATGATGCTGAAACTAGGCATTCTCAAGATTTAGAAAAACAACAAGAATGGCAAGTTAAAATTGTCGAGGCACTTAATAAATTATCACGATATAGTTCGTAACGTCATTGCGAGGGCAACATTTATCGTTGGCAGAAGCAATCTTTTAATTTTAAAAATCTAATGCTCAATCAAAATAAAAGCAAACAATTTCTGGTAAAACTAGCAAACACAAAAATGCCTTATGGAAAATACAAGGGCAGATACATGATTGACTTACCTGAGCATTACATAGTTTGGTATAGAAATAAAGGCTTTCCAAAAGGTCAAATAGGCGAGATGCTAGCTACAGTTTACGAGTTAAAAGTGAATGGATTGGAGGAGTTGGTGAGGAATATACAACGAAAGACCGTTAAATAATTCTCATTCGTTGTTACAAGCTAGTACAACGGAATAATCTCATTTATTATCATATCTATAGTATTGTACCATTGCTCATTGGCTGTTGTGGTGGGCACTCCAGACCAATTGTTGGTTGCAATTACTATTAAATTACTATCTGGCACTATTACAATAAACTGACCTCCATAACCATTGGCAAAAAAATAATCGTGGTTATGTGCATTCCCAATCCACCATGAGTACCCATAATTTGGACCAAATGATTGTGCAGAATTTGTTGAAACCTTAAAAGAACTAGCTTTCGATATCCATTCTTCCGATACTATTCTTGTATTATTAAATTCGCCATTGTTTAAATATAACTGACCAACCTTCAGCATATCACGAGGAGAAATTTGTAATCCAGCACCTCCATTATAAACACCTTGTTTGTCTGTTTCCCACGAGTAATTGTTTATGTTAAGAGGGTTGAATAAATAATCTTTTGCAAACTGTTCTGTCGTTAAATTAGTAGATTGAGTTATTACAGCAGACATTAAATGAGTAATACCAGAATTATAAGTAAATACCTCTCCAGGATTATTTTCAATAGGAATGTTTAAAGTGTAATCTAATTGATTGGGAGCATTATAAAACCAATTAACATATTCCGATGGGTTTGCAAGTTCATCAACAGTAATACCAGTCGTCATAGAAATTACATCTCTTACTTTAACGTTAGACCAAGTTGCATTAATAGGGTTTACATAAGGTGTTAGATAGCTGTTAATATTTTCATTTTCTGATGCTAAAAAACCATTGTCAATGGCAATTCCTGTTAGTGTAGCTGTTATACTTTTGGTCACTGAGCGAACATCATGAGGTGTTTGAGAAGTGCCAATAAAATAATCGTCTTTAACAATGTTACCATCTTTGTAAACAATAAGGCATCTTAGATTTTCATTTTGAGACGCATTTTCAAAAATAGTATCTAGAGGATTTAGCTCACTTATAGTATCCTTTTTGCAGGATATAAATAATATAATTACAAAACTTAATAGAAAGGGCTTTTTCATGAGCTATTTTAACTATGTGTAAAGTTAGATAATTATTAAAGATTATGATTTTTGGTTTCGATAAATGGTCTAAAATAACTATCAGTTATGGGTTAAGTTAACGATTATTTATGTTATATCCTTTGACCATTTTCCAATAGATATTATAAAATTTCTTATTCGAACTCAAATTTTGTATTCCGTTTGAAAAAAAGCTTATAATAGAGTCCTTTTCAGAACTATCTTCAGTTAGGCAATCTTTGTTTTTACTATCAAAAATAATAACAGAAGCATATATTCCCTCCATACTTTCAGCTCCATCTGTAGCAATAGAATAAACTTTATTTTTATTGTCAAATAATTTTATCTTTTCCCATACCAATATTGGATGTCTTTCATTATTTGGTCTTATTTCTTTGTCCCATTTTCCAAATTTATCAAACATTAGTTTTTTTGTATACATTGCTGAGAAAACGGCATTGAACCTTAACTCATTTATATATGTTGAATCATTTCCTTGAATTGTTAAAATTGGTACAATTTCAAAATCCTTAAATCCATTTTTGTATATATAAGGTGTATTTGGATTAGATGTTTTTCTCTTAATTCCAACTCCATCTCCACTTTCGGAAACTATTTTTGAAGTTGAACAACTCACAACTCCCATGACAATAAAAAATAGTGTAGTTAGTTTTCTCATAATTACTCACAACTTTTAAAAGGTATGGATTTTTTCACTTGGTTTTTACCACAGTATTTTGTTGGTATTATGTGCTTTTTTAAATTTTCTACTTAATATTTTTAATTCAGATGAATTCAATAAAAAGACTTATTGGAATTAAAAATGGAACTCCACACGAAAACCAAAATCCAATTTTATAAGTCAAGTTTCTATATTTTTCTGAATTTTTAGATTCAATTATTAATTCAGAAACTGGTCCCAAATAATAGAATAGATTTGCAATTCCAATCATTATTAAATATCCAATTCCTTGAAAAAGTATTGTGAAAATTGTTAGTTCTCCTTCCCAATTTTTCTCGCTTTTCATTACGATAAACTCCACAATAATTAGATATAGAATAAATGCTAATATTCCACTAACTATTAATCCAACATTATAATTCAGACGTTTTTTTCTCCACCATTCTTTTCTTAATTCAGCTTTATTTTTCCAAGTTTCATTCCCCATTAAGAGTATTTTCGTGTATTAATGCCAACTTTTTGCGTATAAACTTTTTTAATCGTTTACACACTACATTAAACGAAGTTAGTATTTTTAAGTAAGAATATCAATGGCTACTGTTTAAAAAATAAGATACTAGTAAAGGTTATTAACAATAACTTATAAATAACCAACAATACCGAAATAAGTGTAGAAATTTTGTAAATTTGCCTGCGTTTATAAGCGCAATATGACTACAACCACTAAGTATATTTTTGTAACAGGAGGTGTAACCTCGTCGCTCGGTAAAGGTATTATCGCAGCGTCTTTAGCTAAACTACTTCAGGCTCAAGGTTACAGAACGACCATTCAAAAACTAGACCCTTACATAAATGTTGACCCAGGCACATTAAATCCATACGAACATGGTGAGTGCTATGTAACTGATGATGGTGCCGAAACCGACTTAGATTTAGGTCACTACGAGCGTTTTTTAAATGTGCCAACATCTCAAGCTAATAATGTTACTACAGGACGTATTTATCAAAGCGTGATTGAAAAAGAGCGACGTGGAGAGTTTTTGGGAAAAACAGTTCAAGTCATTCCGCATATTACCGATGAAATTAAAAACCGTGTTCAAATATTAGGAAATTCTGGTGATTACGATATTGTTATTACTGAAATTGGCGGAACCGTTGGTGATATTGAGTCATTGCCTTATGTGGAAGCAGTACGTCAGCTTAAATGGGATTTAGGTGAACATAACGCCATTGTTATTCATTTAACATTAGTGCCATTTTTATCTGCTGCAGGCGAATTAAAAACCAAACCAACACAGCACAGTGTAAAAACATTGATGGAAAGCGGAGTGATGGCAGATATCTTGGTGTGTAGAACCGAGCATGAATTGCCATCAGATTTGCGTCGTAAACTAGCATTATTTTGTAATGTTCGTGAAGAGGCTATTATACAATCTATCGATGCATCTACCATTTACGATGTCCCTAATTTAATGCTGGAACAAGGTCTAGATAAAGTAGTACTTAAAAAACTCGATTTGCAAAGCGACACTCCAGATTTAACACAATGGAACGAATTTTTATCGCGTCATAAAAACCCAAAGGGCGAAGTAACCATTGGTTTAATTGGCAAGTATGTAGAGTTACAAGATTCGTATAAATCTATTTTAGAAGCTTTTATTCATGCTGGAGCGGCGAATGAAGTGAAAGTAAATGTAGAATCTGTACACAGCGAATATTTAAATGATGAAAATATAAAACTAAAGCTATCGCATTTAGATGGTATATTGGTGGCTCCAGGTTTTGGAGAACGTGGTATAGAAGGGAAAATTGAGGCTGTAAAATTTGTGCGTGAACAAAACATTCCATTTTTAGGTATTTGTTTGGGTATGCAAATGGCAGTGATAGAATATTCAAGAAACATTTTAGGTTTAACTGATGCTAACTCTACCGAAATGGAAGAGTCAACAAATAATCCAGTAATTGACCTTATGGAAGCACAAAAAAGTGTGACTCATAAGGGAGGTACTATGCGTTTAGGTGCTTGGGATTGTAAATTAGAGCAAGATAGTATTGCAGCTAAAGTGTATGACACTGACAAGATTGAGGAACGTCACAGACACAGATACGAATTTAATAGCGATTATCGAGAGCAAATTGAAGCAGCTGGTATGAAAGCTACAGGAATAAACCCTGAAACTGGATTAGTAGAAATTGTCGAAATCCCCACCCACCCATGGTTTGTAGGCGTACAATACCACCCAGAATATAAAAGTACTGTTGCAAATCCGCATCCATTATTTGTGGCATTTGTAAAAGCAGCCCTTAAATATTCTAAAGCAAAAAACAATGTCAGTATGGCATAAACAAGATAATGGATAGCTTTTTGTTAGGTAAAAGCTGTCCTCTCCTTTTTAAGGAGAGGTGTCTGAAAGACGGAGTGGTTATTAATTCAATTTTAAACCTATGAATAATGAAATTCATAACAGAAAGTATCTAAAAACGTTTAGAAAGGAATTAAGAAACAATGCAACGAAAGCTGAAACTAAGTTGTGGCAAGCATTAAAACGAAGTCAATTAGATAATAGAAAATTTAGAAGACAGCATAGCATTGAAAATTATATTGTTGATTTTTATTGTCCAAGCGAAAAGTTGATAGTAGAGATTGATGGTAAAGTTCACGATAATAGTGTTAACAATGACTATGATTATAAAAGAACAAAAGAATTAGAAAAACTAGGTTTTAAAGTTATTAGATTTAGTAATGATGACGTTTTTAAAAACCTAGATTTAATTTTAGAAGCAATAAAACAAGAATTTAAATAATAACCACCTCTTAAATCTCCTCCTTAAAAAGGAGGAGAAACATAAAATACAATGGAAGAAAAAAAATTAGACATTAATTCAATCATAGGTTTTGTACTTATTGCATTGATATTAGTATATATGCTCTATCAAAATAAGCCTACACCTGAAGAGCTACAAGCACAAGAAGAAGCGCAGCAAGAACAAATTGAAGCTGAAAAAGTTGCTAATGAAGCTAAGGATGATTTTAAAGCAACACCTGCCGATTTTACTGCAACGCAAACAACCGATTCTACGCAGTTAGCCAATTTGCAAAATAAAATCGGAGCATTTGCCTATTCGGCATCTTTGCCTTCTGCCCAAGATAATACAACAGTTCTTGAAAATGATGTATTAAAAATTACCGTAAATAATAAAGGTGGTTATTTTGAAGAAGTAAAACTAAAACAGTTTACCGATTTTGATTCTGTTCCTGTGTATTTAATTAAAGACCAAAATGCTATTTTTAATATCAACTTTGGAACGACAGATAATCGAACCTTAAACACAAAAGATTTATACTTTCAACCAACATTGACCAAAAGCGGTGATAACCAAATACTATCAATGAAATTGAAAGTGTCTGAAACACAGTTTTTAGAATATAGATACGAGTTGAAACCTAACGACTATATGTTAGGGTTTGATGTGCGTTCGCAAGGATTAAGCAATGTTATCAATAGCTCTCAAGATGTTCGACTAGATTGGAAATTAAAAGGGCGTCGTCAAGCTAAAAGTATTTCTTATGAAAATAGATATACGCGTTTAACTCACGAATATGAAAATGGTGATAAAATAAGTAAGTTATCGCAAGCTGGAAATGATGAAGATATTGTAGAAGATGTAACTTGGTTATCGTATAGACAACATTTCTTTAGCTCTATTCTATTAACAGATAATCCTTTTGAAATAGCCTCTATAGCTTCTGAAACTTTAGTAATTGATGAAGATATTGATACTCTGTACACAAAAAGCTACACGTCTTCAATTCCATTAAAGTTGGATGCAGGAGAGTTAAGTGAGTCTATGGATATGTATTATGGACCAACAGATGGTAGGGTTTTAAAAGCCTATGACAGAAATCTTGAAGAAAGTATTCCTTATGGATGGGGAATTTTTGGATGGATAAACAAGAACTTATTCATTCCATTATTTGGTTTCTTAAGTGGTGTTTTTCCTTACGGAATTGCTATTATCATTATGACCATTGTAGTGCGATTGGTATTGTCACCAGTACTATACAAATCATATTTATCTCAGGCAAAAATGAAAATTTTAAAACCTGAGATTACTGAGATTAGCAAAAAATACAAGGATAATGCAATGAAAAAGCAAAAGGAAACCATGGCGTTGTACAGTAAAGCGGGAGCAAGCCCAATGAGTGGTTGTTTGCCAGCACTACTACAATTGCCAGTGTTTTATGCATTGTTTATGTTTTTTCCAACTGCCATAGAGTTACGTCAAAAAAGTTTCCTTTGGGCAGAAGATTTATCATCGTATGACATTATTGCTGAATTACCATTTAGGATTCCACTTTATGGTGACCATGTTAGTTTATTTCCAATATTAGCAGGTATTGCTATTTTCTTTTATATGAAAATGACCACAGGACAGCAAGTGGCGTCACAGCCAACACAAGAAGGAATGCCTGATATGCAAAAAATGATGAAGTATATGATATACTTTTCACCATTAATGTTAATGGTATTCTTTAATCAATATGCAGCAGGATTAAGTTTATACTACTTTATCTCTAACTTAATTACTATTGGAATTATGCTTGTAATTAAGAATTATATTTTAGATGAAGATAAAATTCATGCACAAATTCAAGAGAAGAAAAAGCAACCAAAAAAGCAAAGTAAGTTTCAGCGCCGTATGTCGGAAATGATGGAAAAAGCTGAAGAGCAAAAACGACAACAACAAAATAGAAAAAAATAAACGTAACAATTACTGAAAAAGCTACCTTAAAGGTGGCTTTTTTTGTTTTAACAATTTTCGTAAAATTGTAACGTTAAACACATATAAAATTGATTTTAAAAATGAATGTAAAGTTCACGTTTCTACTAATTTTTATAAATGCTATTACGTTTGCTCAAAATGTTAATCAGTTTGATGCAAATGGTAAGCGTGATGGTGTTTGGAAAAAGAATTTTGAAGGAACCAAACAAATCCGTTATCAAGGCACTTTTGAGCATGGGAAGGAAGTAGGGGAGTTTAAGTTTTATAAACTTGTAAAAAAGAAAAGTGTACTCACGGCAACTAAAACGTTTAACCCTAACGATAATAGTGCCGAAGTTAAGTTTTTGGCATCCAACGGAAAAGTGATTAGCGAAGGTAAAATGGTTGGGAAGCTATATGTTGGAAAATGGGTGTATTACCATAATAAGTCTGATAAGGTAATGACTTTGGAAAACTATAATGATGAAGGAGAATTAGAAGGCGAAAAACTAGTTTATTACCCAGAAGGCACCGTTGCAGAACGTGTTAATTATGTTGGAGGCAAACAACAAGGTAAATCACTTTGGTATTCGGTTAAGGGTGTTGTTTTAAAAGAGTTTATGTATGATAATGGTGAACTTCATGGTATAGCTAAATATTATAGCCCAAAAGCAGAGTTGCTAGCAGAAGGAAGATATGAGCGTGGTAAAAAAGTGGGTGTGTGGAAATATTACGAAGATGGTAAACTAACAAAAGAGACCAATTTTAGTGCTCCAAAAAAGAAAAAAAGCAATAATAAAAAGGCTCCTTAACTAAGGAGCCTTTTTTCATAAGTCTGACTAGGACTTACTTCTAACTAAACTAAACTTTGTTTATTCAAATTAATTATAATGTTTTAATCTAGGTTTGGTAACACCACTTTATCAATTACGTGAATTACACCATTAGCTGCCTGTACATTCACTTTAACAATATTGCTTATTCTGCCATTAGAATCTGTTAACGTAGCCCCACCAGTTACATTTGCTGTAATGTCTCCTCCTAAAGTTCCAACTGTCATGTCATCCATTAAATCTTCAGCACGTACATTAGCAGCTGCTACTGCATGGTGGTCTAACGTTGCTTTTAAAACAGGCTCTGTAATGTCTCCTAGTCCACTTGCACCAAGTTCAGTTAATAAGCTTCCAAAAGCATCATTTGTTGGAGCAAATACAGTGAAAGGCGCAGGACTTGTTCCAATGTTTGTAGATAATGTTCCTACATAGTCAAACGTTAAATCATCTCTAGTCAAAGCAGTTACCAATGTTGAAAATGTTGGGTCTGCTACTGCAAAATCAACTACTGTTGGTAAATCAATTACTGTATCAACAGCGTGAATCACACCATTTACAGCAACGACATCTGCGGCAGTTACATCAGAACTTCCGTTAATGGTAACACCACTATCAACATTAATGTACATACTTAAATTGTCATCTGTTCCATTAAAAGTGGCAGCTGTATTTACATACATGTTTTCTAAATCAGTAGACATAGCTGTAGCGCCTGCAATAACATGGTTAGATAAAATTTGGTCTAAACTGTTTGAATTCGGATTTGTAAATGAACCAAACGCTGTGTTGTCTGGAGCAAATACTGTAAAATCTCCAGGCGTTGATAATAAATCTGTAAACGTTGTTCCATAAGATGTCAATGCACCTACTAAACTAGAAAAGTTAGGATTTGCAACTGCATGGTCTACAATATTAGGCAAACCTATTACTGCATCTACAATATGAATAATACCATTGGTAGCTTCAATATTTGGAGTCGAAACATTCGATACGCCATTAAGAGTAACTCCTGATGCTGTATCAACAAACATACTTAAGTTTAAATCGGTTCCAGGTTTTGTAGCAAGCGTATTCACATACATTGTTGACAATTCAGTAGACATAACACCACCAGATACAACATGGTTCAATAACACTTGAGTTAATACATCTACAGGAACATCATCTAAAGATGTAAATCCGTTTGCAGATAAAAAATTCATAAACGCTGTATTTGTTGGTGCAAACACTGTATAATCTCCAGGATAACTCATAGTTTGTACTAACCCTGCTCTACTTAAGGCATCTACCAAAATGCTAAGTTCTGGTGTGTCTATAGCTATTCCAGCTATGCTTGGTTGTTGAGGTAAAATCACTTTATCTATAACATGAATCACACCATTTGCTGCTTGTACGTCAACAACTATAATATTACTTACTCTACCATTTACATCAGTAATAGTAGCACCTCCCGATACATTTCCTGTCACATTACCACCTAAAGTAGCAATAGTCATATTATCTGTTAAATCTGAAGAGCGAACATTAGCTCCAGACACTGCGTGTAAATTTAATGTAGCCATTAATGTAGGTTCATCAATGTCTCCTAATCCTGATGCTCCAAGTTCAGTTAGTAAATCTCCAAAAGCATCGTTTGTTGGTGCAAACACAGTAAATGGTGTTACGTATGAGCCAGCTGGCGAAGACAAAGTTGTAACGTAATCGAAGGTTAAATCATCTCTAGTAAGAGCAGAAACAAGCGTTGAAAATGTTGGGTCTGCTACTGCAAAATCTACAACAGTTGGTAGACCAATAACAGCATCTACAACATGTACAATACCATTTGAAGCTTCAATATCTGCGCTCGTTACATTTGAAACTCCGTTTAGAGTAACTCCAGCAGATGTATCAATATATAGGTTTAAGTTTTCTCCTGATGTTTCCTCAGTTGCTAGTGTTTCACCATAACCTGTAGATAGGTCTGTTGATTTTAATTGCCCACTTACAACGTGATTTAATAATATTTGTGATAATACATCAGTTGGTACATCATTTAGGCTTGAGAAACCATTATCAGCTAAGAATGCTGAAAATGCTGTATTTGTTGGAGCAAAAACGGTGTACGATCCGCCTGAAAGTGCTTGGGTCAAATTTCCATCTGCAGCTTGTAAAGCGTCAACTAGTATACTAAGCTCTGGATTACTATTAGCAACACCTACAATATTAAATGTTCTAACTACTTCTGGATTGTCATCATCTGTGTTACACGATGTGAAAGATATTGCTACTAAAAAAGCAATAAATAATGTGTTTAGTTTTTTAAATGTTTTCATTTTTTTTGGTTTTTGTTGAACAAATATAATTAAAGATTAAACAAAATATCAAAAATGTTTAAAGAAATTAACAAAATTTTAAACAAAAATATATAATTAGGGTAATCTAAGGTAACAGTCATTAGCTCGTTTTTTCATTAAATAATCGTAAATTTGCATCCAATTTTAACGATAATGAAACGAGTAATTGTAGGTCTTTCAGGTGGTGTGGATTCTAGCGTTGCAGCTTATGTTTTAAAAGAACAAGGCTACGAAGTTATTGGCCTATTTATGAAAAACTGGCATGATGATTCTGTGACCATTTCAGATGAATGTCCATGGCTAGATGATAGTAATGACGCAATGCTTGTAGCTGAAAAGCTTGGTATTCCTTTTCAAACAGTCGATTTAAGCGAACAATACAAAGAGCGTATAGTTGACTACATGTTCAATGAATATGAAAGAGGTCGTACACCAAACCCAGACGTTTTATGTAATAGAGAAATAAAGTTTGATGTCTTTATGAAAATTGCCATGGAGTTGGGAGCTGACTATGTAGCGACTGGACATTATTGTCGAAAAGGCACTATTGTAAAAGGGGGTAAGGAAATTTACCAATTACTAGCTGGAAAAGACAATAATAAAGACCAATCGTATTTTTTATGTCAATTATCACAAGAACAATTGGCGAAGACCTTATTTCCTATAGGTGAATTAACAAAACCAGAAGTACGAGAGATAGCTTCAAAATTGGATTTAGTAACTGCGGATAAAAAAGATTCACAAGGATTATGCTTTATTGGTAAAGTACGATTACCAGAATTTTTACAGCAACAGTTACAACCTAAGGAAGGTGTTATTATTGAAGTTCCTGACTCTAAAGAAGAATACCTAGAAACAGTTCCAAAATTTGAATCAAAAGAAAAGGAATTAGCATATTTGTCACGAAAAATAGATTATTCTGTCAATGATGGTAAAGTGGTGGGTAAGCACCAAGGCGCACATTACTTTACCAAAGGGCAACGAAAAGGATTGGCAGTTGGAGGCACTGTTGAACCATTATTTGTAATTGATACTGATGTTGAAGAGAATGTAATTTACACAGGACAAGGAAAGTCGCATCCTGGGCTTTACAAAAAAGCATTATTTGTGACCAACGATGAATTGCATTGGGTTCGCGAAGATTTAAAACTTCAAGTTGGTGACACTATGGAAGTGTTGGCGCGAATACGATATAGGCAAGAACTTGAAAAAGCCTCAATTTACAAAGTAGAGAGTGGTTTGTATGTAGCGTTTCAAAATCCGCAATCTGCCATTACCGAAGGGCAATTTGTAGCTTGGTATCTAGAGGACGAATTAGTAGGTTCTGGAGTTATTTCTTAAATTGCAGAAACCAAATCTCTAATTATGACAAAGAGAACACTAATTTTTACGTTGATATGGCTGCCTTTTTTTGCTTCTGCACAAATTGAAGATGCTTGGGTATATTTAACCGATAAGGAAAATGTAGCCAGCAAAATTGCCAACCCAACTACCATTTTGACGCAAAAAGCAATTGATAGAAAAAACAAACATGGCGTCACTATAGACGCAAGGGATGTTGAGGTAAACGAAACTTATATCACGCAATTAAAAGGTGCCACAGGAATTACCGTATATGCAAAATCCAAATGGTTTAACGCAGTTCATGTTCGTGGTACCGAAATCAACATTAATAACCTTGAAACTACTTTTAGTTTTGTTGACCACATAGAGTTTGCCGATAGAAGTTTAAATACCACTAGAACAGGCTTGGTAAAAAAAGCTAAAGATAAATTTTCGATTGAAAACGAGAGAGTTGTATTTAATTACGGAAACACACAAAATCAAGTAGAAATGATTAATGCTGATGATTTACACGTAGCAGATTATACTGGTGAAGGTGTCACAGTGGCTGTGATTGATGCAGGATTTCCTAATGTGGACACGATGGGAGCGTTTCAACGATTACGAGATAATAATGATTTATTAGGAGGTTACGATTTTGTAAACAAAACTACTGATGTGTATGCTTCTACGGTTAGTGACCACGGTACTAAAGTGTTGAGTACTATGGCTGGATATGTCAATAACCAATATGTTGGTACAGCACCAGATGCTTCTTATTATTTGTTTTTAACCGAAGATGGTTTGGACGAAAACCCAGTAGAAGAAAGTTATTGGGTGGAAGCCGCCGAAAGAGCGGACAGTTTAGGTGTTGATATTATTAATACATCTTTGGGTTATATTAATTTCCCAACATATCCAAGCTATGATTATACTATGGCCGATATGGATGGCAATACTACGTTTATTACTAGAGGAGCAAACATTGCATCAGAAAAAGGTATGCTTGTGGTCAATTCGGCAGGAAATTCAGGTAATAGTGGTGTAACTGCTCCAGCTGATGCAGCTGGTGTCTTTACGGTTGGTGCTGTGGATGTTAATGGCGATTATGTGTCGTTTAGTTCTAAAGGTAGTGCTGTTCAACCAACGCACAAACCAGATGTGGCAGCTAGGGGAGGTCTTGCTTATGTAATTAATAGTAGCAATAGTATTGTACAAAATAATGGAACATCGTTTAGTTCTCCAATAATGGCAGGTGGTTTGGCGTGTTTAATGCAAGCCTTACCAAATATGACTAATACCGAAATTATGCAATTGGTAAGAGAATCAGCTTCAATTTACAGTACACCTGATTACGAAATTGGTTATGGCATTCCTAATTTGCAAGATGCCCTGGGAGCAGCATTGCTTAATGAAAGAGATACAATTGGTATTGAATTTAAAATTTCCCCCAATCCAGCTAGAAACTCTGTCTTTGTAAGTTTTCCAGAAGATGTAAATTCAACTGAGGTGAAAATCTTTGATATTTTAGGTAAGCAAGTGATTAACTCAATAATATATCAAAATGATAAGGTTATAAATATTGAAACTTTATCCAAAGGTATATATATAGTAAGGTTAAAAGGCAATAACAATAAAACAAACACATTTAAGCTCATAAAAGAGTAAATGAATAGACTAACACAACTTTTTAATATTCAATATCCAATTGTTCAAGCCGGAATGATTTGGAATAGTGGTTGGCGATTAGCTTCTGCTGCAAGTAATTCTGGAATTTTAGGTTTGATTGGTGCAGGAAGTATGTATCCAGATGTACTTAGGGAGCACATTCAAAAATGTAAAAAAGCAACTGAAAAGCCTTTTGGTGTTAATGTCCCAATGTTGTACCCTAACATTGAAGAGATTATGAATATTATTGTGGAAGAAGATGTGAAAATTGTGTTTACATCTGCTGGAAATCCTAAAACATGGACCAAATGGTTGCAAGATAAAGGCATAATAGTGGTTCATGTGGTAAGTAGTGTAAAGTTTGCATTAAAGTCTCAAGAAGCTGGAGTAGATGCTATTGTAGCTGAAGGCTTTGAAGCTGGAGGACATAATGGGAGAGATGAAACTACCACGCTCACATTAATACCAATGGTAAAAGAGCAGATTACCATTCCGTTGATAGCAGCAGGAGGGATTGCTACGGGACGAGCGATGTTAGCCACTATGATTTTGGGAGCCGATGGCGTACAAATAGGCAGCCGTTTTGTGGCGAGTGAAGAAAGTTCTGCACATCAAGCATTTAAAGATGTTGTTGTGAATGCTAAAGAAGGTGATACACAATTAACCTTAAAAGAATTAGCACCAGTTAGATTAATAAAGAACAAGTTCTTTAACGAGATTCAAGAACTCTATAAAACGTCACCAACACCAGAACAATTAAAAGAATTGTTAGGTAGAGCAAGAGCCAAACGAGGCATGTTTGAAGGTGATTTGTATGATGGTGAACTCGAAATTGGACAAATTGCTGGATTGATTCATGATATTAAGCCTGTTATTGAAATTGTTGATGAGATTGTTGCTGAGTTTGAAACTGCTAAAAAAGAAGCAGTTAGTTTATAACTACTCATAAGTTTACTTTATAATAATTGACTTTTTAGTCGGGAAATTCTAACGTTGCATATCATAACATTGTACTTCATTAAAACTAACAGCTAACCAATGATAAAATTCTTTAGAAAAATACGATACGACCTTATGAAAAAAAATAAAACTGGAAAGTATTTAAAGTATGCCATAGGTGAAATTGTACTTGTTGTTATTGGAATTTTGATTGCTCTACAATTGAACAATTATAATGAAACCCTTAGTCAAAATAATCTTGAACAGAAAGCTATTCATAATCTGAAATTAGATTTTGAATATAATAAATCAGAACTATATAAATCGATTGGAGAACTAAAGGCAACTAGAAGTGCATGTTTTACTATTCTTAATCAAACAGGGAACAAACACCAAGAAACATTTGATATAGATAGTTTACTTCAAGATACACCAAGTCTTCCTCAGTACTTTCCTCAAAACGGATTTTTAATGGATTTAATAAACTCAGGAAATCTTGGACTGATTAGTAATGATGAACTAAGAAATAAGCTTTCTTCTTGGTTACCAAGCCTTGAAACTTTAAAGGAAAGAGAACAGCAATTGACTATATATAACAATATCCTTAATCAATTTATTATTAAAAATGGAAGTTGGTTAAATTCTGATGAAGCGACATCAGATGAAAGTATAACAGTATTAAAATTTCCAAATTCTGGATTTGAAATAAATAACAATGATTTACTTCAAAACATAGAATTCGAAAACATGATAGAAAATCAAATTGTATATCAATCACAGTTATTAGCTAGACATGAAGTATGCTTAAAACTTGTTGAAGAAATAACTGAGCTTTTGGAAGATGAAATCAAAAAATAACGAAAGTACAACAAAGTACTGTGGTAAAAAACAAGTAAAAAAGCATTAATTTTTCACTAAAAAACTTTTATACTCATTATCATATATCAATCCAAATTTAGCAATCATACACGAACACGATAAGCGTAATTAAAATTTTGTCTTCAATTTCCTGTTAATAACAATTCCCTAAAACCTCACTCAAATCTGTTATTTTTGTTCAAACTTTAATGCATGAATTCCCGAAAAGACCAGTTAAAAGCGTTTGATAGATTATTGACCATTATGGACGAGTTGCGAGAGCAATGTCCTTGGGATAAAAAGCAAACCATGCAAACCCTACGTCACTTAACCATTGAGGAAACGTATGAGTTGGGCGACGCCATTCTAGATAATGATTTACAGGAAATAAAAGGAGAATTAGGTGATTTGCTATTACACATTGTGTTTTATGCCAAAATTGGTAGTGAAACCAACGATTTTGATATTGCTGATGTCACCAATGCGATTTGCGAAAAACTCATTAATAGGCACCCTCATATTTATGGCGATGTAAAAGTAGAAAATGAAGAGGAAGTCAAACAAAATTGGGAAAACCTAAAACTAAAAGAAGGCAAAACAAGCGTGTTACAAGGGGTGCCTAAAAGCCTACCAGCGCTTGTAAAAGCTAATCGCATACAAGATAAAGTGGCTGGCGTTGGGTTTGATTGGGAAGAGCCACATCAAGTTTGGGAAAAAGTAGAGGAGGAGCTTAAAGAGTTTCAGGATGAGGTAGCTAAGGGCAACCAAGACGCTATTGAAAGTGAATTTGGCGATGTATTGTTTTCGATGATAAATTATGCACGCTTCTTAAAAATAAACCCTGAAAATGCGTTGGAGAGAACTAATAAAAAGTTTACTAAGCGATTTCAGTATCTTGAAGCAAAAGCAAAATCGTTAAATAAGCCATTAAGTGACATGACCTTGGCAGAGATGGATGTATTTTGGGAAGAAGCGAAGCAGTTGCCAAAATAAGGAATTAGAAAATCTCTTTATTTTCAAATTTTTCAATCTAGCAGAGGCTAAAAATATTTTTTAAGTTTAAAACATCCAAACACATACTTTTACTCGTAAATACAATAACTCTATAATTATAGAGAAATAAAATTGTACGGATTAATAGCACACAACCCTTCTAAAGGGTTAAAAAAATCAATTTTATTTAGTTTAGTTAGAAGTTTACATCCTACTTGTTTTCGCAAGTAGGATGTGCTTTTTTAGTAGTATTGCTTAATTTTTTTAAGTTTCGCTTTCCAAGTATCCAATTGCTCTTTATGCTTATCAATATTCTTGTAAACATCTTTTACTAAAGGATTGTCATCATCTACATTAGAGAAAAATTGTAAGTTATTTTCCAGTTGATTTATCTCACCTTTAATATCGCCAATTTTCTTTCTAATAAAATTATGTTCATTATCCAATGAACGTTTGTCACTTGACATGGTACTTAACTTATTCTCATATTTTAACAACTCGGTATCAGCTTTATCCATGTTGAGTTTGCCATAGAGTGCATCAACCGCTTTATTGAATTTTCCGTCAATAAAACGCTTGTTATATGGTACACGACCAATAGCTTTCCATTCAGTAATTTTCTCATTGATAGTAGCTAAACTTGCATCAACATCATCGGTTAATTCTAAGGATTTTATGTCTTCCAGAAATTTAGTTTTCTTTTCTAAAGCTTCAACTTCTTCCTTATTGGCAGCATTTTTACTTTCATGAAACCTATCGAAATAATGGTTACAAGCGGTTTTAAACTGCTTCCATATTTTGTCGCTATCCTTTCGTGGTACATGGCCAATTTTTTTCCAATCACTTTGGATTTTCTTCATCAACGAAGTTGTAGTTTCAAAATCTTCATTGTCTTTATTGTCTTCGGCTATTTTAATAAGTTCTAACTTTTTTTGAAGATTGTTGTATTGGTCTTTCTTTAAACCTTTATAAAACGCATTCTTTTTTCTATTAAATGTTCTAACCGAATTTTTAAATTTTGCCCACGTTTCTTCGTTTACTTTAATAGGAACTTTTCCAGCACTAAAAAAGTCTTCACGAAGTTTTTCTACAGATTTTATTTTCTTTTGCCACGCACTATGATTATTAGCTTCATCTTCAGCTATAGCATCTATTTTAGAGATTATTTCGTGCTTGACTTCTAAGTTTTTTTCATAGACTTTATCCATTTGCTCAAAAAACACTTGACGCTTCTCATGAATGGTTTTTGTGGCTGCACTAAAGCGTTCCCAAATAGCTTCTCTGTGTTCTTTTCCAACAGGACCTAACTCTTCTTTCCATATTTTATGAAGCACTTGTAACTCCCTAAAAGCCCTGTTACTATCATTGTCTTGGGCTAATTCTTCGGCACGAGCAATTAGTTTTTGCTTTTGCTCAAGGTTGTGTTTAAAATCTAAATCCCTTAAATCGCGATTTAAGTGCAAGAAATCGTAAAAAATCTCTACGTGGTGATGGTAATTATTCCATACATTATTGTATTTATCTCTTGGAATTGGTCCAGCATTTCTCCAACTTTCTTGTAGTTGTTTAAAATGCTTGTATGTTGTGTTTATGTTTTCTTCAACATTTATAAGCCCTTTTATTTCCTCGATAATTTCAAGGCGTTGTTCAAGATTGGCTTTTAAATTCTTCTCTAAATTTTTGTAATAATTTTGACGTTTATCACGATAGTCCCTAAAAATATCATTGAAACGTGTTTTTTCTGGACTCTTAAAATGAAAATCGATAGAGTTGCCTCCACCAGCTATAAACTCTTCTTTTTTCTCTTCTAATAGCGCACTGAATTTTTTATTAAACTCATTCTTTATAGTGTCGAAATGAGATTTTATTGTTTGAATTTTCTCGTTTTTCACAAGATTTTCAAGCTCATCTACCAAGGCACTAAGTGACATGGCATGATAATCTTTTTCTTCAATATCGTGACGTTTACTGTTGGATTCATCTTCGGCATCTTCGGCGTTTGAAGCGTCTATTTCTTCTAAAGCTTCATCCGTTTTTTCAGAGGTATCGTCATTGACTGTAGTTTCGTCAGTTGACTCAGCTTCAGCACTTACTTCTTCCTTTGGACTTTCTTCTTTAGGAGATTCTTCAATTACTTCGGAATCATTTTTTGCTTCATCTGTAGTTGGAGTATCAGTTGTAACTTCTTCGGTAGTTTTAGAGTCTTTACTTACTGATGCGTTTTCAACTTGAGGCGTATTTTCTTCTTTAATTCCATCTGCTTCTTGCAGGTTATCTTTCTCAGACATATCTTTCAATGTTTAGGTTCTTAAAGTTTAAAGATACTATTAACACAGGGATTTACAAAGTAAAGAAGTTTATTTAGACTGGTTTTAGCTTTTCTGCCAAATCTTCCACGCTTTTTTAGCTTGAAGTTCCAGCATTTTTGAACCATTGCATATTGTGGCACCTTTAAGTTTGGCAATATTAAGGAATTTGGTTTCTTCAGGGTTGTAAATAAGGTCAAAAACCAGATGTGTTTTGTCGATACCCTCATAAGGAATATTTGGACACTCATTGGTTTTTGGGTAGGTACCTAGTGGTGTGCAATTAATAATTATTTGATGCGAATGTACATCATCTTTAGTAATTGAATTATAGGTGAGTACGTCATTACTTGTCGCCTTTCTTGAAACATATTTGTATTTTATATTTAGGTTTTTTAAAGCATAAGCAATGGCTTTTGAAGCTCCTCCAGTTCCCAAAATAAGCGCTTTTTTATGATGCGGTTTTAAATGAGGTTGAATAGACTTTTTAAATCCAAAATAATCGGTATTGTAACCAATCAATTTTCCTTTTTTTGAGACTTTAATAGTGTTTACAGCACCTATTTTTTTTGCTGTTTTATGCAGTTTTGTAAGGTAAGGAATAACAGCTTCTTTGTAAGGAATGGTCACGTTTAAACCTCTAAGTTTCTTTGTGGAGTTTATAATTTTTGGAAATTTATCTATGGTATCAATATCAAAATTTTCATAGGTATGTTTAAGCCCTTCATTTTTAAACTTCTCACTAAAATGAGATTTTGAAAACGAGTAATCAATGTCTTTTCCTATGAGTCCAAATCTAGCCATGTATCTTTCTTGTTTTTTTACCGTACCATTCTAAAGCCAAAACTATTAAAATTCCAAGTAGTATGTAGGCTATGGCAATATAGGTTTCGCTTTGCATTTGTGGCATAAAGCGACTATAATTTTCAATGATTTTTTCTCCTCTGGAATCTAGTATTAAAGCGCCATTTTCAGCAGTTTTATAAATGGTTTCTTTCCAAGGCCAAACAACGCCTAACGACCCAATAATAAAACCCATTAACAACGATAAAGTGATGTTTCTAAAATGTTTGAGTACATAATTGATTATGTGGGAAAAAGTTACCAATCCAGCGACCGAGCCTAAAGTAAATACGCCCAAAACTTTTAACATTCTAATGCGTTCGGGATTACTTGTAAACGAAAAATCGCCAGTAAAAACATCAAAAATAGTGTCGTAAAGAGCGTTGACCGAATCTACCAATAATAACACATAATTACCTAAAAGAATCAAGATAAAAGACCCTGAAAATCCCGGAAGCGTCATTCCGGTAATGCTAATCATTCCGCAGAAAAAAACAAACCAAAGATTGTCATTTTCGGTTGCTGGGTCTAAAAAACTAATACTTAAGCCAATAATTATTCCTATACAAACCGATATAATTGTTTTGTTACTCCAAGCATCAAAATCTTTTCCTATGTAGTAAATAGAGCCTATAATCATTCCAAAAAACACACTCCAAACATATAATTCGTAATGAACAATTAAATAATCTAGAATTTTGGAAACGCTAAAGTAACTTACAATCATTCCAAGAAATAACAGACTTATAAACCGTCCGTTTATGTAACGAAAAAAACTTTTAAACCTACCGTTAATCAATAGTTTAAATGCTTTCCCATTTACTTTTTGTAGAGAATAAATAAACTCTTCATAAAATCCAGCGACGAAAGCAACAACGCCTCCAGACACACCAGGAACTTTATTTGCAGCTCCCATGCCTAGTCCTTTGATGACTAAAAACAATTTGTCTGTAAATGTTCTGGTGCTTTGCATGAACCTATTTTTTCGTGCCTATTTTTTCTAAAAGAATAATTGTTAAAAAGCCAACAATCATTAACCCAACAGCGAATACAACCTTTGGGTCTCCATCAAACGACAAAGGCGAAATACTTTGCTCTAACAGCGGTACTTCTTCGCCTTTTGAGTTTGTACGCCAACTCAATACTTTTTTCCAAGGCCAAACTTTATTTAACGACCCTAAAATAAATCCTGTAAGTATGGCAAGTGTCAGATTATGAAAGGTTTTGAACAGCCACTTTAAAACATGACTAAAGCTTAATAAACCAACAATGGCACCACCAACAAAAAGTGCTAATTTTTTAATATCCATAACATCTATGGCATCACTTAACGTTTTGTAAGCTCCAAGAATGACTAGGATGAACGACCCTGAAATACCTGGTAAAATCATAGCACATATGGCTATAGCTCCAGCAAAAAACAAAAAATAAGGACTATCATTTACATCGGAAGCAGGAATAGTTGTAATGTAATACGCTATTAATGTTCCAACAATAACTGCTACAATAGTGGCAATATTCCAATTGGTGATTTGCTTTCCAACAAAATAAATACTTGCGACAATAAGCCCAAAAAAGAAGGACCAAATTAGTATTGGGTGGTATTCTATCAGGTATTTGGCAAGTTTCATAAACGATACAAAACTTATAACAATTCCTATGAGTAATGCAGTAATAAAATTGCCATTTAATTGTTTCCAAAAAGCACTGAAACCTTGTTTTTTTAATGTGGTTATCAGCGAAAAATTCACACCACTTATAGTGTTTATTAACTCTTCGTAAATACCTGAAATAAAAGCTATTGTACCTCCTGAAACTCCTGGAACAGCATCAGCAGCTCCCATTGCTAAACCTTTTAAAGAAATAATAAGGTAATCTAATAAACGTCTTTGCATTACTTTAATTTAAGAAACGTAAAGTTAGGTAATTTTAGCTGGAAGGGTTTCTATATTTTACTATTATTTCCTGTACTGTTTTTAATGAGAAAATCGCAGGAAAAAGCTCTTCGATAATAAAATAGAATTCAGGATTAATACGCAACGAATTGTTTAAATACACAATGGCATCATTTTCCTTTCCTAACATAAAATTTAAACCCGCTAAACGGTATTGAACTTCTTCGTTGTCAGGGTAAAACTCCATAGTTTGTTCTAGATTGAAAATAGCAGCTTCGTATTCGCCTAATTGGATTAAAATATCTGCTCTAGATAACCAAGTTTTTAATTCGTAATTGCCAAGTTCCAATGTTTTTTTGTACCCACGTTCTGCTTCTTCCAAGAAGTTTAATCGCTGATTTATTTGCGCATAATACTTCCAATAAATCACATTTTCAGAATCAATATTTATAGCTTTATTGATATAATGAAGTGCCTTTTGGTAATTTTGAGCTTTGTTGTAAAAATTGGTAATGGCTATCCAACCTTTATCCAATAAAGGGTCTTCTTCAACTGTTTTATAATAGTGCTGTACAGCCAATTCTTTTTGGTCTAGTTTTTCGTAGCATTTACCAATTCTTAGCAATGCAAACGATGTTGGGTCATCAATTGCAAGCGTAATTTTGTAGTTTTCTATAGCTTCTTCAAAACGTAATAGTTTTTCTAAAACTTTCCCTTTTTCTAGGTAAGCTCCCACAAATACATCGTCAGAAATAATCGCAAAATCAAAGGCTGCCAATGCTTTTTCGTAATCTTTAATCGAAAAATATTGTTTACCCAATTGATGCCATGCCACTTGGCAATAAGGGTTTGTATTAAGATATATGTTTAAATATTCTATAGCTTCGTTGTTTTGCTCCAAAAAGTCAAAGCAATAGATAACGTTATAAAGTGCCGAATAATCTTCGGTATCAACCTCTAAGCACTTGATAAAATATAATTTGGCGTCTTCAAATTTATCCAAGAAAAGATATTCCATGCCCAGAAGTGAATAAATATCAGCAGATTCAGGAGTGAAATCAAGTGCCTTTTTTAAAATATTGATGGCTTTTTGATGCTCATCGTTTTTTGAAAATATATTGGCTTTTTGAATATAGATTTCTTCGTTGTTTGGCTCTATTTCGTATAAGTTATTTAAAATTTCATCGGCTTTATCTAACTTATTTTCAAACACGTATACTTCAACTTGAAATAATTTTAAGTTTATAGAATCTGGATGTTGTTGTAGCCCAAGATGTATGGCTTTTTTAGCCAAAGCTATTTTTCCATTATCCAAATAATGATGAATGATATTCTCGAATTCATTTGAGTCAAAAAACAATACATTATTGGTTTTTAACATGGACTCAAATTTTGTGAGTGATAGATTGTTGTTGTCGTCAAACTGACTAAACTCCATAGGCGGCATTAATAGTTCACAAAATAAAATTAGTATTCTATTGCAAACTATTGAGTGATTTTCGTCAATGTTTTCAACAAAGTAATTAACAGCAATTTTCCTACTTTTAAGTTTAGTTTTATGCTATGTTGTCCAGTACTTTTTTGATGATTTTGCAACCTGTAATGAGTTCGTTATCAGATATGGTAAGTGGAGGAGTGATACGAATTGCTTTAGGCTCAAAAAGCAACCAGAATAATATTAATCCTTCATCTTGACATTGCAAAATAATATTATTAACTATTTCTGCCGAAGGCAAAATGGCAGCTAGCATGAGTCCTTTCCCTCTAATTTCTTTGATAAGTGAATGCTGAAGATGTTCTCGAACAAGTGCTTCTTTTCTTAAAGTTTCAGGAATTAGATTGGTAGAGGTCACTTCTTTAAGTGTTGCCAATGCAGCCGAAGCGATTAAAGGATGTCCTCCAAACGTGGTAATATGGCCCAGTTTTGGGTTGTCTTTTAAGCAATCCATCATAGCTTTTGAGGCTGTAAAAGCTCCAATGGGCAAACCACCACCAAGACCTTTTCCTGTAACCACAATATCTGGAATGCAATTGTAGTTTTCAAACCCAAAAAGTGTTCCTGTACGACCAATTCCTGGTTGAATTTCATCGAGAATAAATAAAGCCCCAACCTCGTTACAACGTTTTTGTACTTGTTGTAAATAATTATTTGTAGGTTCAATAAACCCAGCGCCACCTTGAATAGTTTCTAAAATAACAGCAGCAGTTTTATTGGTGATTTTTTCTAATTCTTGGAGATTATTAAATGTTATAAACCTCACATCTGGAACTAATGGTCTAAAAGGTTGTTTGCGCTCTTCGAAGCCCATAAGACTTAAAGCTCCCATAGTATTTCCGTGATACGCTTTGTGTGCAGCAATAATTTCAGACCGTCCTGTAAAACGACGTGCTAGTTTAAGTGCGCCTTCAATGGCTTCAGTGCCAGAATTTATTAAATAGGTGCTTTCTAGAGACTCTGGTAAATGTTTTGCTATGAGTTTTGTTAACTCAATTGCTGGTTTTTGAATGTATTCGCCATACACCATTACATGCAAATACTTATCAGCTTGTTTTTTTATTGCAGAAATAACTTTTGGATGTCTATGACCTAAAGGGCAAGCAGACACGCCTGCAACAAAGTCTAAATACTTTTTATTATTAGTGTCGTAAATGTAACTTCCTTCCGCATGGGAAATTTCCATAGCCAATGGATGTGGTGTTGTTTGTGCTTGATATTTAAAAAAATCAGTTTTAATGTTATTGTTGTTTTTTGATTTTTTTATCTGCTTTATCGTCAATTTTTGGCTTTTTAGGAATCTTCCTCGATGCCTTACTTTCTTTGGAGTTACTTTTTTTATCTGATTCTTTTACACGCTCCATAAGTGCATCATCAAAAAACTCATCTTGAGGCACGTAGTCTTCTAATCCTTTTATGACAGGAAGTTCAAGCGGAGGGTCGTCTTTAAAAAGGTCTTCAACGCTTTTTGGGCGTTCGTCGTCTCGCCAAACAAAATCTCGTAATAAACGTTCTTTTTCTGGAAAATCGCCTTCAGGAAACACGTTACCATCTACATCTTTAATTTTTCGTACTTCGTCAATGGCATTATCGGTAATCCATATTTTAATAATTCCAGATTTGGATTTGTCGGTGCCTACTAGCTCATTCTCATCATTTCTCATGTAGTAAATGGACTCCGCATTTTTTATAATATCAATCGTACTGAGTTTATTGTCTTCAAAAAAACCAAACAATTGCTTACCAGACATTTGGTGGTAGCCATCCCCAAGCGTATCATTACTTATAATAAAAGCGTTATCAAATACTTTTAAAGAATCCAGTTTTTTAGTTTCAGGATTTGAAATGAGGTGAATGGTATCTCCTGTCATTTGGTTGCCAACATTCCACAATACAGGTGTGCGTTTTTTGGCAAATTTATCATTTGACGAAAAACGACTTAAATTAATGAGCTGTGTTAATCCTTCTTTATGGTTTACATGAATAGAATCGGCTTTTCCGCTAATATCCGATTTATAGATTTTTGCATTGTAATACGCTCTGGTAATCCTATTTTCAGGTTTGCCAGTTACCATTAAGGTGTCACTATGAATATAGATAGAATCGTTTTCTTGTATTGTAATTGCTAGAGCACGATTAGTCACAAATGCTGAGTCTTTTTCTCTAAAAACCTCGGCATAATGCCCTTTAATAATCGCTTTGTTAACGGTGTCGGTAATTTTTATGTTATTGGTAGCCGATGCAAAACTTTTGTTTCTATCAAAGAATAAGCTATCGCCCTCAATGATTCTATCGTCGTAATCAATACGTGAATTTTTTAAGAAATAACCTGTGTCATTTTCGGTATCGTAAAAACCACGTTCGCAATATATTTTACTGGTTTCTCCAGTAATGGTTGTAGGTCCAAAAAGGTAAGCTCTTCCAGTTTCGGAATAATAATCGAGTTGGTCAGAGTCTATAACATATTCAGGATTTACCAATTTTACATTTTGTACAAATTGGTATTTTTTATTAGTCATATAATAGCGTCCAATTTGACTTGTAATAGTACCTGATGAATCCCTAACTACCGTTCCACCACTTCTATAAAAGGCTTGCTGGCTTACACGGTTCATCCATAAAGTATCGGTTTTTATAGTTGATTCAGGGTCGGTTAACACCACATCACCACTAGCATACGCAAGTTTGGTAATGCCACTATACTCCACATATTTTGAGTTCATGTTAATGGAATCTCCTTGTTTTATATTTACGTTACCGTAAGCTTCAACAAAGTTTTCTTTTTCAAAATAAACCGCTTGGTCACACCACATATCTATACCATCATGAAAAATGTGGATTTGTTGCGAATCATCTCTAGTGAAAGTTCTTGCTCCTGGATTTTTTTCTTCATTAATACTAACAAAACCAGAGTATTTTATGTCAATTTTTTTTTGAGCAAACAAGCAAGTGGAAACAAAAAAAGTAACAATTGTGAGTAGATATGTGAATTTATAAAACTTCAAGGCGTATTATTTACGGTAAAAATAACTATTATATTAGTTCTTTATTGCTAGTTAATACATTTTTAGCATAAAAAACCTGTAAGCAACTAGGTTGATTACAGGTTTAGTTAGTTTAATTTTATTGTTTACCTAAAAATAGTCTGCTTTCTATCTGGTCCAACAGATACTATTTTAATAGGTGTTTCCAGCTCTTTTTCTAAAAAGTCAATATAATCGTTTAGCTCTTTTGGTAGTTTTGAGTCATCTTCCATGGCTGTTAAATCTTCTTTCCAACCTTTAAATTCAGTATAAATAGGAGTGATGTTATGCGCTTCGATGTTATAAGGTAAATGTGTGATTTCCTCTCCTTTATATTTGTAAGCTGTACATACTTTTAAACTTTTAAAACCAGATAACACATCGGCTTTCATCATCATTAATTGGGTCACACCATTTACTTGACATGCATATTTTAAAGCGACCAAATCCAGCCATCCACAACGACGACTACGTCCTGTTGTTGCGCCGAATTCATGACCAACACGTCCCATGGTTTCTCCAACTTCGTCAAATAATTCGGTTGGGAAAGGTCCTGAGCCAACACGTGTGGTGTAGGCTTTAAAAATACCAAATACCTCACCAATTTTATTTGGCGCAATCCCTAAACCTGTACAAGCACCAGCAGCAGTGGTGTTAGATGAAGTTACAAAAGGATAGGTGCCAAAATCGATATCTAAAAGAGAGCCTTGAGCGCCTTCGGCTAGTATAGCTTTTCCATTTTTTTGTGCTTGAAATATGTATTCTTCGGAATCGATAAAAGTTAGCGTTTTTAAAGTTTCGATGGCATCAAAAAACTCTGTTTCTAACTCTTTTAAATCGTATTGAATATCTACGTTGTAGTATTCAATCATGCCTTCATGTTTGTTTGCTAAAGCTCTGTATTTATCTTTAAAATCTTCTAACTCTATATCGCCTACACGAATACCGTTTCTTCCAGTTTTATCCATGTATGTTGGGCCAATACCTTTTAAAGTAGAACCAATTTTTGCTTTTCCTTTGGCAGTTTCACTTGCGGCATCCAATAAGCGATGTGTTGGTAAAATCAAGTGTGCTTTTCTAGAAATAAATAGATTTTTCACATAATCGACATTTTGTTCAGATAATTTTTCCAGCTCTTTCTTAAAAATCACTGGGTCAATCACAACTCCATTTCCTACTAAATTAACAGCTTCCTCATGAAAAATCCCTGACGGAATAGTGTGTAACACATGTTTCATGCCATTGAAAACAAGCGTGTGTCCTGCATTTGGACCGCCTTGAAATCGTGCAATAATATTGTAGTTGGAGGTGAGTACATCAACAATTTTCCCTTTGCCTTCGTCTCCCCATTGTAATCCTAGTAGTAAATCTACTGCCATTGTGTAAATTAGTTAGTTGATTTTCTATTTCCGTAAAAATAGAGTGAATGATTATTAATTTCTATATCGAAAATTTCTTCGATTGTTTTTTTTATAGATTGAATTCTTGGATCGCAAAACTCGATAACTTCTCCAGTATCTGTTAGAATAACATGATCGTGCTGTCTGTCGAAATACGATTTTTCATAGTGCGCCTGACTTTGTCCAAACTGATGTTTTCTTACCAATTTGCATTCCAAAAGTAACTCGATAGTATTGTAAAGTGTTGCACGAGAAACACGATATCTTTTGTTTTTCATACTAAGGTATAAAGACTCAATATCGAAGTGATCGTTGTGGTTATAGATTTCTTGAAGTATAGCGTAACGTTCGGGCGTTTTTCGGTGTCCGTTAGTTTCTAAAAAGCTAGTAAATACGCCTTTAACTATGTCTTGATTTTTTAAATCTGCTTTTGCATCCATAAATTCGTGGCAAATTTACACTTTTTTTACACTCTAGTAACCTTATCTATGCCATTAATTTTTTTAAGTTTTTCTAATAGCTTTTTTATTATAGTATTGTTCTTTACAACCACATTAATTTTTCCTGAAAAAATCCCGTCATCACTTTCAAAACTTAAACTTTTCATGTTTACATGCATGTTTTCTGAAACCACACTTGTAACATCATTTACCAAACCAATATGATCAATTCCGGAGATAGCAATTTTCACTAAAAATTCTTGTTGTGTAGAATCTACCCATTTTGCAGGCATTATTCTGTAAGCATAATTAGATTGCAAACTCACCGCATTTGGACAATTTTTTTTATGTACTTTTAAACCTTCTGAAACAGTTAAAAACCCAAATACACGATCTCCAGGAATAGGATTACAGCAACTCGATAATTTATAGTCTAACTTTTCTTCATCTTTTCCAAAAACTAACGAATCATAGTTTGCAGTAACTTCATCTTTCTCTAAATCTTCCTTTTTTATGACTTGTTTTCTTGAGATTTTATTCTTGATAAAACTCATTAAAACATTACTTCTAGAGGCAGCAAAATCTTTAAGCATCGGATTGTCTATTGTTCCAATGCCAACTCGATAAAATAAATCTAGACTTGTTTTTAATTTAAAATAGTTTACTAACTCGTTGGTTGAGGACTCATTAAGGGTTATTTTAAGTTGTTTTAATTTTCTTCTAAGAATTTCTTTTCCTTCTTCACCAATACGTTTTCTGTCTTCATTTAAAGCAGATTTTATTTTGCTTCTCGATCTTGCAGTTGTGGCATAATCTAACCAGTTGGCGTTTGGTTTTGCTGATTCTGATGTTAAAATATCAACCTGATCGCCACTTTGCAATTCGTGACTTAGCGGAACCAATTTACCGTTTACTTTTGCACCACGTGTTTTCATTCCAACCTCGGTATGAATGCTAAATGCAAAATCTAATGATGTTGCTCCTTTTGGTAATGATTTTAATTCGCCTTTAGGTGTAAAAACAAATATTTCTTTAGAATATAAATTGAGTTTAAATTGTTCTACAAAATCAACAGCATTGGTATCTGGACTTTCTAAAGCTTCTTGAAGTTTATTAATCCATGTTTCTAAACTATCTTCTTTTTCGTCACTTTGCTTGTATTTGTAATGTGCTGCATAGCCTTTTTCGGCAATTTCATTCATACGCTCACTACGAATTTGAACTTCAACCCAACGCCCTTTTGGGCCCATTACAGTAATATGTAATGCTTCGTAACCTGTTCCTTTTGGAGAAGAAATCCAATCACGAAGACGTACGGGATTTGGTCTAAAGTGATCTGTAACAATTGAATAGATTTTCCAAGCAAAGAATTTTTCATTAGCCTCTTCACTTTTATAAATAATTCTTACGGCAAACTTATCGTAAACTTCATCAAAAGAAACGCCTTGAACTTGCATTTTTCTGCGAATAGAAAAAATAGATTTTGGACGTCCTTTTATAGTGTAGTCCATCAATTCTTTATCCAAAGAATTTTTTATAACACCACTAAATTCGTTTATGTATTTATCTTGTTCTTCTTTACTGTCTTGAATTTTATTTAAAATATCTTTAAAAACCTCAGGTTCAGTATATTTTAAGCTTAAATCTTCAAGCTCAGTTTTAATATTATATAAACCAATTCTGTGTGCTAAAGGCGCGTATATATATAAGGTTTCGGAGGCTATTTTAACTTGCTTATCGGCACGCATAGAATCCATGGTTTGCATATTATGAAGTCTATCGGCAATTTTAATAATGATAACACGCACATCATCATTTAACGTCAATAACATTTTACGAAAGTTTTCCGCTTGAAGCGAAATATCCATGTCTTTTTTTAATGATGATATTTTTGTAAGTCCGTTTACAATTTTAGCAACGGTTTCACCAAACATTCTTTCAATAT
>CAKZMU010000058.1 GCA_937129145.1 uncultured Lacinutrix sp. | reverse complement strand
TCTGTTATTTCAATTACTGAAACGAAAGTGGTATGTGTTTATGTTGCAAAATAGCTCCGAATCTAAATTTACCATAATAAAATGAATCAGTTACTTTTGTTGTATTCCAATTGCTTATATCTTGATCAAAAAATTGATTATACTGAAACATTCCGATAAAATTTGTACCTTTTGAAACGTCCCAATTGCTTATATCACCGTTAAAATTTTTGGTGTCAGCGAACATAAATTCAAAGTTAATTCCACTTGAAACATCCCAATTACTTATATCTGCTGTAAATGTCTCACTACTGAACAATCTACTAAAATCAGTAACTTGTGATACATCTGCATATTCAAAAACTCGATTTGGAGAAGAATTCATTAAATTGCTATCAAGCTCAGATCTTGTAAAAAGTGGTTGTATTTTGCTATTTCTAAAATTAACTGGTATGTCTGTCATATCCATTTTTGAATGATGTAAACTAATAAAATATTCAAAACTTGTTGCGCTTGCAGTATCCCAAGAACTCAAATCATAATCATAGTCAACATGTGTTAAAAACATTTCTGAAAAGTCCTCAACATTTGATACGTCCCATTTACTCAAATCGTGATTAAAAGTGCTTTTCAAGGCCATTGGTTGCATAAACATCCCTTTCATTGTTTTAACGCTTGAAGTGTCCCAATTACTTATATCTTCATTAAAAAGATAAGCACCACCAAACATATCATGCATATTAGTAACCTTGCTTACATTCCAATTATTTAAAGGATGATGATAACGACTACCAGCAAACAGAGAAGACATATCTGTTACATTACTTACATTCCAATTATTTAATGGTTGGCTAAACGTGAAAGCACCATTTAACATATGTGACATATCAGTTACATTACTAACATCCCAGTTACCTATATCTTGATTAAAATCTGATGCTGCTTCAAACATAGCAGACATATTTGTGGCACTACTTACATTCCAATTACCCAAAGGTCGATTAAAAACAATGCATTCAGCAAACATTCCCTCAAAATTGGTTACACTATTAACATTCCAATTTTCTATAGATTGATTAAAATGACGGTTTCTACGAAACATTCTGTACATAGTAGTTACACTACTAACATTCCATCCACCTATAAACAGGTTATAGCTTGTGCTTGAAAACATTTCTGACATATCTGTAACTTTGCTAACATTCCAGTTACCTATATCTTGATTAAAATCGTATGCGCTATAAAACATACTTGACATATCAATTACGCTACGTGTATTCCAACTACCTATGTCTTGATTAAAATCGAATGCACCTCTAAACATGCTTGACATATCAGTGACATTACTAGTATTCCAGTTACCAATATCTTGGTTAAAACGTCTAGCATTATAAAACATAGATTCCATATTTGTTACATTACTTGTATCCCAATTGTTTAAGCCTTGATTAAAGTCTCTAGTGCTTCTAAACATGGACTCTAGGTTGGCTACATTATTAATATCCCAGTTACCAATATTTTGATTAAAGGCTCTAGCTCCTCTAAACATAAATGACATATCTGTCACACTACTAGTATCCCAATTGCTTATATCTTGATTGAAATCGTTTGCACGTTCAAACATATGATTCATATTAACTACATTACTAACATCCCAACCACTAATATCTTGGTTAAAACGTCTTGCGTTGTAAAACATAGCACTCATATCAATTACGCCGCTCGTATTCCAGCTACCAATATTTTGATTAAACACTGTAGCAGATTGAAACATCTGCGACATATTTGTTACACTACTAGTATCCCAGTTACCAATATCTTGGTTAAAACCATTACTACCATAGAACATGCCAGTCATATTCTGTACATTACCAACATCCCAACTACTAATATCCTGATCAAAATAATCAGCATCAGAAAACATAGCAGTCATGTCTAATACATTACTTACGTCCCAGCTACTAATATCTTGATTAAAAAAAGCCGCATTACCAAACATAGCCGTCATATTTGTAATAGTGCTAACATCCCAATTACTTATATCACTATCAAAAAAACGAGCAAATGCAAACATTAATCTCATACTGGTAACATTTGATAGATCTGGTACATCTATAGCATTAATTTGTAAATTTCTACAGCCATAAAATGCACCTTCCATAGAAGTCCATTGTTGCGTACCCCATTGCTCTATAGAAATTAATTTTTCTTTATCTCCTCCATCATTAAAGTAAATGCGAGGAAAAAACCCTTGAATTGAAATGGTGTAGATTCCTGTAAAACCAAAATCGTGAGTTATATCTCCAGAGATTCCAAACTCATCAAAAACACCATCGTTATTCCAATCTACATCGTAGTTATAGGTTTCTCCCGGAAATGTAGGTATGGTTATAGATGTTCCAGTTGATGTTCCTGGGTTATCTGTTTGCCAAGTTGTTATAAAATTTTGTGAAAAAGCTAAATAGCTATAAGATGATAAACACATCAATAAAATAAAAAGTTGATTTTTTTTCATAATTTTTTTTCTTTTAAATGAATTTTTAATCTCAATTCTATAAAATAAACACTGCTTCTAAAAGCAGTAATACTCAATAAACTTGAGCAGTTTATTAGCAAGAATTGATAATTTTATGCTTTAAAGTAATTATGTGAATTTATGTAGCTATCTATAATTAATGTCCTGAAGTTTGCATATTGTAAATAATAGGACTTTATTTTTAATGGCAACCTAACTTTTGCCATGCATAGAAAACACATGTTTTAGTATGTGCAAGCGTCACATACTTATACTACTAGTTACTTAGTAATACTTTTTTTAATTAGCTCTAATTTTTAATAATTTTTTTTATTGTAGAAGAATTTCTTAGTCTTAATTCGATAAAATAAACACCACTTTTAAGGGCTGAAACATTTAACACATTATCATTAACTTGAGATAAATTCTCAAAAACGACTTTACCAGTTATATCTAATATTTTAATTTGAGTTCCAATCTCGACGCCTTTTATAAATAGTTTATCATTTACTGGATTAGGATACATTTTAAAATTATCTATAGCACTCTCATTTATACTTAATCCAGAACAATCAAAACCACCATCTGTAATAGTCCAACTGTTAGAAATTATCATATTGTTTCTAGCCGTTTCTGCATTACAAAACGTACTATTACCACCATGGAAATTGATGCCATTTTGCAATGTTTGAGCATTCCAACCTATTAGTGTACTGTCATAATTTTCTGTAGAGAGGCTAGTATTTAAAAACATGTCCGTCATACTAGTAACACTACTAACATCCCAATTTCCTATGTTCTGGTCAAAACCTAAAGCATTATTAAACATATTTTGGGTAGATGTAAGGTTACTAGTATCCCAATTGGCAATATCTTGATTAAATGAGCTTGCATCAAAGAACATGCTTGTCATATCTGCTACGTTACCAACATTCCAATCACCAATATATTGGTTAAAAGCCACAGCAGATCGAAACATAAAATTCATGGACACAACAATACTGACATCCCAATTACCTATATTATTACTAAATGCAAATGCATTATCAAACATATGATTCATATTTACCACATTACTTACATCCCAGCCGCTAATATCTGCATTAAAAAAACCAGCAAAACGAAACATAGAATCCATGTTAATGACATTGCTAACATCCCAACTACTTATATCTTGTTGAAAATTAGTAGCATTATCAAACATATGCGCCATGTTAGTTACATTACTTGTATCCCAATTGCTTAAATCTTGATTAAAATCTGCATTGTTTTGAAAGGTTCCTTTCATGCTGGTTACACTACTTGTATCCCAATTATTCATAGGGGCATGCTCTATAATTTGTGTTGGCCCATTTAGCATATTATCCATATTGGTTACCAAAGTTAAATCTGGTACATCTGTAGCATTTAGAATAAGATTATAACACCCAAAAAAAGCATTTCCCATAGACGACCAAGTATTACTTCCCCATTGATCTACTGATATTATTTTTGAATTATCCCCTTCACTATTAAAATAAATTCGAGGAAAAACACCTCTAATTGCTATGGTATAAGTACCTACGACTCCGAAATCGTGAGTAATGTTACCTGTAACACTAAACTCATCAAATACACCGTCATTATTCCAGTCTATATCGTAGTTATATATTTCTCCTGAGAATGTTGGGATAGTAATTGAAGTAACACTTGAAGAACCTGAATTATCGGTTTTCCATGTCGTAATAAAGCTTTGAGAAATCATCACATTATTGCATGCAACAAATAACAGTATAAAGAATGTTCTTTTTTTCATGATAAAACATTTTGTAATGGTAGATGTTCAGATAAAAACGATAAAGTTAAATACTTTACTTTTTAATTATTTTTATTACAGATATACTATCTTTTGTTGATATGGTAACAAAATACATTGCGCTATTAAGCTTAGAAACATCTAATCCGTTTACTATAGATTGACTTTCTGTTGTAATTATTACTTTACCTGTTAGGTCTGTTATTTTAATAATTGCGTTTTCGTTTAATCCTTTTATGAATAATTTATTTTGAACTGGGTTTGGATATAATATAATACGGTTATTATCATGTTCCTCTACGTTTAAGGTCTCACAATTCAAACCTTCATCTGTAATGATCCAATTATCTGCATCAATCATACTAGCTCTTGCTATCGCACCATTACAATAGGTGCTATTACCACCATGAAACGTTACGCCATCTTGTAAATTCTGAGCATTCCAACCGATAAGTGTATTGTCATAGTTTTCTGTAGAAAGAGTTACACCGCTAAACATATCTATCATACTAAAAACACTACTCACATCCCAATTACCTATATTTTGATCGAAAGAAGTCGCTCCGTTAAAAACCCTACTCATAATAATAACACCACTGGTATTCCAACTACTAATATCTTGATTAAAAGACGTAGCTCCTTGAAACATTCCATTCAAACTAGTTAGACTATTAATATTCCAATTACCAATATCATAATTAAAAGCTATTGCGTTCCAAAACATGAGATACATAAACTCTACATTGCTTGTATTCCAATTTCCTATATCTTGATTAAAAGAGCTCGCGTGAGAAAACATATGTTCCATATGTGTAACATTACTAACATTCCAACTTCCAATATTTTGATTAAAGGATGAGGCGTTTCTATACATGTAAGACATATTTTCCACAATACCTGTATTCCAATTACCAATATCTTGATTGAAAGAAGTAGCATAAAAAAACATCCACTCCATAGTTATTACACTGCTAGTAACCCAATTATTTATATCTTGATTAAAGACAGATGCACCTGAAAACATATATGACATATCTGTAACACTACTTACATCCCAAGCACCAATATCTTGATTAAAAACAGAAGCATTTTCAAACATGCTTTGCATAAAAAGAACATTACTAGTATCCCAGTCACTTATGTCTTGATTAAAAGAAGAAGCACCTCTAAAAGCGCCAGACATAAATTGAATCGTACTAGTATCCCAATGACCAATATCTTGATTTAATGAAGTAGCTCCTTGAAACATAGAATCTATTGCGATAGCATTAGATAAGTCTGGTGCATCAATGGCATTAATTTCTAAATTTGAGCACCCCCAAAAAGCTCCCCTCATAGAACTCCACTCTATATTACCCCATTGATCTACAGATACTAATTTTTCTTTATCTCCTTCGTTAGCAAAAAATATACGTGGAAAATCACCTTGTATTCTAATGGTATGTGTACCAATATTACCTATTCCAAAATTATGTGTTACATCACCAGTAATACCAAATTCATCAAAAATACCATCATTATCCCAGTCGACATCATAATTGTACATTTCTCCATCTAGTGATGTTGGAATTGTAATAGATGCATCATTCGAGGTCCCTGAATTATCTGTTTGCCAAGTGGTTACAAAGTGTGACAATGTACAATCTCGCCCACCATCTGTAATGGTCCAACCATCTAATACTATCATAAGATTCCTGGCTGTTTCACTATTACAATAGGTACTATTACCTCCATTAAATTCAACTCCATTTTGTAAACTTAGGGTATTCCATAATGTTAAGGTATCATCATAGTTTTCTGTAGATAATGTAACACCATTAAGCATGTTTGTCATGTTAGATACATTACTCACATCCCAACTTCCAAGGCTTTGATCAAAAGCTATTGCTCCATCAAACATGCCTTGCATGTTAGTAACATTAAAAGTATGCCAAGCACCTATATCTTGATTAAATGCTGTAGCTCCACCAAACATACCATCCATAGTTGTTACAATTGATACAGTCCAATCACTTAAGTCTTGGTTAAAAGACGAAGCTCCATAAAACATACCTCTCATATTGGTTACACTACTGGTGTCCCAAATATTGATGAGACGATTAAAGTTTATCGCACCAAAAAACATGTTTTCCATTGTAGTAACACTGCTGGTATCCCAGAGTCCAATATTCCTATCAAAAGCAACTGCACCATTAAACATATTACTCATATTGGTTACACTACCAGTGTCCCAATTGCTTAAATTTTGACTAAAAAAAAGTGTATTTCTAAATAAATTATTCATTGTTGTAACATCTGCCACATTCCAACCACCAATATCTTGGTTAAAGGTTAAAGCATCATAAAACATACTTTCCATATTAGTAACACTACCAGTATCCCAACCACCAATATCTTGATTAAATGCTTGGGCATTTCTGAACATTGAATACATATTAACAACATTTGTAGTATTCCAACCTCCTATATCTTGATTAAAATCTAAAGCATTTAAAAACATCGCTCCCATGTTACCTATATTAAACATGCTCCAACCACCAATATCTTGATTAAAGTTTTCAGCACCACTAAACATTTCTCTCATATTTGTTACCATAAAAGGGGTCCAATTATTAATGCTACTATTAAAATTTGTTGCGCCCTGAAACATAGAACCCATATTGGTAACACTACTCACATCCCAATTATTTAATGCTTGATTAAATACTGATGCATTTTTGAACATATTTTCCATATCCGTTACGCTACTAGTATTCCAATTATTTAAGCTACTATTAAAACTCGTTGCGCCAAAAAACATACCTGCCATGGTAGTTACACCTCCAACATTCCAATTATTGATATCACTATTAAATGCTGCAGCATATTGAAACATGCGTTCCATGCTTGTAACATTTGATAAACTAGGGGAATCTGTAGCATTAACTTGCAAATTATTACACCCAAAAAAAGCACGTTCCATAGAGGTCCATTGTTGGTTTCCCCATTGGTCTACAGATATTATTTTAGACCTATCTCCAGAATTGTTAAAATAAATACGAGGAAAATCACCTCTAATTCTGATGGTGTAAGTACCAACAGCACCAAAGTCGTGAGACACGTTTCCTACAATTCCAGTATCAGCTGCTTCATAAATACCATCGTTATTCCAATCTACATCGTAACTATATGTTTCGCCTACAAATGTTGGGATTGTAATTGACGAATCATTTGAATCACCTGGATTATCTGTTTGCCATGTCGTCACAAAATCTTGTGAGAAAACTAAACCACTACTTATTAAGGTTAGTGCTATACTTATTAATATTGTAATTTTTTTCATATCATTATTTTTTTTGTCAGATTGTGAAAAATGCTAAGCTTTATTTTTTAATGAATTTAAACTTGAAATTTTTATAGTTAAAAAAGTAAGTGCCTTGAGCTAATTGTGACACATCAATTTCTTTAACATTAGTTTTAATCTTTAAAATAGTTTTCCCGTTTAGATCAATAATTTCTGAAGGTGTTTCAGTTTGTTTACTAAAAAAAAGAGTTTCAGAAACAGGATTCGGATAAATTTTAACAACACTCATTGAAACATTCTCTACAGAAAGTGTTTCCAATTCGATAGTTTGTGAAGCATAGCCACTCCCTTGCCCACCAAAGTATTTACCTTGAGCAAAACTTAGGGTTGAAATAAAAAAGAATACGTAAAATATATTTTTCATGTGCTTATATTTATAGTTTTTAATTGTAATATCCTTAGAATCATTTTTCAGCATTACTGAACTATAATCATGGATGTTTCATGTTCTAAAAATTTGAAGTTCTTACAAAACGCATAGTATCATCATAATACCTTATGTTATAAAAAGCTGTTGCTAGTCTACGTCCTGAAATTCTCATGTTAAGTGGCACTGGTGTTGGAAACTCAAAACCAGCTCCGCGATATCCTACACCTATAATGTCATCTACACCATCGGCTCCAGAATGTCCTGGCCAATCTGTATTAGTTGCGTTTCCTGTAACATTCAGTGCTCCATCACCATGTGTTCCTTGAAAAATTCTTCCTTCTGGCCTACCAACAGTAACGGTACGCTCCCAACAATTACCACTCATTTCCATAATACCCCAATAGGTTGCTCCTGAAGTTTCGCGTCCTGTATTATTAGGATTAGCAGCAAATATGCCAGCACGTACTGCGGCACCTATAGAGTTAACAAAACTGTACCAGGCATTACCTGCTGTGGTATTAAAACCAGTGGTAATATCTTCATTTGGCGCATCTACATCAGAGATTATTTGAAATGTGTTGTTTAAATTTGTAGTTCCCCAAGCATATTCTCCTATAACTGGGGTTAATATTCCTCTACAGGCTTTTTCAAACTCTAGTTCTGTCATAGGGCGTAAACCTGCCCAATCTGCATAGGCTGCGCCATCAAAATACTCTACGAACATGGCAGTTACGTGTGGTGATGCTGTTGTAAGGTTTGGATGTATTCCTGTGATATTATACCGCACCGAAGCTTCATCAACACTATGCGGATTTGAATCATATCGTGTTGCCGCTTGTGTGCTTGTTAGCATATTTAAAAAATCGACATATTGATTTTGTGTGAGCTCATATTTCATACAATAAAACCCACTGTAACCTTTAGGAAATTCTGCAGGAAGTGTTTGTGATTCGGTATCGCTAAAATCATCAATAGAAATGGTATCGTAAGGTGATGGGACAAAATCTCCATTATTTGTCATGCCTTGGCGATTATTATTTCCAAGACTACCCAAACCACCACCTCCTAATACAATACTGGCTTCTGAATTTACCTGAAATGGTGTACCACTTGTTCCTGCTTCAAAATGCCCTTGAATATCTGTTGTTTCTCCATCACCTAACCAAAAAGAGCCCTCTGGCACATGTACCATTTCAATACCCAATACTTTTATTTGCATGCCATCAAAACTAGCAACGCCATCATTTTGGTAATTCCAACGCAATTGTACACCATTAAAAGTTGAAGTACCAGACGCATCTAACGATTTATAAATAAACACGCCTCTACCATCGTTAGATGTATTTATAATTGAACCAGCTGCTGTATGGCCATCTACACTACCATCTGCAAAATTAAGTTCCGCATGTTGCCAACCTGTACCATCGTTGTACTTTATAAATACCCAAGCTGCATCCCAATTTTCGGTATCACGCCATGAATTGTCCCAACTTATATCAAACTGTACATGTGCGTAGCCTAGTGCCGAATTATCTGGTATAAACTGCAGATTGCTAATCTGTAAATTATTTGCCGTTACAGAAAAACCAAAAAGCAAGCTAAAAACTATAATGACTAACTTTCTCATATTTATTGAATTTTAATGATATAATCTATATAATCACCTGCATTATCTCTACCGCCTATAACGTACATAACATCGTCTTTTACAACTATAGAAGAACTAGATAATCCCACAGGAAGTTCGCCTGTGCCACTACTGGTCTCAAATTTTGCTTCGTGCCAATTCACACCGTCTTTGCTGTACCATAAATCGCCAAATGAATTAAGATCATTACCAAAGCCTCCATAGACCCATATTTTATTATCATAAACTACTGAAGTGTGATTCACTCTTTCCGTAAAACCAGCATGTTCTGTTGCCAATGCCCAGTCTGTACCATTGTCTGAATACCAAACATCGTTTAGCATATCTACCCCATCAGAACCTGCTATCACCCAAATTTTATTATCAAATGCTACTGAGGTATGAGCTAACCTATTTCCAAAAGGCGCATTCTCATTTGTTTTTGCCCATGCTACTCCATCTGGTGATGACCAAACTTCTGAAGCCCCAACGACGCCATCAGTAGTAACTGTACCTCCTATGATATACATGTTATCATTAAGCACTACTTGTGTGTGCCTTATTCTTGGCAATAAACCCTCTGTATTTTCAACTTCATTCCAAGATTCTTCACTACCTGATGAGATATCAGAAATATTATAAATACTAGTTAGAAGCTCTTCATTTTGGCCTCCAAATACCCATAGTTTGTTATCAAATACCCCAGCCGTATGATATATTCTTTCTTCAATAAAAGGGATTGGACTCCATAAAACACCACCGCTACTTGATCTTGAATTAAATACGTATCCAGCTGCATCACCACCACCAAGAATGATTAATTCATTATTGAATAGGGCTGTAGTATGTGATTGTCTTGCTATATAATTTGCATCTAAAACCTCGTAATTTGCCTTTCTTGTTTTAAATGAGAAGGTTTCGCTTTCTGTTTCTCCACCATTACCATCTTTTGCTACAACGCGCCATGTATAATTTCTGTTAAGCCCTAAAACTTCATCATAGACAAACGTTTCTTCATTATGGTTTTCTGCTATTATTAATTCTTCTGTACCATTATCTAAGTAGATGTCGTAGACAATAGCATCGCCATCTGGATCGCCATCTGGTACATTGTAAGTAAATGACACATTTTTATCTATACCATTGTTTGTTGGCGATATAAGCACTACTCCAGATGGTGGTTGATTTACTGGTTCTGGACTACCATTACCATTATCGTCACTACTACAGGTGAAGCATACTAATGCTAGACATGCAACTATTATATTGATTTTTTTCATTGTTATAATTCTATATTAATTATTATTTAACAATAAGGTTATCAAGATTGATTACCTTATTGTCTTAATTATTTATCTAACAGATTAGATTTAGAAACTCTTAATCAATTCTAAGAACATAGTTTATATGGTTGTTTACACCAGATACATCTTCTACGCCTCCAATAACATACATGTACTCATTGCCTCCTACATTTTTTATTGCTAAAGCAGCATCTCTTAAATTATCTGGCAGTGGGTCATCACCAGCTTCAAATCCTGCTTCATGCCAGTTGATACCATCTTCGCTGTACCATAAATCGCCGAAATAAGCATCAGTATCTCCATTAAAACCTCCATATACCCATATTTTATTATCGTAAACAACCGAGCTGTGTCTACTCCTTGGTGAAAATGCTGCGTTTTCGGTTTCTAAAACCCAGTCTACTCCATTTGTTGTAGACCAAACATCGTTGTTAAAACCTGAATTACTTCTTCCTCCAATCATCCAAATTTTATCATTAAACACTACAGAAGTATGATTCCCTCGCTCACCAAATTGTGCATTTGCGTTGCTCATTGTCCAGTTTGCTCCATCGGTAGATGTAAGTGCTTCTCCAAGGAAATCATTTACACCTGTTTTACCCCCTATTATGTGCATTGCATTGTTAAACACCACTAAGCTATGCCCTGATCTTGGGGTAAAACTTTCAGTTACGGGTACTTCAACCCAAGCGCCTGTTAAATTAGAAAGTTCATAAACATCGTTGAGAGGGCTAGGAAGAAATAGATTACTACCACCACCTACAGTATATATTTTTGAGTTAAACACCACCGAGGCTCCCTCTATTCTCTCAGGTAACTCTGAGGGTGCTGCACTCCAAGAAAGACCGTTTTGACTTTGCCTTACAAGATCCTCTAAACCATCTGCACCTTGCCCTGACATGATTACAAGGTTATTTTCGAATAGCACCGTAGTATGACTTCTTCTAGGGAAATAACCTGGCATGACTCCATGTAGATAAGTTGCCTTTCTTGTTTTAAATGAGAAGGTTTCGCTTTCTGTTTCGCCTCCATTGCCATCTTTAGCCACGACGTGCCAAGTGTAATTTCTGTTAAGCCCTAAAACTTCATCATAGACAAACGTTTCTTCATTATGGTTTTCTGCTATTATTAATTCTTCTGTACCATTATCTAAGTAGATGTCGTAGACAATAGCATCGCCATCTGGATCGCCATCTGGTACATTGTAAGTAAATGACACATTTTTATCTATACCATTGTTTGTTGGCGATATAAGCACTACTGCTGTTGGTGGTTGGTTTACTGGTATAGAATTACCATTATCATCACTACTACAGGTGAAGCATACTAGTGCTAGACTTGCTAAAATTAAATTGATTTTTTTCATAGTTTCTTTTTTTATAATTCTCTTATTTTAATTAACATTGTTTCATTGGTTATAGCTTCAAAATTATTTTCATCACTATTGGTTGCTTGCCATCGACCTCCTTTAATTTTTAACCAAACTCTATTATTAGGTTTATCTTGCCACCAAGTTTCACCACCTGAATCCATAACTTGTTGTAATGAATTCAACTCATTGTATAGTGTCCAGTTATTTACATTACTCAATTGCTGAATTTGCACTATGGGGTCTAAGTTTCCATCATATTCAATAGCTATAACTTGTAAATCACTTTCGTCTAACATATTTTCTACTTCCATTTGAAAATTTGTAGGTGGTACAGTTTCGTCAGGAAATGTTAATTCATATATGCCATCTGGTGAGGTTGCAAAGTCTCTCATGTGCTGCAAAGCCCAGTTAGGTTGAGCACTAGCTACATCCCAAGATCCTACAGGAATAGTAAGATTATTAGGGTCATATCTATTAACATGAATAGCCATTAAATCAAATCGTGGCATATTTTGAGGTGGCTCTGTACCAACTCCATGAAGCACAAAAGAGAGAAAACCATAAAAAGGTCCTGATACACTAACACCTCCTGTTATTTCGGTATTTGGTTCTATATTGGTTATATCTTTCCCATAGGTAAGAAATGGGGTGTTATACACAATAAAATTACCTTCTGGTCCCCAAAACCCATAAGGATCCCATAAAGCACCTGCCAAAGAGAAGTAACTTTGAGGTGATGGTAGCTTTACACCTGGATGAGATTCAATTAATAAGTTGTTGTGATTTTTAAATAAGCTTTTTTCTACAGGTCGCAAATAATAATCATCTGTTGCAAAAACACCAGATCTATCGTTTTCTGTTACTTGAAAATTAACCACAATATTATTACGCATACCAAAGGCGCCATGGTAGGTAGCAAAAGCAGTTGGTGCTGATGAAGAATTAAAAAACTGAAAATCAGCTTGAGCTGGTCTTCCTGTACCATTCATCATAAAATTAAGACTCGTGCCTACTACTAAAGATCTTTCTATGATACCATCTGCTCCTGAGCCTGCAAAAAAACGCCCACAATTATCAGCAGAAACAACTTCGAATATATCTGTCCAAACACCTCTATCCCAAGCTCCATTATCTTGATTTTTCCATGTTTTATATCTTGATAATGAAAACCGCCTTAAAGCATCAAAAGGCGGTCCGTCTGTTCTACCATCTGTAGTTGACCAATATTGTTTTGGAAATGTATTTCCGTCATTATCTATTTCTGGGTCATCTAAATGTATGCCGTCATTTTTATTAGAGTGTGCTGTATTATTATCGAATTCACCAAATAGCAACCTATTAGGCCTTAAAATCAGTCCATCTTCGGCTAATACATTTTGACTACTTCCGAATGGTTGTTCTGGGAATGCCAACCAAAACCCAAATGTTTGTGAATCTGCAACTGTATTATTCGTTACAATATTGTCGGGATTACTAATCCAAAAACCTGATGACCCAAAGACACCTCTTTCATGTTCTTTAAGTTGATATCCATTAAGTGGATTTCTTATATGTAGTACTAGATTATTGTCTATGATATTACGTCTTTCAACAGCATCTTCAGTAAAAACACCATGCCCTCTTACATTGTATACAATATTATTTTGAACAAGAACACCATTAGTACCATGTATGACGATGCCTCTATTAGCAGACACGTTTATTGTATTTCCTTTAAAATATTGTCCTGTCGCATCTGGTAGCGTTTGAGAGCCACTATAACTTAACATATGCCAATGAAAAGGGTAACGTCTTAATCTCCCTCTTTGACCAACACGTCTAAACTCTACGCCTTCTACTTGTGCCAAGGCGTTTGGCATAATCATGGTATGTGCTCCAAAACCTTGTTGATTCCATAGATTATCATTTGGTGCTTGTATTACAATATTTCTTGTGAGATTACCAACTTCTGCTCTTTCATCTAATACTAATGGCGTAAAAGTATTTTCTGTATTTGGTACAGGTGGTTGTACAATATTTCCTGATGAAAGGCTCATACCGTTAGATGAAGGGTATTGTAGTTTTCCCCACCTAAAAGCATTTAAATTATCAGATAAGCTTATTTGATTTCCTGTGATGCTTGATATTTCTGTTTTTTGAGTAATAGATGCACCATAACCAGCTTCATAATAATCTGTTGGTGCAATGACAATTTCATCTTCAATATTCCAATCTACTGCTTCTATAAGTGTAATTGAATTGCTTCCTGCTTGTGCATGGTCATCTATTTTTGTCCAAGTTGTATTTGGTACCTCGCCATGAAGATCTAGAGTGCCTCCCATAACCATAATACCACGAGTTCCCATTCCCATTTGACTCGCTTCTGTATCATTATCATTTAAAGTGATGATTGCTTTATGCTGATGTGGTTGATTCTCTGAACCAATTTTTAATACACCGTTTATTACAATCCACTCGCTAGTTAACTCAAGGTCTTGATCGTCAAATTTTAAAGCCCCTTGTATAGTTAGCCCACCTAAAGCTGGTGGTGATTCATCAAGAAGTATGTATTTATCTGAAGGTATAATTACTTCATCTCCTGCTTGTGGTTTACCTTGACCGTCCCAAGTACTTTCTTCTGACCAAAGAAGAGCATCATTCCCTATAACAGTAATAGTTTCAGAATAGATTAAAGGACAATTTTCTTCTGTTATCTCTGCACGATAGTAAGAGGGTAAAATTGTTATTATCGCAGAGTATGTACTGTCTGTTGCATATGCTATATTATTCCACTCTTGGTTATCTTGAGAAGTTTGCCATTGTATATTTCCTCTAAATGTATTTGCATGCAATTGAATAGTATCATTTATTGCAAGCTGAACTGTTTGCTGTGAAATGGCTAATTGAAAGGTTAGAAAAACTAAGACACTAACAATATGCTTTTGTATAATTTGTCGCATCTTAATTATGGTTTATTAAAATTTTATGATTATATACTCTTAAGAGTGTTTTAATATGAAGTAAGTATATACCATTCTGTATGTTACTAACATCTATAGAAACTGCTTCGCTTAAAAATGAATAAACACTTATTTTTTCACCTATTAAATTATATATCGAAACTTCAATTACATCTTCATTTTCTTCAAAATTATTTATAGTTAATTGTGTATTAACAGGGTTTGGAAAGACTTCTATAATGTTTAATTGACAATCCTCTATACAAGATATTTCACAACTTTCGCCTTGGTTTACAGCTACATTTACTATATAACTGGTTTGGCAATAACTTTTAAAGAAACATGTAAAGAGCATTAAAATAATTATAGGTTTCATATTAAATTAAATTTGGGGTTTAATTATGAAATAAATCTAAGCTATAGATTAATATTGAAGTCCTGAATCTTGTAGTCTGCAAACAATAGGACTACAATACTTGTGAAGGAATAAGGTGTTAAGCTGGGTTTACAGGTAAATAAATGCTTATTTACAACTTCTTTTTATGATGTGCTTATTAATTAGAGAAATATAATCTTCAGGGGGAATTTCCATGCTGGTTATATCCACTTTTAAGATTTCCATAGACGTAGTCCCAATAATTATATTGTGTCGATATCTGTATTTATCTGGTATTGTTAAAATACCATATTCTAGTATATCATTCCATTTAACCAATCTACGTTTATATCGTAACCCATAACTACCATAAATATATTCACTAAAATGAATCCCTTCTTCATTTATGGTTATTGCGTGCTTTTCAAACTTTTTAATAAATGCAACAAAATAAACTAGACTAGCAATAATAATCTGGATACCAAATAAATACAGTTCACTTTTATTGTCTTTTGGATAAATTAATTTGTCAAACTTTAGAACGACCTGAATCAACAAAATAATAACTATTACAAGGAATACTACTTTATAATTAAAAGTATCGTATTTTGTTGTTGAATTTAAATTAACTGTATGTTTAGTTTTAATTTCGGAACTTGATTTATAATGAGAAGTACCTATAGCTTTATTAAGTGCACTTGGTCTTGGGTATTTATTTTCGATGCGCTTTTTTATTTCTTCTTTCGGTGATTTAGAATTTTTCATTCGTATCGTAAAAATTAAAATGTTTTACATTTTTTTTTAAATCGAAGATTTTAAATATTTTAAAAAGTTTGAGCACTAAAAATTTCTTGAGGATTATTCATTGAGTTCATCTGCTAGACAAGCAGATGTAAGCGTGGTTAGGCTGTTTATATTTAAACTGTTTACTAAACGTGAATGATCATTATTAAAAATATTATTTCCCAATTTTGTTGGGCATATATGTAAATTACCTACATTAACTTGTAATTCTGTTCTCCCAAGAGTTTCTCCCCAATCTCCTACAGTTCCCAACAGATCTCCAGGACTTACTGTATCTCCATGTCCTACTTCTAGGTTTTTTACATGATCGTAAATTATTAAATGCGTTGAGTATTCATTGAGAACTACATGTAACTCGTAATCTTGACTTTCTTCTTGAAAATTTATACTACTAATTATCCCATAAGAAGCACTATAGACTTTTGCATTGATTTCTGTAATATATTCGAATGCTGGCGAGATGTGCTCTGTAGGCAACCCAATATCTATAGTTTGCCCAAACCCAATAAACATATTAACATTTCCAATAAGGTTAGTATCTACATTATAGGTTTCTCCAATATTTACTGGTGATATGAGTAATACATTAGAAACTTCATTTATATTATCATCTTCTTTACAATTTGTAGTAATACTGAATAAAAAAAGTAAGCAAATCAATTTATTTATATTCATAACCTATTTAGTCTACTTTAATGAGTGCTAATGTTATTTCAACATCCATATCAACAAGTGTCTTTGTTTTATTATACTTATCATTTTTTTGTTGTAATAACATGTTTAGTTTTATGTTTCCATTTGTAAAATATCTTTTTTGAGGATTAAAATCGAAGCTACTCTCTCCGTCAATTTCACAGATATAATACTTATCATTTACGCTCTGTATGTTATCTTTTTTAGCGTAAATATGAGTTTTTAATTTAAAGAGTTCTGTGCTAATTGAAGTAAAATCAATAGTATTCCTTCCTTTTATTTCTACTAAATCTCCTTCGACATCGAAAGGTGAAATAAGCGGCATTTGAATGATACAACCAGTTGCTGATTGATTAATGATAGGGAATAAAATTTTAGCAAATAATTCTGTATGTTTATTATACGTGCCTTCAACTGAACCATTTTCCTTTAAACCTTCTATATAAACTAAGTCTGGAATTGCTTGCCTTCTAGTATCTAATCTATTACCTAAGCTATCTTTAATAAATGTTGTTATTTTTGCATTTTTAAGAATTACATCTGCACTATTCTTATTCTTTACTTCAATCATTAATAATCCTGAAATCTCAGAATAGCTTTTTATAGGTTCAACATCGTCTAGACCTAACCACTCTTTATTAGTCATTACCTGTTGGTAGCTGAAGGTTAGATTACTAAAATTGCTAAAATCCCAATTCATAGTATTGTTTTGAGATTGCATAAGCAAAGAGCTACTCATATATAGAAGTATTACAATAAACTTTGTAAAGCATATCATGTAGATGTGCTTAATGAGAATATACATTTTCATTATTAATACAATTAATAAAGGACTCATGTTAAATGCTTTTATATAAAACATCTTTCACAAGTCCTTAGTTAGCTATTAATTTAAGGGGATTAAAAATGCTATATTAACCTCTTACTGTAAAAGTAAAGTAGAACACTATTTTTAAAGTCCTAAATAATGTAGATTACAAAAAATAGGACTAGTATCTTAGTTTTAACTTTGATTATTGGCTAATTTTTTATCTAAGAACTATCTTCTTAACACTGTACTTATCATCATAGTAAACTCTTAAAAAATAAACGCCAGTCTCTAAAAAACTTAAATCAATATGTGTTAGATTAGATTTTAATATAAATTGCCCCAGATTATTGTACAATTCTATTTTATAAATATTTAGTGTTGATGAAACATTAATATAGTCTGTTACTGGATTAGGATACACGCTAATCATATTTTCTAATAATGAATACTCTACATCGCTTAATGTCTCTGAAAAAATGAATGTATCCATGCCTTCCATTATTCCTGAAAAATAATCGACAGTACCACTTCCTACTCCTGCTCCATCAATATCTGAATTGTAAAAACTATCTAAAACACCACTAGCACCAATTGCAATTGGGTCACTGTTTAACAAAAAGAACATATCTTCAGAAGTAGGCGCATTACTAATTTGAAAACTCACCAAATCTATTAATTCTCCTGAAGAATGAGTTATAAGGCTTTGTCCAGGTGGTAAATTAAATTGAAATACATCTTTAGTATTATCTCCCAACCCTATACTAGTTAAAAAACTTGCATCAAACTCTTGTACAGTCCATGTACGACCTGTTAACAGTCCTAAAGGGGTAACAACATTTGCTTCCCCAGCTGGCAAAACTAGTGTAAAGCCTATATCTGAAATATCTGTGTTTTCTGTAGCATCAAAATCTGGGATTGCCACTATTTTAAAATCATAATTCTCTATATGCACAATGCCAAATTGATATCCTTGAGACATTGATAGTAATGGCATTAAACTTAAAACAAGTTTTATATAAATTTTGTTCATATTTTATTAATCGTTATTAGGTATGGTCGTTAGAATAAAGTACGTAGATGAATTAAACACATTATTCGGATACGCTAAAACATTATCTTTTATTATATTACTTTCATTTTCTGATCCTGAAAAGGCTGCTGTTCCATTTAAATTTAAGTCAATTAACAAATAACCTGATGAAGAAAAAGTAACTGAGTTAAATACATTACTTAGATCTGCTAGTATGTAATCTTTAATAACATTGGGTCCGTTTTCAGAGCCAGAAAATTTTACGGTCTCTGCATTAGTTATCTTTCCAGCCCAAAGTGCCATCACTCCAGATTCCATTTGAATTTGAGCATTATCGCTATATGTTGACAATAAATTAGTTGTGAAATCTACAGTTACTTCTGAGTTTATAGTTAGATCTATAGCTTCCGAGGTCATTACTCCTAAATGGTTACGATGTTTAACAGCTACATAATAATAATTTGGCTCTACCTCCATTTTTAATGGCGAAATACCGTCCAAACCAACTATATCACCATCACGTTGCAATAACGCAGATCTACCATTAATTCGCTTTGAAACATCGTAAACAGTTCGCAATTCTACCCAAACCCAATCTACAATATCATCTTTCTGATCTCCATCTCCTAGTACTCCTCCTTCGTTAAACACTAAATTTTCTACACTTGAATAATCTGAATACGGACTTATTAGAGGCAAATAATTCTCAACTCTTAAATCATCATTCATAAGCCCAGAAATACTAGGTGTAATTATGGGACCTTGTAAAAAAACTTTAGTTTGAATTATTGTTTTTAATGATTTGTTTATAAATCCTTCAGACACTTCTAAATTTCCTAAATTTATCTCTTGTACATTAAGCTCACCTATGGTGTATAGCATATCTAAGTTTTCATTTATAGAACTACCTCCTCCACTACTTATGTTAGATTTATCTATAGTTTGAGCAGTTGAAAAAAACAATGTTGAGAGAAATAAACTTGTAATGATTTTTTTCATTTTTATAGTTTTTTTAATGTGTTCTGATTTTGCTTAACTGTTATTTTTAGGTTATCTATATCTTCCTTTAGCTTATCTATTAAATCGTTTTGCTTTTTTATAATACTTTGTTGGTCTTGTATAGATTTAATTAGTATTGGTATAAGGTCATTATAGCGTAAACTCAAATCATTTTTATCATCCTTAGTCAACATTCCTTGTTCAGTGTACCCAACTTTATCCAAAAGTTTTTCTACATCTTGAGCAATAAGACCAACTTCTCTAGTTTTATTTGAATCGTTTTTTCTAATATAATCAACGGGTTTAAGCTGCATAACAAAGTCTAAACCATATTGTAATGGACGTATTTTATGTTTCCATTTACGGTCTGACGTAATAGTCCACGGTACTTGTATTCCTGCATATATTATATCTTCATTACCAATACGAACTTGATAAGATGCAGTACCATTAGGTACTTGAGCATTATAACCAATTGCTATATTATAACTTCCTGTTGTATTTTCGAATAGTGAATTTTGCCCCATCGCAGTATTACCATTACCTAAGTTCTGAAATAGTGAATTTCGCCCCACCGCAGTATTACTATTACCAGACGAGTTTTGAAATAGTGAGCTAATCCCAACTGCTGTATTATAATCTCCTAATGTATTATTTCTAAGTGCCGATGCTCCATTTGCAACATTATAATGTCCAGCAATATTTCCCTGTAAAGCTTGATAACCACTTGCCGTATTATTATTACCAGTTAAGTTATAATGCATTGCAAGAGCTCCACTAACTACATTATTATATCCTGTGGTGTTCCAATGCATAGCATTATCACCAATAGCAACATTATTGTACCCTAGTACGTTTTCTTGCAAACTTTGATAACCGATAGCTATATTACTATGTCCTATGGTATTTTTATACATTGAATTTTCACCAACCGCTACATTATTATTTCCTGTCGTATTGCTATACATTGAATGATCACCAACCGCCACATTATAATTTCCTGTGGTATTACTCCTTAGCGTTAAGGATCCATTTGCAACATTACTACTTCCAGAAACATTGTTTTGTAAAGCTTGATGACCACTTACTGTATTATTATCACCAGTAGTATTACTATACATTGCAAATGCTCCGTTTGCTATATTATTGAATCCTGTGGTATTGCTATACATTGCATTATCTCCAACTGCTACATTATTATGTCCTGTGGTATTACTCCTGAGTGCTAAGGATCCATTTGCTACATTGCTATTTCCAGAAATATTATTTTGTAAAGCTTGATAACCATTTACCGTATTATTATTACCAGTTGTATTACTATACATTGCAAATGATCCGTTAGCTACATTATTATATCCTGTGCTATTGCTATGAAGTACTGAAAACCCATTTGCTACATTATTATGTCCTGAAATATTACTAAATAAAGCATGGTAACCAAACCCTGTATTTTCATTCAATGTTCCATCATCGTTTTCTCCTGCTTCTAATCCTATAAATAATGATGATTCTTCTGCATCAGATTTACCGTCTAATAAGTCATTAATCTTCGATACTGCATTGTCTACACTTCTGGCATGTAATGCATATGGTACTGCTTTAAACTCAGTAGTTCCCATATCGACTAGACCATCGCCTATATCTATTTTTGTGTTTAAAAAATGTATAGCGTCTGCCCAATTAATTGAGTTATAATCGCCACCAATTACCGTTCCTTCATTTATATTAACTACAACAATTCCGTTATCGTTTGATGTTGGGTGATGACTTTCTGTATATATTTCAAAAGTATTCCCTCCAGCTTGCTCTAATATTGTGAACTGTACCGTAATTATTGTATTTGCTACAGCATTACCATTATTATCTCTTATTAAAGCCTTATAGTTAATGCTATTGTTTTGTGTAAAACCTAAAGTAGTTACCAATACAATAATTAGAAATAAATTATATTTTTTCATATTGTTTAAAATTATTTACAGAGTAAACGTATTAAACAGTATTCTTTGGAAGTCCTAAATAATGCAGATTATAAAGAATAGGACGAATAAAACTTGAAAATAATTAAATATTTGCTTTTCTGTATTCAGAAGGTGACACACCAGTTTGCTTTTTGAATGTGGTGTAAAATACGGATTTTGAATTGAACCCAGACTCAAGACCAATTGATAAAATAGAATAATTATCAAATTCTGGATTTCTAAGTTTCTTTTTTACATCATTAACTCTAAACGAATTAATAAAGTCATTAAAATTACCATCTGTTAGTGTATTAATTAAACGAGATAAGTATCCAGGGCTTATGTTTAATTGATCAGCTATAAAAACTAAGCTAATAATTGGGTTTCTATATATTTTCTGTTGCTGCATGACTTGTTTTAACTCTTTAAAGTATATATTATCATTAGTAATTGTTAAAGAGCTTTTATCAGAAATTTGAGTCATTTTTTTTTCAAGAAGTACCGCTATTAATTGAAAAATTTCTAAATGTCCTTTAGTAAAAAAACTTTTTTCAGAATGTTCTGAATCGATAACACCTACAACTTCATTATTTAAAAATATTGGAACTGCTAACTCAGACAAGCGAGGGATATTATCAACAATATAACGACTGTCTTTAGTTAAATCGGCAACAATTTCTGGTTTCCCAGTTAGTGCAACTGTACCAACAATGCCCTTTCCTAATGGAATATCAATTGGATTTATAATATCTTGCTCTGTATTTTTTTTATTGCCATGAGCAGCTTTTTGTGTTAAAATGGATTTGTTACTGTTTATCCAATAAATAACACAGTCTTCTAATTTTAGTTTTGAAATACAGTTTTTAGTAATATCCCAAAGCACTTCTTCTATTTTGTTTTTATCAAATAATGATGTAGCAAAATAGCTCAATATCCCATATATTTCTGATTGATTGTTTTTAACTGATTCTAAATCGTCTATAGTAAATACAGAGGATAGTCCTAAATAATGAAAATTAGTAATTAGTTTTTTTAATTTGTATCTCTCTTCCGTTTTTATTTGTTGGGTTTTAAATTGCGCTATTTTCTTTTGAAACTGTAAATAGAAAATTAGAAATAATATTCCTAAAAATATTACGGCATAGGTTATATATGCAAAATTTGAATTATACCAAACTGGTACTACAATTATAATTAGGGAAGTTTCTTTTGCATTATCAATACCATCTATTGCATTATATGCTCTAACTTTAAATGTATATGTTCCTTTATTTATATTGGTAAAATAGGCTGTATTTTGATTATTTTTTACAAATTTCCATGAATCATCTAAACCTTCTAACTTATATGCATAATTAATTTTTGCCGTATTTGTATATTCTAATGCTGAAAAGGATATAGAAAAATCATTTTGCGGGTGTTTAAGTTGCACCTTGTCTTTTGAAGAAATAAATATATTTGAAAGTGCATTTAAGTTATTGTCTGCAATATTAAAATTAGTTATTAATGGCTCTTTAGAAAGAAAAAAATCTTTACTTAGTTTTGAAGGGTTTACTACTTGAATACCTTCATCAGTTCCAAAATAAAGATTGCCTTTTGAATCTGAAGTACTAGAAGAAAACATGAATTCATTTGAGATCAATCCATCTTTACTTGTGTATCGGGTAAATGATTGATTACTGGTATCATACACAAAAAGTCCTTTGGTAATAGTACTGATCCAAAGTCTATTTTTATAATCATGCTCAATTGCCATTACTTTTTCGTCAAATAATACATCTCCATTATATAGAAAATTAAAACCATCAATCTCTTCATTATATACATTTAGACCTGCATCAGTTCCAACCCATATGTCACCATTTTCATCTTCATGGATGTCCAAAATTGTATTAGAATTTAAAACATTGGTACTATTTAGATTGTATTTATAATTTTCAATGTTAAGCTCATCTTTAGAAGAAGTGAAAGTTGAAAAATCTTGTATCATAAATAACCCATATGCGGCACTTACAATCCATAGTCTATCTTTACTATCTGAAAACATTTGAGTTATCTTATCAGTATGATTTTTGTTTGATTCGCTAAGTCTGAAAAAATGTAATATTTCACCTTTTTTATCAATAATGTATATTCCATTCCAAGTTCCTAGCCATAATCGATTCTTATCATCCTCTACTATTCCGAATATATGAGATTTATTAATCCCTTCATAGCTTATTTCATGCCGAAATATAGAGGTCTGATTCTCTATTTGATAAAAATTTCCTTTATAATCACCAGCCCAAATGGTAGCATTTTCATCTACATAAAGAGAAGTTATGTTAGTATTAGGTAATTCATGTTTATATGTGCCTTCATTAATAATATGTAATCCATCATTTCCGCCCAAATAAAGTGTACTGTTTTTATATACTATTCGTCTAGCATTGTATGGTATTGGATGATGATTAAATTCTGTTGCAAGTTTATTTTCCTTTAGAAGCCCTTCTGTTGTACCAATCCATAATTGATTCTTAGAATCGATTAACAAAGATTTAATAATCTCATCTCCTTTTATATTATAAGTCTCTTTTAATGAATTAGTTTCCAATGTATATTCATAAACTTTTTTATTAGATGCTATATACCCATATCCTTTTTTGAAATTTGATACTATTTCTATAGTGTCTATAAGTTTAACTTCTTTTTTAATAACTTTATTAAGTGATATATATGCCTTTTCATTAGAAAAAGAAAATAACATATTGCCTAAGGATTCTACATTAACAATAGGCTCTGGAAGTGAAAACTGATACTCAGTTTTTTTTGTTTCATTGACATATAAATACACTTTTTCATCATCTACAATCCATATTTTACCATCTTCGGTCATACATATACGAGACCAAGGATTTCCAACGGCTATTTTTTTAAAAACATTTTGCTCTTTTTCTTTCATATGAATTCCCTCGTCAGAAAGAATCCACAACGTACTATTATTTGCAACTATTATCTTTCTAATAACCGATCCTGTAAAACCATTATTTGTTATGGTTTTAGAAAATCTACTAATACCATTTGTTTTAAAATATAACTTATTAAAACCTTCACCATAGGTTCCAAACCAAAAATTCCCTTCTTTATCTTGAGTAGTATTCATAATCCAATTAGCAGACATTGAATTTGTATCTATTGGTGAATTCCTTAAGGTTTTAAATTCATAACCATCAAACCTATTAACTCCATCTTGGGTAGATACCCATATAAACCCATTATAATCTTCATAAATATTTGAAATATAATTATTAGAAAGCCCGTCTTCATTATCTACTTTATCAAAATGGATTTTACTTTGAGCTGAAGTCAAAGTATAAAATAGTAATAATATTATTGTCCAATGGTATTTAATCAAAAGGTGTGTTTTATGTAAAAATACTAAAGTATCAATTAAAACAATTTATGATGTCCTGAACTTTATAGTTAGCAAAAAACAGGACTTATTAGTCGGTTATTTTTAATTATTAAAATTCTGTATTGAACTTAAGTATTTTTATAGTTTATAACTAAGGTAATTCTTGTAAAAATTGCAAATGAAAAGATTATAATCTTCACTAAAGTTAAAAAAAATTAATTCTATTCCGAAAAACAGTAATAAACTTTTGATAATGTCATCATATTTTGCGCCTGTAGAAAAAATTAAATTTTATATCAAACACCAAATGAAATTAAAAAGGACTTAATTCTATGCAGTATAAGGTAAATGATAAAATTCTGTACTTATTCTGTACTATGTGAATCAAAAAAACCTTTCAATTTCTTGAAAGGCCTAATTTTACTAGTAGCGGGAACTGGACTCGAACCAGTGACCTTCGGGTTATGAGCCCGAAAAACTGTCTTTTACAGCATCCTGATATATTTTAAACCACTAATTTACAGATAGTTGATTAAACACTAAAATTGATAAAAACGCAAATCGTATGCGGTTTTGTATGCGTTTTGCTTAGCTAAAATACAATTTATTATTAAAAAATCAAGCTTTTATCAAAATTATACCTCCCCTAGATTCTTAAACAAAAAACCTTTTCAAAACATCTATAAATTTTGTATTACTGAGATCAATATAAAATAGAATCGCATATTCTTTTCGATACCAAAGAAAGTGAGTTCGATATAAACCTATCCACTAATTTATACTAACTGGCAGTAATTTTAGAGCTTTAAGCCCCTATAAGTGTGTACAACAATAATGGGATATTATAATATATCCATTATCATATTTTTTAAAAACACTTAATGATTTATTTTTAAAGGTTTAAATCTTAAAAACAATCCATCCACTAATTTAACCCTTTACCGTCTTTTAAAGTTTCACTATTTGTTAGTTAAAACGATAAATTCCTAAACAAACTCCTACTCTTAAATATGTTAAATTTTACATTTTTTAAATTGTTTGTAAGTTTTTTTTTTTTTTTTGTAAGGAATTATTCCTTACTTTTGTGTAGTCTCTCCTTTAGCCCTTAATATACCATATTAACGACTATTGTTTTTATATTTTAATAAAATCAATATAATGGATAATTCTATTTATGCTACCAAGAGACTGCTAACGTTGCTCAATGTTAAGCATACTCCAATATTTATAAAAGACACTTTACTGTCTCATCCAGACCACACTAGCTTGTTGGCGATTACCGAT
>CAKZMU010000057.1 GCA_937129145.1 uncultured Lacinutrix sp. | reverse complement strand
ACAGGAACGAAATTTAAATCCTAATCTAAAACCCCACGAACACATGATAATTTTTTCACCGCTGCAATATTAATTGGAGCATTTTCACAAGAAATATTTAATTCACTTAAAAATAAAAATTGACATGAAACAAGATTTAAGAAAAGAGATTGAAACAATTATCTCGAATGACCAATGTGCAACCGCCCCGTTAATCGCTCAAATACTTTTTGACCGTGGTTTGGTAATGATGAAAAAAGAAGCCACAGAAGCGGTAAGGGAGTATTTCCAAGCAGATAATCAAAACTGGGAACAGTTGAGCGCAAAAGTCAACCAAGAAAATGAAGCCGCCAAGTTTTCCAGAATCGCTGGACTACTTCGCCAACAACCAAATATTTCAACCGAGCAAATGCGGGAACATCTTTTGGTTTACGGATTAATGACCGAAGAAGAAAGCATTGCAGAAATCCAAAAGCAATACCAGAAGCGGGAACGGTCAACCGAACCAAACGCCAAACCATTCCAACCGAATGTGATTTTGCAAGCGATTATTTTTAATTCAGAACCAAGGATTCAAGCAGCCCAATTTATTGATTATAGAATTGGGCAAACGGATAGAGCCGTCAGGAAGTTTTTAGAAGATAATGGAAATGAAACGTTAACCGCACAATTCAGCGACCACATGGAGAAAGTCAGCAACTTTGAGCAGTTGTTATTATTTTTGAATACGAACGCACAACAGCCTTTAAAAGGCGAAGTTCTAAAATTTGGAAGTGATGAAGTGAGCGTTGAAAAAATCCAATACATTCAACGGGGCGAAGTCGTAGTAAAAAGATATTTTTTAAGAAACGTTTAAACCCCTAATTCCAAAAACCATTTTCCCGACCATAGGAGAATGGTTTTTTCTTTGCCCGAAAAACCATTTTTATTACAAAGTACTTGTTTGGCAATTTATTTTGTTATAAATTGCAGACATAAGCGGAATAGTTATTTTTGGTGATGCGCAAATAATTAAACCGTCAAAGAAATTCAAAAACAATTTTTTTGTTTACCCTGCCACAGCATCACATGTTGGCGGGGTTTTTTTATGTAAAATTTCAAATTATGGAATACAGGAAACAAGGCAAACATAAATATTGGCAGCTTTTAGAACTGCCAATAATAAAAGAACAGTATTTACTTTGCACTAACCATCGCAACAATGGCACGGTTAAACATTATACTTTAGGATTTACAGACAATAACCAATTCCTTAAAGAATTTTGTGGTATTGAATTTAAAAAAGTGATGTCAGGAGTTTACATGATTGGAGATTTTTATATTGGCAGGTCTAACAATATAAGAGCAAGATTAATGTCTCACCTAAGAAGCGCAATCAATAACAGGCACCCAAACAAAGAAGTAGAAAGTAAAATTATATCTAGGTTGCTTAAAAGAAAAGTAATCCCTATGTGGGTATTATCTGATAATGACAAAGATGAATGTAAATTGATAGGATATTATAAATACCACGGGTTTCCTTTAGTGAATAAAGATATGAGAGGGGTCACGGTAGAAAACTTGCATTAATTTTAACTTTTTTAATTCCCTTAATAGAACATATGATAAATTTAGACGACAGACTTTTAAACGAAGTGAACGAGAACGAAATGTGGTTTTTGTTGCACATCGCAAAGCGAATCAGAAACAACACCAACGTTTGTTTTCCCTCCATTGATACCATTTGTAAAGACACAGGATTTGGAGAAAGGAAGACGAGGACAATCAAAAAAAGCCTAATTAAAAAAGGTTTAATGGAAGCTGAACCAAGATATTTAAACGACAGTAGAACGTCAGATAATTACAGAATTTTGACTGATTATATTGGAATTATGATGGGGCTAGGAAAGATAAATTCAATGATTGCAAGCCCTGGTCAAAAACGCAAGGGGGGTACTGGTCAAAAACGCAAGGGGGGTACTGGTCAAAAACGCAAGGGGGGTACTGGTCAAAAACGCAAGGGTAAGCTATTAACAATTGAAGCTATTAACAATTTAAGAAGTGCAGCAGCAACTTTTGACGAGTACAAAGTTTTCATTTCTTCAAATACGCTTGACCTTGGAGAAGAACTTGGAATTATTTCTAGTGAATATTTTTCTATTTCTGACAGCAAAAGAATGAAAGATGTTCAGCGTTGTTTTTTCTTGAAAAAATGTAGAGATTACTTGATTGATTTGCAAAAAGAAAAAAGTTCCGTCAAAAAAGAAAGTGACTTTGTGGAACTGGAAGAAGTTTACAACCCGCAAACCACGGCAGACGTAAAGCAAGAAATCAAACGACAAGGGTTCAGCATCGAAAGCGGTGAAGCCCGTCTTGCGATTTGGAAATTATATGAACCATTTTTACAAACAGAATCGTTTATGGATCAATACGAATTTTCGTCACCGTTGGCGGGTCAAGTTGACCACATCGAACTAATGAAAATTTGGATTCAAAAAGTTGACTGGTTTTTATTGGTAAACGTCAAAATCAATAAATTGAAAGGGTGGATTGAAAGATACCACTTTGAACAAACTAAAAATACTCAAAATGGAAAATCAAGGAATAACAAAAATCTCGTCAGTACTGAACAAGCCAAACGTGTTTTTGATGAACTTATGCAAGACGGCATCTAAAAAAACAGGATGCTCAAGTGTTAGGGCGGCAATGATAAAAAATGGTTACGATAACCAACTTAGGAAAATGCCAATTCAAAACGCAAAAGCTAGGCTATTGATGGAAATTCCTTTGGTTGCTAAAGACTACGGGGCGAGGTTTGATTTATCCGATTCAATTTTAAAAGAATCAGTTCGATTTATTTTAGATAAATTTGGGAAACTTGGATTAAACGAAATACGGGAAGCGTTCAGAGAACACGCAAGCGGGGAACTAAAAGTTCAAGGGGCGGAAATGTGGGGCGGTGAATTTAATATTGCTGTACTTGGGAAAATACTAACGGCGTACTGCGAAAATAGAGGAAAGATTTTAGCGGAAATTTTAAAGCAGCAAGAAAAATTGGAAGAAGAAAAACAGGAAAAACGAGAACACGCAGAACGCCAACGAAAAGCAGATATTGAGTTTCCAAAAATGATTATGCGACAACGGGCAAAAATTACGCATTGGTCGGAAGTACCCGTTTTTTGGTACGATAATTTTCTAAAAAAAGGTTGGATTGAATTTGAAAAAGGCGAAGCGGTTGAGATTTTTGAAGAAGCCAAGCGGTTGGCATCCATCGAGATAAGAGTAAAGGAAATGCAAAAGGTGCAACTATCAACGAACGACCGTCTTAAATTTCAAATGCCTAACCAAAGCGAATTGGCAAAAATCATTGCCCGCCAATTGACCGTTTTTAAAAAAGTTGTCGAGGTCGAAGATTGGAAGCCAGAAAAGTAATTTATTTTTTTAACCTTAAAATATATTTCAATTATGCCAGTAAAGAAAAGTACTGCAAAAAAGACAACTGCAAAAAGAGCAGCAACCAAAGATTCTAAAATGAAAAAGATTGACTACCAAGTTAATATTGGAATCATGCCCGTTATTTTTACCCGTGGCGTTGTCATCAATGACAAATCTTCCAACCTTTCCGTTGAGTTAAAATTGAATCACAAAAAAGATTTATTCACCATCAACGCAAAGGTCAATAACAACCAAGTTACAGGCGATGATATGCTAGATGTTGCAATGTTGGAGACGCACAACGAATTGATTTTGGAAGCAATCAAGTACGGCGTAAATTGGAGAAATGAACGATTAGCAGCCAAGGAAGAAAACGCCGACCCCGACCAACTGGAAATGGGATTGGTTTAAAATTTGCCTATCCCGTCAGGCATTAGAACGGCGGGAACAATCATAAATTAGTTTCGTAGGGCATGGAATCAGTACCCGTGCCTTACTTTTAAAATCATTTTAAAATCGAAAGTATGGGACGTAGAAAAAAACTAATGCACCAGTTTTCAAATAATTGGTTTGGGTTTAATGTCATAGGGCGAACAGAAGAACACCGAGAAACGGAAATGTTCGCACTTCAAGATAATTGCACAGCCGATGACACAAGATTACAAGATGAAGCAAAAAAAGAATTTAAGGCAGAAGCAAAAAAGAAAGGGTGGTTTACTGGATTGATAAAATTTGTTAACTTTTAGTTGTTTTATAATAAAATTAATTATACCTTGTGGTCATAATCAAATTTACTTCAACGTAGGAGATGAAATAAATTTGATACAAGAAATTACAAAATGATTTTTTGTTCTAGCCTGTTATCGCTCCTACCGATAACGGGCTTTTTAAATTTTATACCATTATGAAAAAGAATACAAAGCATTCCACGAACTCCAAAAAAGGCAAAGTTTACCCACGACCAAAGTCGAAACCAAAGCCAAAAGTAAAAATGTGTGACGGGGAAAAGTTTCAGTATTAAATGTTCTTCACTAAAAAAAAGAAAACGCCAATTACCCGCCAAGTTTATTTGATGGAATTAGATGGCTCACTTTGGCGTTTTCTTTTAGCGTTCTTTCTTCCAGTTCGGGAAATTAAAATTGGTGTTGCGAAGTCAACAGAACAGCGACAAAAAACAGTTGATGCAGGAATCAAAGGATATGTAAAGATTTTAAATTCCTACACGGTGGATGCTGCCACAAGAACTGAAAGCCACCTACACGAATTATACAAAAAGCAACGCTTCACGGTTAGAGGTGGGAAAAGAAGTTCTGGGAAAACGGAATTTTTCCGATTGTCAAACAAAGACATTTCACATATAAAACAAATTTTAAAAAAGCGGTCGAAGAAGTATCAACAATTCAGAAAAGTTTTAACGTTGATTTGTTTTCTTTTCTTGCTGCTTTGGTGGTTAGTTGAAAATCAATAATTATGTTAAAACCTAAATCAGTTTTTATTTACGTTGATGCTCACGGCAACGAAAAAAGAAACAATAGTTTACTTGGATTAATTGAGTGCGTCCCGTTGAAGTCATACTTAACAACGGCAATACAAGCAGAAATTGGCAGCAAAGGATTTTTTCACAGGGAAAACGAATACGAGGAGTATGATTTTTTAATTTATAAAGAATACTCACTTCGTTAAAAGTAATCAATGAAAATACCAACCTCCAATTTATGTTTTTCATTTCGTTTTTAATGTTGCTAATGGCGGTCAAAAGTTCAATGGACGGCAAAGTCATTTTCTTAATGATAGATTCTTTGTGTGTTATTTGTTGGATAAAATTAGGAGTAAACTTTAAAAATCAAAACCAAGAATTATGTCAAGAATATTTATTTGCCCTGCGTGCCAATCCATAGAGTCAGGCGCAAAAACTAGGATTCAATTAGAGCATACTTGCGGGAAGGATTACCACGCCGCAATAAACATCAAAGTAGGTGACATGTGCGAAGGTCTTAGGTTTAAACCTGACTGCGAAATATGTTATGATTGGGGTTTTTATAGAGCGTTTGACGTTGGAATTATAATTGGAGAATTAAAATTCTGTACTTGCGTTAAGGGTGTAAAGTGCCATATTGAAAACAAGGAGGTAAACATTGCATATGAAAAAGTTTTTGGGAATCCCCCACCAATAAATAAAATTACAAACACATGGCAAAAACACAACACCAAAAAGCAATCCTAAACTATTTGAGTGACGGTCAAAAAACCAAAGCACAGATTGTCAACCGTTTCAAAAGTTGGTACTATTCCAATTCCAATAAACATATTGGGGATGTTCTTTCTAGGATGGTCAACGCCAAGATGATAACCAGAATCAAAAAAGGCGTTTACAGTTTGCCCGAACCGTTGAAAGATTCAGAAACCACATTTAAGGGGCAACCCTCACTTTTTTAAAAATCGACACAATGATAAAAGCAAAAGAAGAAAGATTTAAGATTATCCGTAGTGGACCACACTACAAGGGCATTGAAGAAATTACAACCCAATCCAAGGATTTGAAAACCGCATTGCAATATATTGAGAACTACGGACATTTCCCAAACGTGGTAAAAATTACAATTGATGATAAAGATTTAACGGTGTACGCCGTCAATCACGGATATTCAGGAAGGAAGTTTTTAAACCGAAACGCAACACGACAAAAAGAAATAGACGAATCTTGGGCGGCTACTTATCGGCAAAAATGGATTCAATTGTATGATGATATTGTAGAATTATTTCCAGTTGAAAAAGAAATAAAAAAGTTACAATTGAGCCTTAAAAAAAAGTGGTTTGAAATGACAAAACAAGGAATCAAAAAAGAGGACTACCGAGAGATAACGCCGTACTGGTGTAATAGGCTTACTTTACTGAATGGTAAAAAATTGAGCAAAGAACAATGGAGAAGGTATTTAATAACGTCAGGGGTTTTATATATGAGTTTATGCACAAAGCCAAATCAAAAAATAAACCCTATCACATTTATCGAAATAGATGAAAATATTATGACTTGGGGTTATCCATCGCCAAAACAAAAGGAAAGGATTTTAAGAATCGAAAATGAGGGAATTGAAATAAGGAAAGGCAATCCAGATTGGGGGGCGGAAAAAGATAAACTGTATTTTGTTATTAAGCACGGTAAAATATTAATTGACTAAAAACTAAATCGACAATGCGAAGAATATTAGGAATCGACCCTTCTTTTGGAACAATGGGAGTAGCAATAAAAGACCCGTCCAAAAAATACAATCAGTATAAAATGTTTACGGGGGATTTTGTGGAGGTCATAGGATGGCTTGGGCAAAATTGCAAAATGAAAGAAGTTATTGCGGTGGTAGAAAATCCTGCTTTGGATTCGGCAGTATTTGGAGCGTGGGAGCAAATGGATAAAGCTATCAAGACCAATAATAGGGGGTCAATGAAATTTACCTTCAATACTGTTTTGAAGAGAGCGCAACATGTCGGCGAAAATAAAGCGGCTGCCAAACTCATAATAAAAATGTTGTCAGACAAAGGCGTTCCAGTTATCGAGGTTGCACCAAGCGCACGCCAAAAGGCATTTGAGATTGACAAGCAAGGAAAAAAAGTAAGGCGAAAAGTAAAAATGTTACGTGCGCCAACCAAGACCACCAAGGAAGAATTTGCAGAACTTACAGGCGTGACAATCAAGGAAGGCAACACCGAACACAGCCGAGACGCTGCAACCCTTTTGCATGGCAGGGGTATTAAGTGGGCGGAAATACAATTGAAACTTCAGGAAAAACCAAAGGAACGAAAGCGACCCAAGCAAATGCCAAATCAATCAAATTATAATTATCACATTATCAACCGAAAAAATGCCAAATTATAAAATGTCAAACGGTCAATCTATCTCAAAAGAAAAGATTGACCGCAACGTTTCCAAAGCAAAAAAAAACTACATTGAGAATTTCCGAGACCAACACAGCTATTTGTTTTGCGAAAGAACGAAACGTTCTGATTTACCACTAGAACGAAGCCACATCATAAGCGTGAAAGAGTGCCAAGAAAGTGGACGTTCGGAATTAGCTTGGTGTCAAAATAATTTAGAACTTTTGACACGGGCGGAACACCTCAAAGTTGAAGCACTATCAAAAGCGAATAGAGAAATTTGGTATTGGTGCAGATTTGAAGGAATGAGTTTTGAACAATTTTTAAAGGAATATAAAATATAGATTATGGCACTAATTTATTTACTCACGAATAGGAATTTAATAATGGACAAGTACGCCAATTGGAGTAAGTCAAAACAGAATGCTTTTTTGTTTAGGCTTTGTGTGCTGACGTTGGCAGATTTATATTTAGGATGGATTTTATTTAACTGGATTCAAAAAAACTAAAAATTATGATTGATGCTTTTTTAATTGACTTTCAAAAGTCACACGTCAAGGAAGGAGAATTTAACCTTCCAGAGGTTACAGAATTAAAAGTAGGTGATTTGTTCAGCGTAAAATCTGCAACATCTAGTTTTATTTTTGAAATGAATTTTTCGGAACTGGAAGAAACCAAAAGAATATTCAATAATAACTTTTACCATTGCGTAAAGCGAGTGTTTAATAATTTTAAATATGGTCACATTTACCCGCATCCTATTGTTGATGATGATTACGTAAAATTTACTACTACATTGAAATCAACGAAATCTGTTTTTCATGTCGGGAATATGACTTTGATGATGGAAGAAATCCAAGAGAGCGACACCACCACAAGGATAAGATTAACCTTTAAAGCATTTCACCAATGAGTTTGATTTTCTAACTTGCGTTAAAACTTCAAATCATGCAAGACGAAACCAAGACACTACAATTTTTCAAAGGTTTATTTATTGGCGGCATTATTTGCCTAGCCTTTTGGAAGCTGTTTTTGTAAACCTGTTCACGTTTCACGTTAGCGGGTTTTTTTATTCCAAAACAAATAGTTCAAAAAGCATTATATTTGCAGTATGAGAGTATGGAGAGACTTTAGAGCCAAAAGCGAAGCAATGCCAAGCCTAACAAAAAGAGGTTGTTGGATGAAGTGCTACGGATGCGGAAACGAATGGAAGCGAATTGAAACCAAAATGGTACATATGGTAATTCTAGTAATTGAGGGAAAGCAAGATACTAGATTTGCTTGCGATGGTTGCGTAGATGAATTTGAGCAAAAATAATTTTAACCTTTTAAATATATTTCAATGAAAAGATTTAATTTTTTAATCCTGTTCTCCCTGGTCCTTCTGTCAACTTTATCCACTACGGCACAGGATGACTTCAAGTTAATAGAGCCAATTATCGAAACTGCCCCAATGAATTTCCGCCAAGCACAGGCGTACAGCAGCGAGCCAACCTTCCTAAATTGGGGAATCAAAAAAACGGGGCTTGATTCGATTATGAAAAGTTATAACGGCGAAGGGGTTGTTATTTGCATTTGCGACACAGGCAGACCAACCCACAAAAAGCTAAGCCAATCTAAAATGAGTGCTAATTTTACGGATGACAAAAGCGACAAAGACGGGAACGGGCATAGCACCCATGTGTCGGGAATCATCCACGAAATTGCGCCAAAATCAAATCTAATCTTTGCCAAAGTTTTAAGCGACCAAGGCGGTGGGTCAAGTGAGGGCGTGGCTAATGGAATAAGATGGTGTGTCAATAGCCAAGCTAAAATTATCAATATGTCGCTAGGTAGCCCCGTCCCAAATGAAGAAATAAAAAGGGCAATCGACTACGCCACGGAACGGGGTGCTATCATCATAGCGGCAGCAGGAAATGAGGGAAAGAACGAAGCCGAAGATAATATAGGTTATCCCGCTCTATATAAAGATGTGGTTTGTGTAGGTTCAATCAATCAAGATTCACAGGTGTCTATCTTTTCCAGTTCGGGCGAAGGCGGGGACGTTGTGGCGGCGGGGGAAAGGATTTTGTCCACTTATGGAGAAAATACATACCGTGTTTTGTCAGGTACTTCAATGGCTGCCCCGTTTGTTTCGGGCGTTGCTGCTTTGTTCCTCCAAAAAAACAAGACTACCGATGGAATGAAAAATTTACTCGCTGAATGGTCAACGGACTTTGAGCCAATAGGATATGATAGACATAATTTCTACGGACACCTAGACCCTATTGCATTTATGGACGTAGAAGTCAAAGAGCCAATTGAGGAACTACCCGAACAGGAAATGACAGGCGGCAACAATCAACTAATCTTGTTTATTGGTGTTGGGGTTGCGATTGCTTTAGGTTTGCTTTATTTTCATAGTCAAGGGAAATTTAAGTCAGAGCAAAAAAAAACATATTTTAACATTGGTGACGAAATATGGAAATGGGATTATAACGAGTGGGTGGAAATCATGGTCAACGAATCCAACATTGAAGAAGTGAATACAGACCCTGTAAAATACA
>CAKZMU010000056.1 GCA_937129145.1 uncultured Lacinutrix sp. | reverse complement strand
GGTGGTTGTAGCGCTGTGACTGATGTTGCTGGATTCCCTAAAACTGGTGATATCTTAGAAGATGGTTGTGACCGTTCACAAACAATGACCTGGAGAGTTACTGATTGTTCTGGTCTGGAAACTGAAGTATCACAAACGCTTAAATGGACTGTCGATACAGAAGCACCTAAGGAAACAACAAACGTTGCCGATAAAGAACTTGGATGTAATCCTTCTGTTATCGCTTTCGATACACCAACATTTGATGGTGGTTGTAGCGCTGTGACTGATGTTGCTGGATTCCCTAAAACTGGTGATATCTTAGAAGATGGTTGTGACCGTTCGCAAACTAAAACGTGGAAAGTTACTGATTGCTCTGGTCTGGAAACGACCGTAACGCAAACACTTTATTGGACAGAAACTAAGGCTCCAATAATAGAATGTCCTGAAGATAATATTATTGATATTGGATGTAACATTAATGAAGCCGACATCCCTAGTGGTCAAAGTCATATTGACAATGGAGATATAACAGGCACTACTAGTTGCGGTGAAGAAGCAATTATTAAACTTGATCGTACAGAACGAATTGATGAAGATTGCAAACAATTTTTAATCTATTATTATAAAGCTGTAGATGCTTGTGGTAAAGAAACAGAATTAGAAAATATGTGTACCATTACTTATCAGTGGAGTATTGACGATATTAGAAATTGCGATGTGTCTTATGCAAAATACAAAGATTCTAATATTTGCTTCTTAGGAGATTCAGAATTAAATTCTAATAATGCTGGTTGGACCAATTATTTTGACACACCTGGAGAATATACATTAGACCTCTACACTAATGTAACTGGCTGTGATACTTTTGCTGATAAATCTGGTGAAGTAACAGTTAACTATACAGGAGATACTGTAACACTTGAATATAATTTATATGAGCCATATGTTATGAGTGAAGCTCAAATATATATAGGTTGTGAAAAATATCCATTAGACCAGAACGGTATGTACACATCTAATGCCAATAATTTCAACTTCAATGTTGGTGATTTGGGATATATAAGAAATTATACCGTTGGACCAATTAAAGTTGAAAATAAAGAGAGTGTTTATATTATTGCTCAAGCAGCTACATGTTTACAAAAATGTGATTGTTCAAAATCTGAACATGAAGGAGGTACATATATTCCTAATAATGACATTGCTTACTGTAACAAGGGTGATTCTTTATCTTCTGGAAAAGAATTTAACACAGCTGCATTCAAAGCGTATCCTGTGCCATTTGAAAATGAAATATTCTTAGAATACCTTTTCAATTATGACACCAATGTAATTATTGAAGTGTTTGATTTAAAGGGAGCTCTTTTAAATAAAACTATTGATTCTAATTATTCGAGCGGTGTTAAAGCCACAACAAAATTAAACATGAAAGGATTGAGTGATGAAATGTATTTTGTTAGATTAACAACCAATAGAGGTACTGGAATCAAGAAAATTATTTCGCAATAGTAAATTAAAATAATCAAAAAGAAGCAAGCATTAATGCTTGCTTCTTTCTTTATTTAACAACCCAACAAAAGCAAAAATTAGTTTTTTTGAACATTTTTTGAATGCTTTTTTGCTTTTTTTGTAATAAAATGACTCATTTATTAGGATTTTTTAATAAAAACGTTATGTTATAAAGATGTTTAATTAAAAACTGTGATATAATATATATGAGGCAATTAAAGATTACAAAGCAAGTTACCAACAGAGAATCTAAATCACTTGACAAATACCTACAAGACATTGGAAAAATTGAACTAATTACTGCTGACGAAGAAGTAGAATTAGCTCAACGTATTCGAGCAGGAGACCAACAAGCTCTAGATAAACTCACTACTGCTAACTTACGTTTTGTGGTTTCCGTTTCTAAACAATATCAAAATCAAGGATTATCGTTGCCAGATTTAATCAACGAAGGAAATGCTGGTTTGGTTAAAGCGGCAAAACGTTTTGATGAAACTAGAGGTTTTAAATTTATTTCGTATGCTGTTTGGTGGATTAGACAAGCCATCTTACAAGCACTAGCAGAACAATCACGAATTGTAAGACTTCCGTTGAATAAAATTGGGTCAATAAATAAAATAAACAAAGCTTATTCTTTTTTAGAGCAAACACACGAAAGAGCTCCAAGTCCTGAAGAAATAGCGAAGAATTTGGATATTTCGGTTAGCAATGTAAAACAATCCATGAAAATTTCAGGAAGGCACGTCTCTATGGATTCCCCTTTAAAAGAAGGAGAAACCTCCACGCTTTACGATGTTGTAAAGTCGGATGAATCGCCAAAACCTGATGCCGATTTAATGAGAAATTCGTTAACTATCGAAATTAATCGTGCATTAGACACATTATCAGAAAAAGAAGCCGTAGTTTTGCGCCATTATTATGGAATTGACAAAAAACAACCTATGAGTCTTCAAGAAATAGGAGATTCCTTTGGTTTAACACGAGAACGTGTAAGACAAATTAAAGAAAAAGGTATTCGTAGGTTACGTCATACATCTAAAAGTAAAGTGTTAAAAACATATTTAGGATAATCCTGAAATTAAAAAATTAAATTATATATGTTAAAAATTATTATCAAAGAAGGAGAAAATATTGAACGTGCTTTAAAACGTTACAAAAGAAAACATCGTAATATTAAAGTGATGCAAAACCTAAGAGAAAATCAATTTTTCACAAAGCCTTCAGTTAAAAGACGTCGTGAAATTCAAAAAGCGTCATACATACAAAGTCTTAGAGACCAAGAAGAGATTTAATATTTTATAAAAAATAGAATATCTATCCCATTTAATTTTTTAAATGGGATTTTTTTATTGGATAGATATATTCACCACTAAGCCCTCATTAGCTCGAATATTAAAAACGGTTTCATCTTCAAAAATTAAGTATTGTCCCTTTATACCAACTAGTGTTCCGTTGTATTCTTGAGACTTTATTAAGTTTAAACTCGAAGGTTTTACTGGATATTTAAGAACAGGAAACTCTAAATTTGTTTCGGTGTTACTAGCGATAAAATAATCTTTGGCTTCATCAGGAATATAGCCTTTAAGTCGTTCGCGCCAATCTACTAAATTTTCATCTTCGATATCGTTTTTTAGCATTTTTCGCCAATTGGTTTTATCGGCAACATGGTCTTTTAAAGCAACTTCAGTAATACCAGCCAAATAACGATTTGGCACTTCAACAATTTCAATCGCTTCGTGTGCTCCTTGGTCAATCCAACGCGTAGGCACTTGACTTTTTCTGGTCACGCCAACTTTAACATTGCTTGAGTTTGCTAAATAAACAATATGAGGTTGTAGCTGTACTTTTTTCTCATAGTCTAGGTCTCTATCTTCTTTATTTAGATGGGCTGTACTTAATTCTGGGCGCATAATCCAATCGGCTGCTTGTGGAATATCAAAAAAACAACTCTTACAAAATCCTTGTCTGTAAATTGGTTTATCCAAACCACAATTAAGGCATTGATATTTTACAAAACTGATTTTTAGGGTCTTATTCAATAACTGATTTAAGTTTAAAAAATCTGTTTCAAAAACTAAATAATACTGAATTGGATTCTCTAATTCAGTTTCCATTTTTCTTAACACACCTTGGTACTGCATAAAAAGATTTTTCCTATTTTTAGACCTCGTAAAGATAACCAATTATATGCCAATTCCCTTAGTAAATTCTATTGCTTCATGGTTTTTAAAAAAGCGATTTCATCAAATCGAGTTGTTTTTAAAGTACCCTAATGAAGTTCAAAATGAGTTGCTTTTATCACTTTTAGATATGGCTAAGGACACTGAAATAGGAAGAAAATACGATTTTACATCAATTAAAAATTATGACACTTTTTCTAAGAGAGTCCCAATTTCTGCCTATGAAGATATTCAAGAAACCATTGAAGCTTCACGACAAGGAACACAAAATATTTTTTGGCCCACACCTATAAAGTGGTTTGCAAAGTCTAGCGGAACTACTAATGCTAAAAGCAAATTTATTCCAGTAAGTGTAGAGTCTTTGGAAGACTGTCACTATGCAGCAGGAAAAGATTTATTATGCATGTATTTAAATAATAATGAAAATTCCCAGCTCTTTACAGGCAAAAGTTTGCGTTTAGGTGGCAGCAAAGAATTGTATAAAGAGAATGGTACTTCGTTTGGGGATTTATCGGCTATTTTAATTGACAATATGCCTTTTTGGGCAGAATTTAGTAGCACACCAAGTAATAAGGTGTCATTAATGGACGATTGGGAACATAAAATGCAAGCAATAGTTAATGAAACTATTAACGAAAATGTCACAAGTTTAACTGGTGTCCCATCATGGATGTTGGTGCTATTAAACAACGTTTTGGAAACCACAGGGAAACAAAACATTTTTGACATTTGGCCAAACCTTGAAGTGTACTTTCACGGAGGTGTGAGTTTTGTACCATATATGGACCAATATAAATCCATATTACCCAGAGACAATTTTAAGTATTATGAAATTTATAATGCTTCTGAAGGATTTTTTGCCATTCAAGACCAAAACAATTCTAACGAATTACTGTTAATGCTCGATTATGGTATATTTTATGAGTTTATAGACATGTCAACTTATGGCACTCCAAAAGAAAAAATTATTTCATTGGCTGATGTCGAAAAAGATGTAAACTATGCAGTCATTATTACAACCAACTCAGGCTTATGGCGTTATAAAATTGGAGATACTGTTCGTTTTACTTCGTTAAACCCGTATCGCATAAAAGTATCTGGACGTACCAAACACCATATTAATGTATTTGGCGAAGAACTTATTATTGAAAACGCCGAAGACGCTTTAAAAGATGTCTGTAAAAAAACCAATGCCGAAATTATTGACTACACCGCTGCCCCAGTGTTTATGGAAGGCAAAGAAAAAGGTTCCCACGAGTGGTTAATTGAGTTTAAAACACCTCCTAATAACATTAATCACTTTAATAAATTACTGGATGATTCTTTAAAGTCTTTAAACTCAGACTATGAAGCCAAACGTTTTAATAACATAACCCTTAACCAACCAAAAATAAATGTTGCTAGACCGCTATTGTTTTACGATTGGTTGAAAGAAAAAGATAAACTTGGTGGGCAACATAAAATTCCTCGTCTTTCAAATTCTAGAGATTATTTGGAGGAATTGTTGAAACTAAACCAGTAAATGTGATGTTGGTTTGGTTTTCATTCTTTTGAGTTAAATTGTATATCGCTAACTCTCGTAATTATTTTTTGATTTTTACTAATTTGATTTTTTTCTAATATAAAATAATCTTGGTCGTTTAAACTTTTTAAATTCATTAAAGGGTTGTAATCCAGCTTTATCTTTTCGGTTACGTATAAGTCATAAAATAAATTTATTGCTTTCTTGTGCGTTACTCTAACCCTAAAACAATTATACCCTAAAATATTTTTTTTATCATTCTTAAAAACTTCTATCATGTAGTTTTCCTCTTTTTCATATAAAATAGGATTTGAATAATTACACTTTTTAAATCTATTGGTTACACATTTTTTTAAACTGTCTCTTGTTATTTTTTTTCCAAAACTGAAAAACTTTCCTTTTTGGTAAGACTCATCATCACTAAACCCATTCTTTAAATATTTAGGTAAAAAATAGAAGTCTTTATAAATTTCGAATCGTATTAAGCTAGTATCTTTTAGAGTTTCACTTATAAAGTTAGTATTTGGTATGCTTTTTTTATTAAAGTATTTTTCAAATAGTAATGAATCTTTTTTCGTTTTTAGCTGTAAACTATAATCTGATATTTCGATTGTATCAATAAAATTTTCAAGAAAATCAGCAAAAATTTTTGTTTCTTTTTCAAGATTAAGATTTTCCAAACCCCGATACTCTTTAAAAACTATAGTTCCTGAAACTATTTTTTGGTCTAACAATGTTTTAGAACTTGAACAATCAAAAACTATAGTGCCAATCAATAAACAAAACACATATTTTAAAGACTTTTTATAAATCATGACTTAATTATTATTCTGTTATTTTTAATAACCTAGATCTATTCTAAGTTTTATTACCTGACAATACTTATTTGAAAACTTATTAAAAAACTTATATTCTCCTATACCTTTTATCGGTGAAAAACTCATTATTCTTTCTTTAAACGAATATCCATTCATATTCATCTAAAAACAGTGACTCACTTTTTTTCCTTTCAAATATAATATTACTTTTAAACTGAAATTAAGCAAAAGACATTAAAAAAACCCAACTGCAAACATTAATTTTAATCCAAAATAATAAACCACTCTTTTTGAGTGGTTTTTTTTTATAATCTGTTTTTTATCTAACATTAACAGCTTATAACCTTCAAATCAAAGGTTTTATTTATAATTTCATACATTTAGTAAGTGAAAAAGAAGATTTTAGTAGGTTTTTTGTTATTTACTACTTTTATGTTTTCCCAAAACGAAGCCAATAATTGGTTTTTTGGTGAAAATATGGGCTTAAGATTTAACCGTAATTCGCCCAGACCAGTAGTTCAACAAGGTAGTTTAAATACTTTAGAAGGCTGTGCATCAATTTCTGATGCCAATGGTAGATTGCTGTTCTATTCCGATGGGTCAACTGCATGGACAAGAACACATCAACCTATGCCAAATGGTACAGATTTATTGGGAGATGAATCCAGCACACAATCGGCTATTATAGTTCCTAATCCCACCTACCCTAATATTTATTATTTATTTACTGTTGGCTCAACTGTTGAACCCTCAGGCTATCATTATTATACCGTTGACTTGTCACTTAATAATGGTTTAGGAGACATTTCAGGAGCTGCTACAGATTTATCAGGGAGTAGTGAAGGAGGTTTTTGGTCAGAAAAAATTACTTCGGTCGAAACAGCCAACTGTGATGGTTATTGGGTTATTTCACTAGTAGATAATTTATTCTATTCTTATAAAGTAACTGAAAATGGTGTAGATACAACTCCTGTTGTTTCTCAAGTAGACTTTATGTCAAGGCAATCACGTGGTTATTTAAAAATTTCTCCCAACGGAAAAAAATTAGCAGTAGCTCATCAAGGATTAACATCCAGTACTAGTGGATTACTTTTATATAATTTCGACAATAGTAGTGGTATTGTAGCAAATGATGGTGAAATGATATTCAATTCTGGCGGAGTAGAAGCACCTTATGGTATCGAGTTTTCACCAAGTGGTGATATGCTATATGCTTCAACCATAGATTTTGACACTTATAAACTATATCAATTTGATTTAAAAGACACAAATCTTAGAACAAGGATGTCACTAATACATTCTGAATTGGCATTTAGAGGCGCACTGCAATTAGGCCCCGATTTAAAAATATATCTTACCATTCCAGAAGAATACACCATAGGAACACAGTATTTAGATGTGATTCACAACCCTGAATTAAAAGGGAATGATTGCGATTTGGAACTAGATTATATAGATTTTGGAAATGGCAGACAGGTCATGCAAGGGTTACCTCCATTTATTCAGTCGTTTTTTATAATAAACGATTTTAATATTGTAGACCCTTCAGAAGAAGTTACCGAAACAAGTGCCGACCTTTCTATATGTTATGATAGTACTTATACTCTAAATGGCCCTGATATTCCTGGTGCTGAGTATTTTTGGGCGTTTAACGATGGAACTATAGTTACGCCAATCGCAACACCAACGCCTCCGCATCAATTAATTGTTAATAGTGATGGCTCTAATACGGTTGGTACTTATTCGCTTTTTGTTGATTCGCACGATGAGTGTGACAATAAATATGAAGGTTTTGCAAACATAACTTTCGATTTGCCTCCAACAATAAACACGGATATCACATTGGATAAATGTGATTTATTTGATGCAAACTCACAAGACGGATTAACAACTTTCGATTTAAGAAACAGTATCGATTTAATAACAAGTAATCAATCTCACAGGTTTAATGTTCACTTTTATTTAAATGCTACTGATGCAGCTTCAGACCCATTAAATCAAAATGGATTAGACCCTATTTTCTCTAACACAGCAGCAAATCAAATTATTATTGCAAAGGTTTATGAAATTGGTAATGATTGCTATAGCTTGAGTAATGTTAAATTGGTTGCAACACCAAGCGTTGTTGTATCTGTGGCAGATGAATTTGGTTGTAACTTAGGAGATAACACTGCCATTTTTAATCTTTCAGCAATTAAAAATACTATTATTAATTCGCTTGCTCCAACAGGAACATATACTGTGACTTTGTATGATTCTCTTGAAAATGCAATAAATGACAATGCCATTTCTGAAAGTAATTACACCACTGAAGCCACAACGTTATATTTTAAAATTGAGGACAATGGTAACTGTTATGGCTCAGGAACTATAGATTTAATTATTAACACATTCCCAGATTTTGATTCATCTGAAACTATTATTATTTGCGATAATTCTTTTCCAATACAACTTACTGCACCAATTCCAATGCATCTACAAAACGACTATAGTTACTTTTGGAGTACAAATGATACAAGCTACCAAATATCCATCCCTAGCGCACAAACAGTAACGCTTACTATGGTTGATAACATTTCTGGTTGCGAAAAACAAAAAACCTTTAAAGTATTGAGCTCAACAACACCAGTTTTAAATGGCATTACAGTAGATGTTGGCGACTCAAATACTGTAACCGTTTCCGCTGCACAAAACAGCGATAATCTTTATGCTTTAAACAATATAGATGATATTTTTGATTTTAATTTTCAACCAGAAAATACCTTTTATAATGTACCTCCTGGAACTTATGATGTCTATGTGAATAATGTTTGTGGCACTATAGTAGAAAGAATTTTTGTGTTTGGTTTTCAAAAATTCCTAACACCAAATAATGATGGTTATCATGATACTTGGAGGGTTAAAGGTTTGGATTACGACAATTTTAGTTTCTCTAACATTAATATTTTTGACAGATATGGTAAGCTGCTTAATATAATACATCCAAACTCAGGCTGGGATGGAACTTTTAACGGAAAATTATTGCCATCAAGCGATTATTGGTTTACCATAAGTGTCTCGGACCTCCAAAACAATATTATTGTAACTTACAGAGGGCATTTTAGTTTAGTTATTTAATCCCAAACTTCAGTTTGAACCCAAGTAACTGCATCTTGTAAATAACTTGTATAATCGCATACATCTAGATGACCAAGACCAGTAGCAATAACAAACTCAATACTAGTTCCAGCATCAATAGATTCATTTACAAATGCTTGTGTTTCAGCTAGAGGGAATAGTTCATCGTTTTCGCCATGAATTACATATAATGGTACTTCAATTGCTGGGACTTCACCACTACTTCTTGCAGGATTATACGAACTTGCCATTGGGATTGCTGCTGAGAAAAGCTCAGGATAAAAATCGGCATAAAACCAACTTCCATTTCCTCCGTTACTATAGCCAGTAATAATTACCTGGTCTGGATTAACATGCCAATTTGTTTTTGCCAAATCCAGTAGTGCAAGTATTTGTTGTTGATTTGATGATTCGTACCATTCATCAAAACCAGCATTAGGCACAATGATAAAGGCATTTAATGCTTGTAAACCTTCCTCGGTGTAACAATCTGTGTTTTTATGAGCCGATGGACTTCCACCTGATGCACCATGTAAATCAATTGCTAACGGTCTTTTATTGCTTTCTGAAGCATCGCTAGGTGCTATAACCCTAAAATTCCAAAATGTCCCACTAACTAATGTTTCTAATGCAAAATCGTTAACTCCTGGCTGGACATCTAGATTTTGAAAATCTGCTATAACATCTTCTGCTGTTCTTGGTTCTGGTGTTGGTTCTTTATCGGTTCCTTCTGTACTACAACTAAATATTGTAGAGATTGTTACTAGTAATACTAGTACTTGTTTTAACTTTTTCATGATTGCTTTTTTCTCAAATTTAGAGAAAATTATTATAGAACGCTTTAATTTTGTTGTATTTATAGCTTTCTCCTTCTCAAAAAAACAAAAAACCACTCTCCCAAAGCGTCGGGATAGAGTGGTTTTTTATTGATTTTAATCATTATCCTACCTAGGAAACAGCTTTTAACTTTTTAAGTTTTGTTTTAGTTAATTTACCTTCAGCGTAAGCTTTTGTAACATTTAACTTAGTTTCATCTGTACTTGGTAAATTAAACATGGCATCTGTTAAAATTTCTTCGCAAAGCGAACGTAAGCCACGAGCTCCTAACTTATACTCAATAGCTTTTTCAACAATAAAACCTAAAGCTCCATCGGTGATGGAAAGCTCAATTTCATCCATAGCAAACAGTTTCTTGTATTGCTTTATAATGGCATTTTTAGGTTCGGTTAAAATAGCTCTTAGTGTATTAGCATCTAATGGATTCATGTATGTTAATACTGGAAGTCGACCAATAATCTCAGGTATCAATCCAAAATCTTTAAGATCTCTAGGAATAATGTATTGTAAAATGTTATCCTTATCTATTATTTCTCCATCATGCGATGCCTTATAACCAATTGCCGACATATTTAATCGTTTGGATATATGACGCTCAATACCATCAAAAGCACCTCCAGCGATGAATAAGATATTTTCGGTGTTTACTTCAATGAATTTCTGGTCTGGATGCTTTCTACCTCCTTTTGGTGGCACATTTACAACTGTCCCTTCAAGTAGTTTTAACAAAGCTTGCTGCACACCTTCACCAGAAACGTCTCTGGTGATTGATGGATTATCACTTTTACGTGCAATTTTGTCTATTTCATCAATAAACACAATACCTCGCTCTGCTTTTTCTAAGTTATAATCGGCTGCTTGAAGTAAGCGCGTTAAAATACTTTCCACATCTTCTCCTACATATCCAGCTTCTGTTAGTACAGTTGCATCAACAATTGCCAAAGGCACATTTAACATTTTGGCAATAGTTTTTGCCATTAATGTTTTTCCTGTTCCTGTTTGACCAACCATCATGATATTTGATTTTTGAATTTCAATATCATCATCTGTTGGCGACTGTAATAAACGCTTGTAGTGATTATATACAGCTACCGACATTACTTTCTTGGTATGCTCTTGACCTATGATATATTCATCTAGAAAGCCTTTAATTTGCTTAGGCTTTCGTAGCATTAATTCTGCCGATAAATCGCCAGAATCCATTTGCTTAGATTCTTCGATAACAATACCATGAGCTTGCTCGATACAACGATCACAAATGTGTGCATCTAAGCCAGCAATCAATAAATTGGTTTCTGGTTTTTTTCTACCGCAAAACGAGCATTCTAATTCTTCCTTCGCCATAATTCTATATTAGTTACGAGATAATATCTCGTCAATCATTCCGTATTCTAAAGCTTCTTGCGAACGCATCCAATAATCTCTGTCAGAATCTTTTTCTACCTGTTCTAAGGATTGTCCTGAGTGCTTTGCAATTACAGCATATAATTCTTCTTTTACCCTAATTGTCTCTTTTAAAGCAATTTGCATATCGCTTAATTGTCCTTGAGTTCCACTACTTACTTGGTGAATCATTACTCTACTATGTGTTAAACCACTTCGCTTTCCTTTTTCACCAGCACATAACAATACTGCTCCCATTGAAGCTGCCATACCTGTACAAATGGTTGCTACATCTGGTTTAATTAATTGCATAGTATCGTAAATACCTAACCCTGCATACACACTCCCTCCTGGAGAATTAATATATATTTGAATATCTTTTGAAGCATCGGTGCTCTCCAAAAACAGTAATTGCGCTTGAATAATATTTGCTACTTGGTCGTTAATACCTGTACCTAAAAAAATAATACGGTCCATCATTAATCTTGAAAACACATCAAAAATAGCAATGTTCATTTGGCGCTCTTCAATAATATTGGGCGTTAAATTGGTTGGGTACATACTACTTATAATTTTATCGTAATAAGTACTGCTAATACCTTGGTCTTTTATAGCAAATTTTTCGAATTCTTTTCCGTAATCCATAGTTGTTTTTTGTTTTAATTGATAAGTTCCTGAAACAATACTGAAACAAGTTCAGCACAAGGTTCAGGATGACATAAAAAAATGTCAAAAAAAAGCGTTGAACCCTAAAGAATTCAACGCCCTAAATATAATGAATTTTTAAAACTATGAGCCGTAAACTTCTTTTACAAATTTATCGTACGATAATTCTTTAGTCTTAAGATTAGCGTTTTCTTTATAAAAAGCTAACAATTTTTGACTTGTTAATTGCTCAGACAAACGCTTTACTTCATCTTGGTTTGATAATATTCTAGCTGAAATATCATCAAGCTCTTTTTCAGATGGGTTCATTTGTCCAAACTGTGCCATTTGCCCTTTAATCATTTCGTGCGTGTACGCCTTTAAATCGTCAAAGTTAATTTGAAGGTCATTATCAACAATTAGCTTACTTTCAATCAACTGGTAACGCATTGCTTTTTCAGACTTTTCGTATTCGTCTTTTGCTTGTTCTTCATCCAACGGTTCTTCACCAGCAGTTTGAATCCATTTTTGTAAAAATTCAGCAGGTAAATCAAACTTTGTGTTTTCTACTAAATACTCAGTCACGTCGTTTAATAATTTTTGGTCCGATTGCTGTACAAACTGCTTTGCAGCATCTTCCTTAATTTTATCTTTTAACTCGGTTACTGATGTTACAACACCTTTACCAAATAACTTATCGAACAACTCTTGGTCTAAATCAGCAAGTTCTCTTGTATTAACTTCGGTTATCGTAAAATCTACATCAATTGCTAATCCATGAGCATCATCATGTGGTACTTTTAAGAAGTTCATTAAATCGTGGTCGTCATTAAAAAGTCCTTTGGTTTTTAGCTTTATAACGTCTCCAACTTTAGCACCTATAAACTTTTTGGCATTTGCCTTTCCTTTTAATTTATCTAAAGTGATGGTTTCAGTATTATTGATTTCTTTTTCTTCATTTACAAAAGTTCCTGTAATTTCGTCCTTTTCTTCAACCTCATTTTTAGCAACTAACTTACCATATTGCTTTTGAATATTTTCAACCTGCTCGTTAATCATTTTATCATCTGCAACAATGTTATAATGCGTAATGGCTTTTTTTCCTTTAAGTTTTACATCAAATTCTGGAGTTAAACCTAGTTCAAATTCAAAAGAAAAATTATCAGCATCCCAATTTAAATCGTCTTGTGCTTTTGGTAAGGGATTACCAAGTACATCCAATTTTTCTTCGGTTAGATATTTATGTAATGCATCTTGAAGCAATTTATTTACCTCATCAACCAACACTGCTTTTCCGTACTGCTTTTTTACCATTCCCATTGGCACGTGCCCTTTTCTAAAACCAGGAATGTTTGCAGTTTTACGATAATCTGATAAGATTTTCTCTACTTTATCGGCATAATCGTTTTTTTCAATATCTACTTTTACTACCGCATTTAATGCATCGATATTTTCTCTTGTAATATTCATTTTTACTTAAATAAAATTTGGCTGCAAAAGTACGATATTTTTGAGATTGAACAAAGTTTTAATTTACTGAAATTCAGTCTATTTTTTATCTTCTTTTAATACTGAATAAAGGATGGATTGTAAAAACGATAACAGCAAACTAAAAAGAATGGCAGTCCAGATACTTGAGACGCCAAAACCATCAATTAATTTATCTGCCAAAAGAATAATTAAGGCATTTACCACCAATAAAAATAAGCCTAAAGTTATAATGGTAATTGGTAAGGTTAGGATAATTAAAATAGGTTTTACCAATACATTTAAAATTGCCAATACTAAAGCAACAATTAAAGGTGTTGTAAAAGTGTCGTCTATGGATACTCCTGGCAATAATTTTGCTAGAATAATTACTGCAATAGCACTTAAAACGAGTTTCATTATTAGTTTCATCTGAATAATTTTTTAATTTAACTCAAGATACAAAATATTAGTTTTAACTAATAAAATCCATCACATATTGATAAAATTCTTTTGGGTTTTCAGCGTGCAGCCAATGACCTGCTTTTGTAACAGTTTTGATTGAAGCATTTGGAAACTGCATTTTTATTAACCGCTCATCGTTTGCTCCAATATACTCTGATTTATCACCACGCAAAAACAAGGCATCTCCTTCAAATTTTAAGTGAATCGGCAACGCTTCACCAACTTCGGATACATTGGCTGTTAATACTTCCAAATTAATTCTTAAACCTAATTGTCCTTTTTCAACCCAATACAAGTTTTTTAGTAAAAACTGGCGCACTCCAAATTCAGACACGTATTTTGAAAGCTGCTTATCGGCTTCTGTTCTGGATTCGAGAGTTTCAAAATCCAAAGATGCCAATCCTTCTAAAATAGCATCATGATGTATTGGATAAAAACGAGGAGATATATCGGCAACAATTAGTTTTTTGACAATATCTGGGTATTTTGCTGCAAAAAGCATAGCTGTTTTTCCGCCCATAGAATGCCCTAACAGAATAATATTCTCTAAACTATGATAATTGCAGTAATTTTTCAAGTCTTCGGCTAAAATATCGTAATCAAAGTTTTCATTATGAAAACTGCGTCCATGATTGCGTTGGTCTACTAAATGAATTTGATAACCTTCTTCACTAAACTGTTTTGCAAGCGTTTTCCAGTTATCTCCCATGCCCAAAAAACCATGTAAAATGACAAAGGGCTTTCCTTCGCCTATGATGTTAGAATGTAAAAGCATTATTTTAACTTGTTTAAATACATTTGTACAACATTTTCAATTCCTAAATACAAGCTTTCAGAAATTAAGGCGTGACCAATAGAAACTTCTAAAAGGTTAGGGATATTTTCTTTAAAAAATTGAATGTTATCAAGCGACAAATCGTGTCCTGCATTTATGCCTAAGCCTAATTCATTACATTTAATTGCACATTTTGTATAAGGCTCAATAGCTTTATTATTTCCAAGACTGTATTGATGTGCAAACGCTTCGGTATATAACTCAATTCTATCAGCATCTGTTTCCATAGCGCCATCAACCTGTTCAATAACTGGGTCTAAAAAAATAGAGGTTCTAATACCATTGTTTTTAAACTCTTTAATTATTTCGGTTAAAAAGTCTTTGTGTTTTATAGTGTCCCAACCAGCGTTACTCGTTATGGCATCAATAGCATCTGGAACCAAAGTGACTTGGGTTGGTTTAATATCCAACACCATATCGACAAATTTAGGAATTGGGTTTCCTTCAATATTATACTCAGTATGTACAACTGATTTTAAGTCGTACGCATCTTGATAGCGTATATGGCGTTCGTCTGGTCGTGGGTGAATCGTGACACCTTCGGCTCCAAATTCCTGAACATCTTTAGCAAATTGCACGACGTTTGGTGTGTCTCCACCTCTTGAATTACGTAATGTTGCTATCTTATTTATGTTTACACTTAACTTTGTCATCAGTAAAAATTTAAACACAAAAATACAAAGTAACTTACGCTTATTGTACTTATTTTTGATTATTTTGCAGTTAATAACAAACCCTAATTATGCCTTTAAGCGAGTATATAATTAATGACATTAAACCTTTAAAAGTCACAAGTAATGTAGGTGATGCGCAACAACTTTTTAATCAGTTAACGTATTCGCATATTCCTATTCAAAAAGACGGTGTTTATATTGGATGCATCTCTGAAACTGATGCGCATTGCTTTGATTCAGGTAAATCAATCGGTGACAATTTGTACACATTAGAAGGTTTTTTTGTTAGAAAATCAACTCTTTGGTTAGATGTTTTAGAAGCGTTTGCTCAAAAAGACACCAATATTATGCCTGTTTTAGGCGATAAAAATCAGTACTTAGGATACTATGAGCTTAATGATATAATTTCAATGTTTAATCAAACGCCTTTTTTCTCAGAACCAGGTGGTATTTTAATTATTGAAAAAGGATATAATGACTATTCATTTAGTGAAGTTTGCCAGATTACGGAATCGAATAACGGTAAACTTTTAGGTGCATTTATTTCTAAAACAGAAAATGACATGGTGCAAATAACACTTAAAATTGGAAATACAGGATTAAACGATATCATCCAAAGTTTTAGACGTTATAGTTATAACATAGTTTCTGGACATGAAGACGATACCTTTGTACAAAACCTTAAAGACCGTTCGGATTATTTAAACAAATATCTAAACCTATAAGTGTATGAAGGTTGCTATTTACGGTCAAGTATACCAAAAAAACTCGCTAAGTTCCATTGAAAGTCTTCTTCAAATTTGCAATAAAAAACCTTTTAATGTTTATATAGAAGCTTCTTTTTTTGATTCAATCAAAGATGAACATAGTTTTCAAAAAACAGCGAAGAATTTTAATACTTTTCATCAGTTAGACAGTTCTTTCGAGTTGCTTATAAGCATTGGTGGCGATGGCACCATTTTAAGAGCTGTGACTTATATACGTGATTTAAGTATTCCAATTATTGGTATAAACACTGGTCGTTTAGGGTTTTTGGCGACCATCCAAAAAAATAATATTGCAAAAGCGATAGACGATATTGTAAAAGGCAATTATAGAATTTCTGAAAGAAGCCTACTTACCATTAGAACCGAACCTGAAAATGAATCGTTATTCGAGTTTAATGCTGCTTTAAATGAGATTTCTGTAGTTCGAAAAAACACGACTTCCATGATTACGGTTGAAACGAGTTTAGATAATGAATATTTAACATCGTATTGGGCAGATGGGCTCATAATTTCTACACCAACTGGGTCAACAGGATATTCTCTAAGCTGTGGAGGGCCTGTTATTATGCCAGAATCTGATAGTATTACATTAACGCCTATAGCGCCTCACAATTTAAACGCTAGACCTTTGGTTATTCAAAATTCTACCGAAATAAAATTAAAAGTTAGTGGTAGGGAAGATAGTTTTTTAGTCTCTCTTGATTCTAGAATAGCAACTTTAGATAATAACTCAACCGTTATTATAAAATTAGCTGACTTCAAAATTAAAATGATTGAGCTTAATAGCGAAAGTTTTTTAAACACACTGCGCAATAAACTTCTATGGGGTGAAGATAAGCGGAATTAGGCAATAAATTTTCTTAATTAGTGTTTATCTGTAATACTAAACGACAAATTATAATAGGCTCATTAGATTTATTATATTTGCAAACTTTTGAACATCTATGAGGTATTTAACCATTTTTATTATATGCGTTTTAAGCAGTCAATTAAATTACGCCCAAATTTATGAGGTTGGTGTTTTTGCTGGTGGAAGTAATTTAATTGGAGATGTAGGTTCAACAAAATACATTGCTCCCAACAAACCCGCTTTTGGTGGGCTTTTTAAATGGAATCGAAGCCCAAGACATTCTTATAGGTTATCGGTTATTTTTAGCGAATTGGATGCGCAAGATTACAAATCGGACGACCCAAGGAGAATACAACGAGACTATTCGTTTAACGGCGATATATTGGAAATAGCCTTAGGAATGGAGTTTACATTCTTTGATTTTAACCTTCATAAAGATGGTAATAAATCTACACCCTATATTTACACAGGTATTTCATTTACAAAACATGATAATTATTATTTTAGAAATGGTGTGCAAACTCCAGAAAATACATCAAGTTGGGCGTATGGAATTCCAATGGCATTAGGCTATAAAACAACCATAACCGACCATATTTTATTAGCTGCTGAAATTGGAGCGCGCTATACGTTTACTGATGAGCTTGACAGTAATTTCCCAGAAAGAGCCTCTCTTTTTAATTATAGCTTTGGAAATTTAAATAATAATGACTGGTATATGTTTACAGGTATTACTTTAACTTATACCTTTGGACGAAAACCCTGTTACTGCGATTTTTAACGTGGACAAAAAAGAGCAAATACATATTGACCATCTCCCTCAACATATAGCTATTATTATGGATGGCAACGGTCGTTGGGCTAAACAAAAAGGCAAGCTACGCTTATTTGGTCATGAAAAAGGCAGTAAAACAGTTAAAGAAGTTGTTGAGGGTTGCGCAGAACTTGGTGTTAAAAATTTAACACTATATGCCTTCTCTACCGAAAACTGGAATAGACCAAAAATAGAAGTACAAACCCTTATGAAACTGCTTATTTCCTCTTTAAAAAAGGAAATAAAAACACTTCAAAAAAACAACATAAAACTTAACGCTATTGGAGACCTTAAAGCTTTACCATCCAAAGTACACAAAGAGCTTTTGGATGTTATGGAGTTAACAAAATCTAATAATCGCTTAACCTTAACACTAGCATTAAGTTATGGTTCTAGAGATGAATTGATAAATACTGTTAAACAAATAAGCATTAAAGTTAAAAATAATATAATTTCGCCAGAAAAAATTGATGAATCGGTAATTAATGAGCATCTTTACACGCAAAATTTGCCAGACGTAGATTTATTAATTAGAACTAGTGGCGAACAACGTATAAGCAATTTCTTATTATGGCAAATTGCTTATGCCGAATTATATTTTACTAATGTATTTTGGCCAGATTTTACAAAGCAACATTTGTATGAAGCCATAATAAACTATCAACAAAGAGAAAGACGATTTGGAAAAACGAGTGAACAACTTAGCTAATATTAAACTATTGAAAGCAAATATTACTAGACTTTTATGTATTGCATTTATATGTAGTAGCATAAACATATCTGCGCAAGTAGGAAACACCCAAAATTCAAAAACTTATACTATTGGCGACATTACAGTTACTGGAAGCACAGGTTTTAATACAGAATCTGTAATAACTTATTCAGGGTTAAGAAAAGGGCAAGAAATTACAGTACCATCTACTTCACTTTCCATAACTCGTGAAGCAATAAATAAACTATGGAAATTAAATCTATTTAGTGATATAGAGATTTTTATAAGTAGCATTGAGGGCAATGTAGCTAACATTGAAATTGAGATAAAAGACCTTCCAGAGCTTAAAGATGTAAATATTGTTGGTGTGAAAAAATCTAAGTTCGAAGACATTATTAAAGACAATAAACTTGACGCTGGTGTAAAAGTTACCGAGAACTTAATTACCACTACCAAAAATTATTTAGAAAACTCTTACCGTAAAAAGGGGTTTTTAAAAGCGGATGTTAACATTACAACTTCCGAAGTAACAGACTCTATCGAGAAACAAAGAGTCAACATGAAACTTGATATTGATAGAGGTAATAAAATCAAAATAAAAGACATTGTGTTTAATGGCAATGAAAAGCTTAAAAGTAAAAAGCTTAGAAAAGCCATGAAAAATACCAAAAAGAAAAACCCAATAAGAATTTTTAAGCGTTCAAAATACATCGAGGCAGACTTCAACGAAGACTTGGTGAGTATTGTAGATAAATATAAAGAAAACGGTTATCGTGATGCACGTATCATTTCCGATTCTTTAATTTACAACCCTGATAACACAGTAACACTAAACATAGAATTAGAAGAAGGTGAAAAATACACCTATGGAGACATTACATTTTTAGGAAACACCGTTTTTACTGACCAATTCCTAAACAGTATTCTACGTATTGATAAAGGAGACACCTATAATGGTGTTGAGCTTGAAAAAAGAATTCAGGACGAAACAAAACCTGATGGTAACGATTTAGCAAACCTCTATCAAAATAATGGCTATTTATTCTCAAATATAACACCAGTTGAAACTAGTGCAGATGGCAATGTAATTGATATGGAAATTAGAATTGTTGAAGGTAAACCAGCATATTTTAATAAAATATCTGTTGTTGGAAACGACAAAACCAACGACCATGTTATCTATAGAGAGATTAGAACGCGTCCTGGACAAAGATATAATAAGGCGGATGTACTTCGTACCATTCGTGAGCTTGGACAATTAGGCTTTTTTGATGCGCAACAAATAGCACCTAATTTTAAAAATGTAAACGCTAACGATGGTATTTTAGATATGGAATACTCAGTAGTTGAGCGTGGTTCTAGCCAAATAGAATTGCAAGGTGGTTATGGTGGTGGTGGCTTTATTGGTACTTTAGGTTTATCGTTTAATAACTTCTCTATAAAAGATATCTTTAAAAAGGAAGCTTATACACCAATCCCTATGGGAGATGGTCAAAAACTAGCGCTTCGTTTACAGGCAAGTAGGTTTTATCAAACTTATAGTTTCTCTTTTTCTGAGCCTTGGTTTGGTGGTAAAAAACCTGTAAGCTTTTCTACATCTATATCACATACAAAGCAGTTTTTATATAATCCTGCAACAAGAGATGCAGATAAAGACAGACGTTTTAATATTACAGGGCTATCTGTTGGGCTTGCAAAAAGGTTGACAGTGCCAGATGATTTCTTTGTGTTATCTCAAGCAGTTAGTTTTCAGCATTACGATTTAAAAAACTATAATACTGGTTTATTTACCTTTGGTGATGGGTCGTCAAACAACTTAGCATATACTATTGGTTTAAGTAGAGATAATACAAATTTTGATCCTATTTACCCTACTGGTGGTTCTAAATTTGCTATCACAGCAAAACTGTCGTTACCTTATTCGGCTTTTAATAGTGTTGACTATACAGCACTAAAAGAAGAAAGAGAAGACCAACTAGAAGTTCAAAATAACACCAATAATTCTAACTCTGTTAGAAGTGATGCCGCTAATAGAATATCAGAAATAGATCAAGAACGTTTTAAATGGTTAGAGTTTTATAAAGTAAAATTTAATGGCGAATGGTACACCAAAGTTGTTGGCGATATGGTATTGAGACCAAAAATGGAATTTGGTTTCTTAGGTGCTTACAACAACGATAGAGGTATTATTCCTTTTGAGCGTTATTTTCTTGGTGGAGACGGTATGGGAACTTACAGTTTAGATGGTAGAGAGGCAATTGCCCTTAGAGGGTATCCAAACCAATCGCTGTCATCACAAGATGGTGGTACTATATATAACAAGTTCTCTTTAGAATTAAGATACCCAATAACCCTAAAATCACAACAAGCAAAAATATATGCATTAGCCTTTTTAGAAGCTGGTGCGTCATACGATAGTTTTAAAGATTACAACCCTTTCGCATTAAAACGATCGGCAGGTTTAGGTATTAGATTATTTATGCCAGCCTTTGGTTTACTTGGTATTGACTTTGGTCATGGATTCGATCCATTACCTGGTCAAACAGTAAAACATGGATGGGAAACACACTTTATAATTGGACAACAATTTTAAGTTTGGCACGATATTTTCTATGTACAGTTTAACGATTTAATTAGCACGTTAAAATTTTTCAAAATATATTTCGTTAATTTGATACATATTTAACGCTTGCATCCAAATCGAAAAATTGTCTGTTAGTGTTATTTTTAATAAAAAACAATTATTTAAAACATATACGGATGAAAACAAAAGTTCTTTTTTTACTGGCAATAGCATCCTTTATTAGTCTATCTACTTTAGCACAAAAAAGTGTTCGAATTGGTTACATAGATACTGAGTATATTTTACAAAATGTCCCAGAATACCAAAGTGCTTCAACTCAATTAGATACCAAGGTTGATAAATGGAAACAAGAAATCGAAAAACGTTTAAGTGACGTTGATCAAAAGAAAAAGCAATTATCTTCTGAAAGTGTATTATTGACCCCTGAATTAATCCAGGAACGTCAAGAGGACATTAAAGTTGAAGAAAACGAAATTCTTGATTATCAACAAAAACGTTTTGGACCTAATGGCGATTTAATGATTCAAAGGAAGCAATTAATGCAGCCTATTCAAGATCAAATTTTTACTGCGGTACAAGAAATTGCAACCAATAAAAAATATGATTTTGTATTCGATAAATCGGCAGATGTGGTAATGTTGTATTCAGCAGATAGATACGATATAAGCGAACAAGTTTTACGTTCTATAACAAGAACATCAAAACGTACACAAGCTCAAAGTCGAAAAGAGAAAAAAGCTGCTGAAGCTGAAGAAATTGTACCTGAAGTAAACGACAGTCAAGAAGCTAGAGCGCAAGCCATAGCCGACAAAAAAGCAGAGAGAGAGAAGGAAATTGCAGATAAACGTGCAAAACAACAAGCCGACCGTGAAGCAAAGAAAAAAGCACTTGAAGATAAAAGACAACAAATTCTTGAAGAACGTGCTAAAGCAAGGCAAGAAAAGTTAGATGCACGTAATAATGCCGACAACAAGACAAATGATGTTAAAGAAGAAACAACAAAAACTGTAGATAACACTAAAAAAGCAGTTGAAGAAGTTAAAACAGAAACAAAAAAAGCTGAAGAACCTAAACTAAGTGCTGCCGAAAAAAGAAAGAAAGCACTTGAAGATAAGAAAAAGAAAATTTTAGCTGATAGGCAAGCAAAAATAGATGCCAAGAAAAAAGAAAAAGAAGCAGCTAAAAAAACAACCGATAGTGATAGTGCAGGAGCTAAAAAATTAAGCCCTAAAGAAGCTCGTAAAAAAGCACTTGAAGAGAAAAAGAAAAAAATATTAGCCGATAGAAAGGCAAAACTTGAAGCAAAACGTGTTCAAGACAGTATTAAAAAAGCAAATAGTAAAAAGAAGAAAAATAATTAATAGACAACAATTTATAACACAATTTATTTAAAAATGAAACATTTAAAGACCTTAGTATTAGCAGCAGTACTTTTATTTGGAAGCACAAGTATTATGAATGCACAAAGTAAAGTTGCTCATATTAACACGCAGGAGTTAATAGCTGCGATGCCTGATTATACAGCAGCAAAAGCAGAATTAGAGAAGTTAGGAAAAACTTACGACGTGCAATTACAAGATATGGGTAAGGAATATGAAACCAAAGTAAAGCAGTATGATGCTGAAGCTTCTTCTAAAACTCAAGAAGAAAATCAAAAAAGAATGCAAGAAGTTGCAACAATGGAGCAAAGTATTCGTCAGTTTCAAGGTACTGCACAACAAGAAATGCAAAAGAAAGAATTTGATTTATTAAAGCCAATTACCGAAAAAGCAAAAGCAGCCATTATTAAGGTTGCTAAAGCCCAAGGATTCCAGTATGTATTGGATTCCACACAAGGACAAGGCGTTATTCTTGCCGATGGTAAAGATTTAATGGCAGACGTAAAGAAAGAATTAGGTTTCTAAAAAAACTACTTTTCTTAAATAACAATTTTAAAAGCTGTCTTCTATAAGGCAGCTTTTTTATTTTTGTAATACTATGAGCAAGCAATCTATTGGCATATTCGATTCTGGTGTTGGAGGTACTTCCATTTGGAAAGAAATTCGTGCATTATTACCATTTGAAAACACTATGTATCTTGCTGATAGTAAAAATGCGCCTTATGGGCCAAAAGGCAAAGAGCGGATTATTGAGCTATCTATTAAAAACACCGAACTTCTTTTAGAGAAAGACTGCAAACTTATTGTAGTTGCTTGTAATACCGCAACGACCAATGCTATAAAACATTTACGAGCCAACTATAACATTCCTTTTATTGGCATTGAACCAGCTATTAAACCCGCTGCATTACAAACTAAAACCAATGCTATTGGTATTCTTGCCACAAAAGGAACGCTTTCAAGTGAGTTATTTCATGAAACAACAAATCTTTTTGGTGATGGAATTAATATTATTGAACAAGAAGGTGAAGGTATTGTTCAACTAGTAGAAACAGGTAAATTACATTCCGAAGAAATGAAAGGGCTACTCAACATCTATCTAAAACCCATGATAGAAGCCAATATAGACCATTTAGTGCTTGGTTGTACGCATTATCCCTACTTGATGCCATTATTGCTCGATATACTTCCAAAACACGTTAAAATAATAGATTCTGGTGAGGCTGTAGCAAGACAAACTAAAGCTATTTTAGAAAAATACCAACTACTTAACTCCCAAAAAATAAAATCTAAGCATCAATTTTTTACTAACGGGAATCCTGAGGTTATGAATGAGCTTTTAGGCGATGGTTTTGAGGTTGAACCTTTGGAGTTTTAAAAATTTGTCATTCCTGTGAAAGCAGGAATCCACAATAACAATAATAATTATGAAAAAAATCTTATTCATTATTTTACCGCTTATAGTTCTTAGTTGTAGAAACGACCTTCAAGTTGAGCGATTACAAAGTAAACTGAATTTTGAAACTGAATTTATTCAACAATTTAAAATAGCCCCAGATTCGATAGTTGAAGTAATTGGCGAAAAAGGAACAAAAATTATCTTTAACTCTAATGATTTAGAAGGAACATTATTAAATGGTCCAAATATTAAAGATTCATTATATGTTAACTTAATAGAACTGACTACAAAGCAAGACCTATTGCTAGCAAACACTCAAACAGTTTCAAATGGCAAATGGTTAATTTCTGGAGGTGCTTTTAAAATTGATATTACTGCAAACGGAGAGTCTCTAACTTTAAAAGATGGGAAAACAATTAAAGTTGAATTACCTAAAACAACAGCTGATACTGATATGCAACTTTTTTATGGCGAAAGAGGTTTAAACAATAACATGAATTGGACTTTAAGCAACACTAATTTACAAGAGAAAAAGTTTTATAGTATTTATTTTAAAGACACTACTGTTCTTGATTATGAACTTACAAGGCGCAATGATGTAGATATGTATGATTTAATTTTATTAGCTGATACTTTAGGCTATATAACTATTAGTGAGCTAAAATCAAGGTATTCAAAAATTGACACTATAATCACTAAAAAGAACATTTTAAAAGCTTATGAAAATTTTAGAAACATTGATGAACTTTCTAAAGTAAACAATCGTTTATATAATTATTATTCTAAAATTAATATGATTTATGAGTCCGTAGAAATAAATAATTTGGGTTGGATTAATGTTGATAAGTTTGTAGTAGATGATGATAAAGTAACGGTAAACCTTAATTTCAATAAAAAAGTTGATGCTTTACAAACCTTTATAATTGATGAAACAAATAATACAATATTGAATGTTTATAGCAACTTAATAGAAGTCCCTGTTAAAAGGCGTTTTTATATTATTTCTTTTGGATTAAAAGGTGATACTATGTATGCTTTTAAAAAACTAGTTAGATTTAGTGAAAGCAAAATTTTTAATATAGAATTAAGTGAGGTAAGCGATAATGAGTTAAAATCTATTTTAACTTTAGAGTAGTTTTATTTGTAATATAGATTTCTGCTGGAGTTTATCTTGAGCGGAGTCGAAAGACAGAAATGATAGCTATTCTTTAAACCAACTAGAATACTCCACATAATTATCGGCAATTCTGTTTATTTCTCCTGAAATCATTTCTTTGCTAATGTCTTTTATCTTTTTGGCTGGCGTTCCAGCGTAAATGCTACCTGCTTCTACCCTTGTGTTTTTAGTCACAACAGCTCCAGCTGCAATAATGCTGTTACTTTCAATAACACAATCGTCCATCACAATGCTTCCCATACCAATAAGTACATTGTCTTGAATGGTGCAACCATGTACAATGGCATTATGACCAATACTCACATTATTACCAATAGTGGTTGGTGATGTTTTATACGTTGCATGAATCACTGCACCATCTTGCACATTTACTTTATCTCCTAGTTTTATATAATGTACATCGCCACGAATAACAGCGTTAAACCAAATACTGCATTGGTTTCCCATTGTGACTTCGCCAACAATTGTTGCATTTTCTGCTATATAACAATCGTTTGGTATGATGGGATAAATCCCCTTTACTGGTTTTATTATTGACATGGTTTAATATTTAGTTGTTTATTAACGTCATTGCGATACTGACATTTATCGTCAGTAGAAGCAATCTGTTTTTTATTTACTTCAAAGTTAAATTTAAAAGATTACTTCATTCGTTCCTCATTCGTAATGACATGATTATTTAAAATAAGACAATAAATCTGATTTTTTTGAAGCAGACACCATGATTTCTTTTCCGTTACTCAACACCACACTACCTCCTTTTCCTTTTACATATTTAGTGACTTCGTTTACATTTACCAAATAGCTTTTGTGCACTCTTGCAAAGCCAGAATCTGTTAGTGCTTCCTCAAAATACTTGAGCGTTTTACTTACCAATTTCTTTTTGTTGTTATTTAAATAAATCTCGGTATAATTATCATCGGCTTTACAGTATAAAATATTGGCTGTTTCCAAAACTTCAAATCCATCTTGTTGTGGGATGGTAATTTTTCCGTTTACGTTGTTTGTTTTCGGAATCAAAACCTGGTCTTGTAAGGCAGCTTCTTTTGTTTTAATTTCAGAAACATAGTCAACTGCTTTTATCAATTCATCTATTGAAATTGGTTTCATTAAATAATAGCTTGCATGAGCATTTAAAGCATCAATGGCATAATGGTTGTAAGCTGTTACAAATACTGTTTCAAATCCCGACGCTTCGGGACTATCGCCTACTTTTTCAAGTAAATCAAAGGCATTACCAAAAGGCATTTCTACATCTAAAAACACAAGGTCTAAAGCGTTGTTTCTTATAAGCAATAATGCTTCGTCTACATTAGAGGCTTCGCCTATTACAGAGACATTAGGACAGTATTTTTTAAGGTAATTCTTTAAAATCTCCCTACTTGTTTCTTCGTCTTCTACTATAATTGCGTTTAGTTTCATAACATTTCTGCCTTTCGACTCCGCTCAAGATAAACTCCAGCAGGAATCTTTTTTAATTATCTAATTTGTTAAGCATTCCTCCAAAAATATTTAATTTATCTATAATCAATAAAGCTAAATAAACAAATCCTGTAATTAAAAATAGAGATGCCATTATTTGTAAATATGTTGACACAGTCCAGTCTATGGCAACTTTAACTCTATGAATAAAACTAATATTATTTTCTGCACCTTCTATCAAAGAAAACTTAATAGTACAAAACTCATTTTCTGCATCATAATTCCCAAGTTGAACTCCAAGACCCTGCAACTCTTCTTCAATGTTTAATATTCTATTTTCTAAGTTTATAAATTCTTCTATTTTACCTCCTTTTGATTTTAGTTCAATCAAAGATTCTCTAATTTTTAAAAGTGATTCCTTTTTAGCGTTTAATTGTTTATACTCATTTGTTTTGTCTTTTTTTGTTATTTCCTTAGACTGAACATTTCCAATTTTTGTAAGCGAATTATATAGGGTATCAAATTTTTCAGGTTGCACACCTATTAGTAATTGTAATCTTCTGTTTCCTTTATTACCCGTGTTTTGCTCAAATTGAATTATAGCTTCTTGCTTTTTTATTTCATCATTTAATATTTTCTCTTCCTTTTCAAATTCAGAAGATTTTGTGTTTACCGTAGCAATTTTTTCATATTTCTGGTCTACATTAACAGGCCCTTGCGAAGCATTTGCATTAGTGCTTATTTTATACTTTTTAGAAGCAAAATTAGACCTAGTGCTTGCTATTTCTTGAAAAAAAGTAACATTCTCATTTATTTCATTCGGATTTACAGTATAACCATAAACTAGCCTAAAAATAAATAACCCAATAAATAGCAGAACTAAATATATAATTCCTCTTTTCAATCTTTTTTTAAATGTTTGCTTCATAATTAATCTTTTTTAAGCGTTACCACTACTCTAGTCCCAGAGTCCTCTGCCTCTAAATAATCATCAATAAACACATCGACTTTATCTTTATACATCTCGTTTAAAATAGCGACACGTTTTTTAATATTTCCTAAGCCTTTTGAGTTGTGCTTTTTTTGGTTTTCGGTTTTCATGGTTTTGGATTTTGTACGTCCAATACCATCATCAGTAATACTTATTTTCAACTCATCTTTATCAACTTGTGTGATATTGATGTTGAGCTTTCCTTTTTCAGTTTTGTACCTCAGTCCATGCCAAACCGCATTTTCAATATAAGGTTGCAATAACATGGGCGGAATTTGAAACTCTTCAACATTCACATTGTCATCAATAACAATATCGTAATCAAATTTATCCTGAAACCTAAAGTGTTCTAATTTTGTATATAATTTAAGCAACTCAATTTCCTTTTCTAGCGGAATAAAATCTTCTTCGCTATTCTCTAACACCGCTCGCATTAGCAATGAAAAATCTGATAAATACTTATTAGCCGTTCGTTCATCATTAGTGGCTATAAAACTGTTAACAGAATTTAAAGCATTAAAAATAAAATGCGGATTCATTTGGCTTCGCAACGATTTTAATGCCAAAAGATTATTATTCAGTTTTTGCTGTTTCATGTTTTTAAGCATAAAATATCCAGCAATAAGCAACAATAAAACACCTCCAATTAACGAGTAAATAATGAGTTTTTGACTCTTGTTACGTTCGGTTGTTAATTGGTATTTACTTTCGGATAATTCACGGTCACTTTCAAGGCTTGTAATACGGTTTTGTTTTGCTGCCAAGTCTTTTGCCAAACGTGCAGCACGAGATATTTCTTGCTCCTTTTTAATGTAAAGCTCATCTACTAAACGTTCGTAAGTTTTGGTGGTAGAAATGGCTTTGTCAATATCTCCAGCGTCTCTTAATACTTCCGACAATTTTCTGGTCGCATCTTTTTGCACCACTAAATCTTCCTTGTCATCTGCTTCTTCAATACTTTTTTCAAGGTACTGAATGGCGTTTGGAAAATCCTTTTGTATGGCATAAGCACTACCAATTTTGTAATTCTGCTTTTGAGGTGTTATGGCACTTTCGTTATCAAAAACGGAATCTTCCTCAATATCATTTATTTCAACAAGCGCTTGTTTCCTTAATTCAATTTCTTTGTTGTATTCCTTATTCTTGCTTTCAAAATCAGCCACTTTTACTTTTTCTTCTACTGCCCTTTTTTTATTTTCTTGGGAAGCAAGATTTAGGGAATTTTGAAAATATCCTTCGGCTTCTTTAGTGTCTCCAGAGGCATTATAGGCTTCTGCTATTTTTGAGTTTAAATCGGTAATTTTTGGCGTTATCAGATGTTTTTGAGCTACTTTAAGTCCCTCGCTATAAGCATCAATAGCAGCGCTGAAATCTTGTGTTTTTATATACACATCGCCCAAACCTTCATACAAACTTGTTAATTGCCAATTGGATAAATTCTTTTTGCCAATCGACAAATACTCATCAATACTTTCCTGATAATTTTCATTAAACTGAAATGACTTTGCTAGCTTTATTTTTACTTCATTTGCTTCGATATTCTGAAGACTAATTTGGTAATTTGAAATGGCTAAATCGTATTGTTTCCATTGAAAATATACATCGCCTAAAGTTTCATAAACCTCAGCATTTTGGTTGGTTGAGCTGGATATTCCTAAAGCATCAGCAATAAATTGAATACTCTTTTCGGCATCTTTTTTAAGATAGGCCTCTGCCGAATCAATTAACGATTTGAAAGCACCAGCATCTCTTATAGAAATTTTACTAATAAAGTTTTTAGTATCACTAGGTTCTACTTGAATCCTTATACGGTCATTACCTTTAATGGTATAATAAACCGTTTCGAAATCGCTATGTTTTATAATAAGTTCATCGCCTTTTGATACTTCAATTCTAAATTCACCTAGTAAATTAGTGGTGGTATAATTTCCGCCATTAACAAGAATATTTACTTTGGTAATGGGTTTGTCTGTACCGCTTTCAACAACCAATCCCTTAACCGCAAATGTTTCTTTTTCTGCTTCATTCGTTTCTTCTTGCGCTTGTAACGCACTTGAAAAAAGCAACACAAGTAGTATGGTAATATGTCTAGCTATTTTTATCATTCTTTTGTCTTGTTGGGTAAACATACACACTTTACTTGGTAAAATAAAATGCCTTTTAAGCTAGAGTTATAAGTTTTACTCGCAAATTGACCACTTCACTCATTCAAAAAGACCGTTTACTCAATGATTCATCCTTTTTACTCATTCTGGTTTTTTTAGGAAAAAGTTTGGTGATATGTTTACGTAATCAAAAAATCGAATATTATGAAAACACTGTTAAAAACTGGTCTTATATGGACCTTAATGATTGGCTTTATCACAACAAACGCCGCAAACAAAATCTATGAGAATCAAAACCTTCATAATGACAAAAACAAGCAATTTATTAAAGTTGCCTTGTTATTAGACACGAGCAATAGTATGGACGGATTAATAGACCAAGCTAAAGCACAACTTTGGAGCATTGTAAACGAATTATCGTACGCGAAGTGTAATGATGAGCGTCCAAATCTTCAAATTGCATTGTATGAGTATGGAAACGATAATTTAAGCATGCGTGAAGGTTATATTAGGCAAGTTTTAAGTTTTACAAATGATTTAGACGATATTTCAAAAGAACTGTTCTCGTTAACTACCAATGGTGGAAGTGAGTTTTGTGGTCAGGTAATTCAATCGTCATTAAATCAGTTAGATTGGGGAAAGAACCCAGACGATTTAAAACTCATATTTATCGCTGGAAACGAACCTTTTAATCAAGGGAAAGTCAACTACAAACATTCGGCGACCAATGCCAATGAAAAAGATGTGACAGTTAACACTATTTTTTGTGGCAACTACCAACAAGGTGTGTCAACCTTATGGCAAGATGGCGCAAAATTGACTAATGGAGATTATTTGGCTATAGACCATAACCAAAAAACAGTACATATTGCCTCTCCTTATGACGATGCTATTTTAGAATTAAATATAAGACTCAATAAAACTTATATCGCTTATGGCAAACGAGGTGCTTCTAAAGCCGCTATGCAAATGACTCAAGATAACGAAGCCGAAAGCTATAACAAAGCAAATGCTGTAAGCAGAACGGTTAGCAAAAGTTCTCATTTTTATAAAAATTCAACATGGGATTTGGTAGATGCCATTGAAGAAGATAGTATTGAGCTCGATAGTTTAGATGATGCATCTTTACCAACTGAGTTAAAAGGCAAATCAACTAAAGAAATTAAAGCCTATGTTGCTAAAAAGAGTAAAGAACGCTTACAAATTCAAAAAGAAATACAAGCATTTAATGCCAAACGAAGAACCTATATAGCTTCAAAACAAAAGGACACAAAAAATGGTTTGGAAAACGCTATGATTCAAGCCATAAAAACACAAGCGAAAAAGAAAAATTACCAGTGGAATTAAAAAGAAAAAGCCTTGATAGAATCAAGGCTTTTTTATTATAAATTTATCGCAGGACAATTACATTCATACTTTTCTCGTCGGCATCCAAAATTGATTCCCAACGTAATTTGATGAAAGCCTCCATTATTAAAAACTACTGAATTTGCTTGATATGAATATGTATATGCAAACACAAAGTTCTTATAATTAATTCCAACTAGCGGTGTAAAATACTGCAATTTTTGACTACTTACTCCTGTACCGTTTAAAAATTCAGCACCATCTAAACTTGTTCTATATGATGCTCCAGCCCAAATTTTACCAAACTCAACTTCTTTATAAACTTTCATATTCATGTCGATTGAAGACTCTTTAGTAGCATCGCGATGCATAAACATTACAGAAGGTTCATAACTCCATTCACTACCTAAACGACTAAATACATTTCCAGCAGAAAATAAATAAGTTCTTAAGTTATTGTAACTAAGACCTTGTTCGTTAAAGTTAATACCATCATTCGCCAACACATTCTTCACAGTTGCATGTGCATAGAAATCCAAGAAGAAATATGAGAATCCAAAATCTATATTAAAATTAGTAGCACTTTGTTCTATTCCAGAGATAATTGGGTCAAACCCATCCGCTAAAAAAGAGGTTTCATCTAGTTTATATTGAATCATTCCAGCGCTTAATCCAAATGATAACATATTTAAATCAATTGGGTTTCTGGAAAACATTAAATGGTGCGCATACGTTAAGTAAGCGCCAGTTTGTGAGTGATATCCGTTTTTATCATTAAACGCAATAGCTCCAAAAGCTGAAGGCGTTTCTCCAAAACGACCATTAACACTTAATGTTTGTAAACTTGGTGCATTAGACTGTCCTAACCATTGTTGGCGACCTGTCAACCTTACTTTGTTGCAATTAGCTGCACCAGCCATTGAAGGATGAATTAAATAATAATTATCTGTTAAGTAATCCGAATATATTGGTAACCCTTCCTGTGCTTTGGAAAATTGTGCCACAAAAAGCACAACGAGGAGTAACGAAAGTTTTTTCAATGTCATATAATTTTATTTTCAAGGTAATTGAGGCGTTACAAGTTACCAAACATTTATTTAGCAAAATGATTGCTAAATTTAGGTTAATGATTATCAAATATATATATAACTCGACATTTCTTTTATTATTTTTGCAAAAAATATATTTGCAATGAAAAAAATTGAAGTTTCAATTCAAGAAACAAACAATCCTACCATATTAAAATTTGAAGCTAATTCGTTTTTAACACAATACGAAAGTTTTGAATATAACAACATAGATGACGCTAAAAATTCGCCACTTGCGCAGCAATTATTCTATCTGCCATTTGTAAAGAAAGTCTATATTTCTGGGAACTTTGTGGCTATTGAGCGTTACGACATCGTAACGTGGAGTGATGTGCAAAACGAAGTACGAGAACAAATAGAAAACTATTTAAATACTGATGGCGTTGTTGTTATTCCTACTGAAACAAAGAAAAAAACAGCCGTTACGGTTTATGCCGAAAGTACACCAAACCCAGCTGTGTTAAAGTTTGTTGCCAATAAGAATTTAGCACCTTTTATGTTGGAATTTACATCGATTGATGAGGCGAAATCATCTCCGTTTGCTACAGAATTGTTCCATTTTCCGTTTGTTAAAAGCGTTTTTGTTGATAAAAACTATGTGTCTATCACCAAATATGATGTTGCTGAATGGAACGATATCACCATAGAGCTAAGAGAGTTTATTAGAACTTATATTGAAAACGGAAAGTCTATTGCAACTGATGATGCTCCAGAAATAAGTAAAAACACCGAAGTAGCCAAAGAAGAACACTTTGAAACTCTAGACGATACATCCAAAGAAATCGTGAACATACTTGAAGAGTATGTAAAACCAGCTGTGGCAAGTGATGGTGGTAATATTCAATTTGAATCTTACGACTCTCAAACCAAAAAAGTGAAAGTTATTTTACAAGGCGCATGCAGTGGTTGTCCATCATCAACTTTCACCTTGAAAAATGGTATTGAAAACATGCTAAAAGAAATGTTACAAGGTAAGGTTGAAACTGTTGAGGCTATAAACGGTTAAAAACGCATCATTGGTTGTGACTTTGTGTAATTTTTTGTTTCTTATAAATGTAATTAATCTTTAAAATATAGAACCATGGCAGTAATGAAAGTAATTGAAGTATTAGCAAATTCAGATAAAAGTTGGGAAGATGCAACCCAGAAAGCTGTAAAGCAAGCTTCAAAAAGTGTAAAGAATATTAAATCTGCATTTGTGCAATCGCAAAGCGTCGTTGTTAAAGACGATGACGTGACAGAATTTAGAGTGAACTTAAAAATCACTTTTGAAGTTAATTAAACCTATCTTCAAACACAATATTAAGCGTTCCTTTAGGAACGCTTTTTTTATGCTTTTTCGTAACTTTGAAGGAAATGTATTCAATGGATTTCTTTCATTTACCACTCTTAAAAATCTTCAAATAGCATACTTAAACTTAAAGCATGACTCACCAACACACCAATGACCTTATTCATGAAACAAGTCCGTATTTGTTACAACATGCACACAATCCAATACATTGGAAAGCGTGGAGTGACGACACTTTAGCCGAAGCCAAAGACAAAAACAGACTTATTATAATAAGTGTTGGTTATGCTGCTTGCCATTGGTGTCATGTTATGGAACACGAGAGTTTTGAAGATATAGAAGTCGCTCAGGTCATGAACGACAATTACATCAACATTAAAGTAGATAGAGAAGAGCGTCCAGACATTGACCAAGTTTACATGAATGCTGTACAACTTTTAACAGGTAGTGGTGGTTGGCCATTAAATGTGGTGGCTTTACCAGATGGAAGACCTGTTTGGGGAGGTACTTATTTTAAGAAAAAGCAATGGATGAATACCTTAGAGCAAATTGCCGATTTGTACCATTCTAATCCAGAAAAATTATATGAGTATGCTTCAAAATTAGAGGCAGGAATAAAATCATTAGATATTGTAAACCTTAATACTGACGACGTAAAGTTTGAAAAATCTGTTATTGATATTGCTATAAATAACTGGTCGCAAAACTTTGATTATGATAAAGGAGGCACCAATCGTGCACCAAAATTTATGATGCCTAACAATTTGCGTTTTTTATTAAGGGAAACCTACCAAAACAACCATGTTGAGCTTCAAAAATATGTGAATATTACGCTTACCAAAATTGCCTTTGGTGGCATTTTTGACCATGTTGGTGGTGGTTTTTCGCGCTATTCGGTAGATGATAGATGGCACGTACCTCATTTTGAAAAAATGCTGTATGATAATGCGCAATTGGTCAGCTTGTATAGCGATGCCTATTTAGCTACTAAAAATCCGCTTTATAAAGAAGTGGTTTATGACACCTTAGATTTTATTAAACGTGAACTCACAAATACAGATGGGACGTTTTACTCATCATTAGATGCAGATAGCATCAACCAAAAAGGTGATTTGGAAGAAGGTGCTTATTATGTTTGGACAAAAAAAGAATTACAGCATCTATTACGTGACGATTTTACCTTATTTTCAGATTACTATTCCATTAATGACTATGGTTTTTGGGAACATGATAACTATGTGTTGATTAGAAAAGATTCCGAAGATATTATCATTCAAAAGCACAACATCACATCTGAAGATTTAAAAGAAAAAATAACACTTTGGAAATCGTTATTACTGCACGAAAGAGAAAAGAAAGAAAGACCAAGACTCGACGATAAAATCCTTACTTCATGGAATGCCTTAATGATAAAAGGCTATATGGATGCGTATCGTGTGTTTAATGAAGAAGCCTTTTTAAACGCTGCAATAAAAAATGCGCAATTTATCATTCATAAGCAGTCTAAAGACGAAGGAGGGTTATATCACAATTACAAAAATGGCAAAAGTACTATTAATGGGTATTTAGAAGATTATGCGGCTACTATTGATGCTTTTATAGCCGTTTATGAAAACACTTTGGATAATACCTGGTTGCGACACGCTAGAAATTTAACAAACTATGTATTGGATCATTTTTATGACGATGCTAGTAAGCTATTCTTTTTTACATCCAATAAAGATGCTGCACTAGTTTCAAGAATTATTGAATATATAGATAATGTGATTCCTGCCAGTAATTCCATGATGGCAAAAAACCTATTTAAATTATCACATTTTTATGGTAATTCAGCTTATGAAGACATGGCAAAAACCATGTTACATAATATGTTACCTGAATTAAAAAAATATCCTTCAGGGTTTTCAAATTGGATGGATTTAATGCTTAATTACACCAATAACTATTACGAAGTTGCCATTGTTGGAGAAAACGCCAAAGAGAAAGTCTGCACTTTAAACAAAACATATCTCCCAAATAAATTTATAGCTGGTAGCCTTAAAGAAAATGATTTACCTTTACTGAAGAATAGATTTTCTGAAGGAAACACACACATATATGTTTGTGTTGATAAAGCCTGTAAATTTCCAGTATCTGAAGTGGACAAGGCAATTAATTTAATGACATAACTCACTAAAATGGATTTACTAGCAACTATTTTAATAAGCATAGTAGCATTTGAACATCTTTATTTTCTAATATTAGAAATGTTTTTGTGGACTAAACCAAAAGGCATAAAAACCTTTGGACTAAAATCTAAAGAATTTGCCGAAGACACTAAAGTTTTAGCAGCAAATCAAGGGCTGTATAACGGTTTTCTAGCCGCTGGACTAGTTTACTCTTTAATCACAGAAGATACAAATCTTTCAATTTTCTTTTTAATTTGTGTGACCTTAGCAGCCATTTATGGGTCGTATAGTACACAAAAGGCTCGTTTGTTTTATGTACAAGGCATTCCAGCCATATTAGCACTTATAGCAATACTCATTAACAACTAAAAAATAATAACAGTACATGGATTTAGAAAACATTTTAGAAACATTAATAGATTTCGCCTCGGTATATGGCATTAAAATTATTGGAGCCATAGTTATATGGATTATTGGTTCGTGGATAATCAAAAAAATAATGACAGGCGTTAAAAAAGTCATGTCTAAAAGAGATTATGATGAAAGCCTTCAAAAGTTCCTGTTGAACCTCATCAATTGGATGTTAAAAATATTACTAGTTATTGCCATATTAGGTAAACTAGGTGTAGAAACAACATCGTTTGCTGCTATATTAGCAGCTGCTGGTTTAGCTATAGGTATGGCTCTTCAAGGTAGCTTAGGTAACTTTGCAGGAGGAGTATTACTAATGATATTTAAACCTATTAAAATTGGTGACCTTATTGAAGCTCAAGGTGAATTAGGTGTTGTAAAAGAAATTGAAATTTTTACAACCAAGATTTTAACGCCAACAAATAAAGAAGTTATTATACCAAATGGTGCTTTATCAAACGGAAACATTACAAATTATACAACTGAAGGGTATCTAAGAGTAGATTTAACTATTGGCGTAAGTTATGATGCCGATATTAAGCAAACAAAAGAGGTGTTAATGAATGTATTAACATCTAACCCAAAAGTAATGCAAGACCCTGCGCCTTCGGTTAATGTTGTTGAGCTTGCCGATAGTTCGGTGAATTTTGCGGTAAGACCTTATGCCACTATTGAAAATTATTGGGATGTGTATTTTGGTATTACTGAAGAATGTAAGCTAGCACTTGACGCTGCTGGTATAGAAATTCCTTACCCTCACAGTGTTGAAATACATAAAGGAGAGTAATACCTTATTTAGATTTAGGCTTTAATGCTATAAAATCTTTTAAATAATACGGTTCAAAATAGGCGACATCTTCGATGTCGCTTTTTTTATACTTCTGGTAAGCTAATGGAGTCATTTCATTTGCTGAAGGTAACTTATCTTCAATAAAAATGGCGTTCTCGTGAGTGATTAACTCTTTCGTTTTCGTTACTCCATTACCAATAAAAGTCACCTTTCTTTTATCCAAATACTCTTTAAAAGATGTTTCATTAAGTATTTGGGCTTCTGTTTCCCTGATTTGATGATGATTAGCATCAAAAATTGCTGAATACACTTCCATGCGTCGAGCATCTAACATTGGTACAATCACACCAGTTTCAGTGCTTACTTGATGTGCTAAAGCTTCTAAAGTCGGGATTGATATTAAAGGAATATCTAACGCAAAACAAAGCCCTTTTGCCGCCGAAACTCCAATACGAAGCCCAGTATAAGACCCAGGTCCTTTACTTATCGCTATAGCGCTCAAATCGTTTAAAGAAACTTTTGCTTCTTTTAAAACATCATCAATATAAATATGCAAACGTTCAGCATGAGAATAATTATTGTTGTAATCTTCTTTTAAAACAACAGTCTCTCCTTTATTAGAAAGAGAGACTGAACAGTTTGTTGTTGCGGTTTCTATGTTAAGTATGTAAGCCAATGTTTATAACACGATTGTTTTGCCTGTATAAAAGTCTAAAACTTTTGTCTTAAAAACAAAATCATACTTTGCATTGATTAAGGATGACTCTGCATTAATCAATCGTATTCTGGATTGTTCCAACTCAAAAGAGTTCATATCACCTAAATTGTAACGCTCTTGCGAATTTGAAAATGATAACTCTTGTGCTGCTAATGATTTTTGAGCCGCAACATATGTTTTAAGCGCTGCTTGAGCATCGGTAAAAGCTCTTTGAATATTAGATTCTAATGTTAACTTGGCCTGGTCTAAATCTAGTTTTGAAGTTGCTTCTCTAATTTTTGATTTAGCAACTGCTGTTTTATTTTGAAATCTTGAAAAGATTGGAATATTAACACTTAACCTAAAACTATGTCCTTTATTATCATTTAACTGATTTATAAAACTCTCTTCAGTACTGCTTAAGTTTGTGAAAAACGCATTGGTCCCAAGTCCATAACTCGCACTTACACTTGGCATAAAGCCACTTTTAGATATTTCTGTACTTAATTCGGCATTTTCAATATTCTTTTCAGCAACTTTTATTTCATTTCTGTTTTCTAAAGCGTAGTTTAAAATAGGCTTGATATCGTTGTACATTAATGCGGCAGATGGTGTGTCGATGTCTATAACTTCAACGTTAAACCCTTCAAAAGGCACTTGTAACAATTGCGATAAGTTTAATAAAGCCAATGTGTAATTGTTTTCAGCAATTGTAACACTTTGCTCATCGTTACTCAATGTTGCTTCAGCATCATAAATATTAACTCTAGGCTGTACGCCTGCATCAACAAGGTCTTTTACTTGTTGTAATTGCTTATTAGAAAACTCATACTGTGCTTTAGCAGTTTCTAATCGTTCTCTATTAAACAGTACATTTAAATACGAATTTGCCACGTTTAAAGAAATATCATCTTTAATTCTGTTCAACTCTAACTCATTGGTTTCTAAGTTTAATTGTGCTTGCTTATATAAATTGGTCAATCTAAAACCATTGAAAATTGTTTGTGAAACATTGACACTCATACTGGTTGAGTTACTGGTTCTATTTACAAATTCACCAGGGAATAACTCTTGTTGACCAAAACTCAATGATTGAGACATGTTTGCACCAGCTGATGGTAAAAACTGACCTTTAGCACCTCTTATATCTTGCTCGTTAATCAGCAAATTGTTTTCAAATCTTTGAATGGTAATGTTATTTTCTAGAGCATGAGTTACACATTCTTGTAATGTCCAAGTTTTGTTTTGGGCAGTAATTGAAACTCCAACTAAAAGGGTTAATATTAAATATATATTTTTCATATTATGTTTACTAGTCGATTGATTAGTTATCTTCTTCTGTTTCTTCTTCCTCTTCTTTTACCTTGTTCCAAACTTTAATTTTGTCACCTTCTTTTACACCATCAGTAATCTCAACATTAATTCCGTCGGAAAGTCCTAACTCAACATTCACTTTTTTAAATGTTCCGTCGTCTTTCATCATTTCCACAAATGGTTTTTCGGTAATTCTATTAAATTGTAACAAGGCTTCTTTAATACAAAGAATACTGTCTTTACTTTCTATTTCTATTTCGGCATTGGCACTATAACCTGCTCTAATTTTAGTAGATTGCTCTACCTGTACATCTGCTTTAATAGTAAATTGTACTGCACCATTTTCTTCTATTCCTTTAGGTGCTACAAAGGTTAATTTTGCTGGAAATTCTTGCTCGTTAATCGCACCAAGCACTACAATAATGTCTTTACCTTCTTCCAGTTTCCCAACTTCAGATTCGTCAACCTTTCCTTCAAAAATCATCTTGCTCATATCGGCAACGGTAGCCACATTAGTACCTGCGTTAAAGTTGTTACTTTGTATAACTTGGTCTCCTTCACGAATAGGGATTTGCAAAACCGTTCCTGGAATTTGTGCTATAATGTTTGTATTAGCTGTGTTCCCTCCAGATAGTGACCCTCGCTTAATAATTTGATAGTCGTTTTGTGCTTGTCTTAAACTTTCATTTGCTTGATTTAGTGATAACTCACTATTTTCAAAATCTTGTTTAGATATCACGCCTTTATCAAATAATGCTTTATTTCTATCATATAAAGTTTGTGCATTGTTTTTTGATAACTGTGCAGTTTTAATTCTACTACTTGCACTTACCAAACTTTGCTCGTTAGGAACGACTCTAATTTTAGCAATTAAGTCTCCTTTTTGTACAATATCACCTTCTTCTACTAAAATCTTATCGATAATACCAGACACTTGAGGTTTTAATTCAATTTCTTCTTCGGGATTTAGTTTTCCTGTTGCTACAACTTTATAGTCGATAGAAGTATAGTAAGGCTCTTCGACTTCGTAGTCTACTACCTCAGCAGTATTTGATTTTTTGAAATATGCTAATACCCATACCAATAGGATTAACAATGCAATTCCTAAAATAATTTTTACTGATTTTTTCATTTTTTAATTTAATATAATGTTGGTTTTTTATTCTTCTCTTAATGCTTCAATTGGTTTAATACTTGTGGCTTTAAATGCAGGAATTAATCCTATAAGGGTCCCTAGTATTACTAATATTAATAATGCTATAAATACAACACCTATAGAGACTGATGCGTTTACAAAAGTCGCGTCGTCACCTTGCCCTAATGTTTTATCTATTAAAATTAATATCCAACCTCCGCTTATTATTCCCATTAAACCTGCAATCATTGTTAAAAACACAGCTTCAACAACAATTTGTCTTTTAATTTCAAATGGTGTAGCACCTAAAGCGCGACGAACACCTATTTCTTTAGTACGTTCTTTTACAGTAATTAATAATATATTACCAATGGCAAACACACCTGCAATAAGTGTTGCTATACCTACAAACCATGTTAAAAACTGCATGCCTGTCAAAAAGCTTTCAACACTTTTAAATAATTCTCCGAGATTAAAACTTCCAAAAGCACGTTTATCAGCAGGATGAATTTTATGCATATTTCTTAATGACAATTTAATATCTTCCTCAAGTTGTTTGATGTCATATTCCCGTTCTCCAGTTATCATCATCCATCCAATGTTATCCCCTTGATTATATATTTGTTGAAATGTTGAAAATGGAATGTGTATATCAGTTTGTGGGCCTCCAAAAGGAGTCGTCTCAAAAACGCCAACTACTTTAAAGTTTATATCATTAATCCTAATAAGTTCACCAAAAGGGTCTTCATCTTTTTCAAATAGTTGTTTATAAATATCTTCAGATATAACCGCTACTTTACGGTTATTGTCTATATCTGTTTGATTAATAAAGCGTCCTTGACTCTTTATTAGTTTCTTTTTCTGTACTACGTCTAGTAGCGGATAATCTCCTGCAACTCCGTAACTTCCTGATAATGCTTTTCTTACTACAAAACCACTTCTTTGGTTTCTCGGCACAACAAATTCTACACCTTCTATATTTTCTTTAATACGTTCGGCATCACTTAGCTTAAGTCTAACAGCTCTACCTTCTTGAAAACCTTTAAAAGGCTTACTAGTTCTTTGTCCAAAAATAAATACACTATTGGTTGCAAAATCGCTAAAACTACGATTAAAGCTGTTTTCAATACCACGTGCAGAGCCCAATAAACCTATTAAGAGTAAAATTCCCCACCAAACACCTACCATGGTAATAATAGTACGGAGCTTGTTTTTACTCATACTATCAATTACTTCCTGCCATGTATCTCTATCAAATAAAAATTTTATCATCTTTAGTCGTTTCTTAGTGCTACAATTGGTTTGATTTTTGATGCTTTTTTTGCTGGCAAATATCCTGCTAATGACCCTGCTAAAACTAGTACTATAGTTGCTGTTATAACTATATTTTTGCTAACACCTGCTTCCTTTATAAAATAGTCTTCAAGTAGTGGGTTTGCCCATTCTAAGACAGCAACACCCAGTACTAAACCTATGTAACCTGTAATGGCTGTAATAATTATTGATTCTAAAAGAATTAATGATACTATTTTTCTTGGTGGTGCACCAAGCGCTTTTCTAATACCAATTTCTTTAGTGCGTTCTTTAACAATAAATATCATGATATTACTAATACCAACAATTCCTGCTATAAGTGTACCTAGCCCAATTACAATGATAATCAATCCCAAGCCAAATTGTAATTGCGATACTCCCTTGTTTTGGAGAGCCATATTAAATACCCTCACAGCACTTTGATCGGTTGGTGCTACTGAAAAACGGTCTTTTAACCGTTTGGTAAGCTTATTACTAAAAGCAATAGCTTCATCTACACTTAAATCTGGATTATAACCTAGCGTTATTGAATCTACGTAATCATTATTTCCATACAATAATTGTGCTGTAGATGCTGGCATGTATATAATGCGTTCTTCATTATCGTTTCCTTCATCTGTAAAAACACCTACAACTTTATATTGGATACCACTTAAATTTATGTACTCACCTAAAGCTGATTCTTTTGAAAACAAATCTTCTTCAACTAATCTACCGATAACAATAAATTTGCTCTTGTTTTGCAAATCTAATTGAGATATATAACGCCCATCTTTCATTATAGATTTTTCAAGAAATTGATGGTCAGGATTTACTGCTCTAACTGAGTAGTTGTTTTTTTCGCCTTTGTAAGAAGCATTAACATTTTTAAATATTCTAACTGTACTATATTGAATTTTATCTTTATACTCTTCGTTTATAAAATCGAAATCTTCATTTTTAAGTTGGATACGTCTACCTGCTTGCAAGCCATCGTATGCTTTAGTGGTATTTCCTGTTCGAATAAATATGGCATTAATAGCGTCATCGGCAAATCCTTCTTGAAAGGTGTTTCCAAGTCCATTTGCTATACCAATTAAAATAGTGAATAGTAAAATCGCAAATGCCACTGTAAAACCAGACAAGATAGAACGCGTCCGGTTTTTGTTCATGCTTTGAAATATTTCGCGCCAAAGGTCTAAATCAAACATATTGTGACGCTCTTACTTGATTAACTTTTTTGTCTTCCATAATAATACCATCGCGTAAACGCACAACGCGCTTGCACATTTCGGCAATGTCTTCTTCGTGCGTTACGATTAATATGGTTTTACCTTCGTCATTTAATTGCTGAAGGAACTCCATAATTTCATAAGAAGTTGTGGTATCTAAAGCTCCTGTAGGCTCATCTGCCAATAATAATTTAGGATTTGCAGCCAATGCTCTAGCTATAGCTACACGTTGTTTTTGTCCACCAGATAATTCACTTGGTAAGTGATGTGCCCAATCTAACAGCCCCACTTTTTTAAGGTGAAACTTGCCTTTTTCTTGACGCTCTTTACGCTTTAAGCCTTGATAATATAATGGCAATGCTACGTTTTCAAGTGCATTTTTATAATTTATAAGGTTAAAAGATTGAAAGATAAACCCTAAAAATTTATTTCGATAAATAGCTGCTTTTTTCTCGTTTAGGTTTTTAATTGGCACATCATCTAAAATATAATCACCAGAATCTGCCTCATCGAGCATTCCAATAATATTTAAGAGCGTTGATTTACCTGAACCCGAAGAACCCATAATAGCCACCATTTCACCGCTTTCAACATCAAGGTCAATCCCTTTAAGTACGTGTAAACTGGAGTCTCCTATTGGGTAGGATTTATGTAGTTGGTTAATTTTTAACATAGTTAGTGTTTTTTTGCCTTTTAATGCTACAACAACAATTAGACTGCAAAAGTCCTTATTTGTTACATCATTAGACTTAATTAAATGTTAAAATTATTTTTGTCTTAGTTTTTTGTAAATAATGACGCCTAACCCTCCAACTAGAATGTAAGGAATAAGCATTAAGTAAATAATACCATTATTAATACCTTCAGCTGTTTTTTGACCTTCTTCACTTTCAAGGACTGCTCGACACATGGCACATTGTGCTTCTGTATTGTAAACAACAAATAGCATAATTACTATTAATATGACGTGGTTTTTTTTCAAAGGTTCAATAATAAGGTGAAATCATAATATAAACCACTACTCCAGAGATAGCTACATACAACCAAAGCGGAAATGTGATTCTTGCTATTTTTTTATGCCTCTCAAAATTATTCGTAATGGCTCTAACATAGGTTATTAATACAAATGGTATTACTGCTATCGACATAATGATATGTGTAATAAGTATTGCATAATACACATATTTTACAAATCCATCTCCACCATACTTTGTAGAATCGCTTGTCATGTGATAAGCTATATACATTACTAAAAACACTACTGATAAAGAAATAGCCAATTGCATCAAACGCTTATGCAAGTTTTGTTTTTTGTTGGTAATCGCCCAAAATGCAGTTACTAAAACCAATGCTGTAAATGCATTTATTGACGCATAAATTGGTGGTAAAAAAACTGGCAATTCAGCATCAATTTTAACACCAAATAATGCTGCAACAATCAATGGAATAGTTATAGACAATACTACTATCCATTTATTGTATTTTTTTTCTTTTGCTTTATCCTCAGTCATATTACTCTTTTAAAAGCTTTGCAATATCTTCTTTTAGCAGCGAAATCTCTTCCTTAAAGCCATCCTCATCATATTTTTCTTCTTCGCTGATGATACCATTGTAATATATTAACGGATTTCCATTTACCGTTCTAGAGCGAATGAATCCGTTTTTATCTATAAGTGCAAAATTACCTGAATGTTCAAAACCACCTTCAACAGTACCATCTTCAGCTGTATATAAATTAAAACCTTCGTTTGCCAAAGTATAAATAGTGTCTTGATTTCCTGTCATTAAATGCCAGTTAGGATTGGTAATACCGTATTTTTCGGCATAGGCTTTTAAAACTTCTGGTGTGTCATTTTCTGGATTTATTGTAAATGATGCTACTCCAAAATCTTCATAACCACTAAAGTTGTTTTGTATTTGTACCAAGTTTCTGCTCATTCTAGGGCAAATGGTTGGACAGGTAGTAAAAAAGAATTCTACTAAATACACTTTGCCTTCGTAGTCTTTATTTGTAATGGTCTCACCGTTTTGATTGGTAAAACTAAATGCTGGCACTTTTTTAGGCTCGCCATTTATTTCTAAAAAAGCCAATGGCTTGTCACTAGGTACTTGTGTGCTTGCTTTTTTGCTTCTGCTTTCTTCTCTAGTAATATCGTCGCTTGTAATTCTATCAACAATTCGAGGAATAAAAATAATCCCAAACACTAGAATTATTAGTGCTATGCCTACGTATGAATAATTAGTTTTTTTCATTTGTTTTAAATCTACACCTCCCTAACCCTCCTCAAGGAGGGAATAGTTAGGAATTAATCAGTAACTTTTTTTAAGTCGTCTGCTCTTCTTGATGAAGAGTCAAAATTTCCATCTCTTTTTTGTCTATATTCGGTAAATAAAATACGAATGTCTTCGCTCATTTTGTTTTTTAGCTCTGCAACTTCCACACAATCGTACGAGGTCATACTGTAAATAGGTTTATTGGCTTCAATGTCGTTGTCGGTTCTATCATCATTTCTACCTCGTTGATTCAACTCGTTATCAACTATAAACACATGGCTTGTTGCATACTTATCGCTTAAAGGAATTTCAGATTTCAAACTATTAAACACCTTTAAAATATCTTGCGGATGTCCATAAGCAAAATGCCAATATTTTAACTCGTCGTATTTTAATAATTCTTTTCGTAATTCTGCAATCTGACTTTGAGAACCATCAGGCACTAGAACAAGTATTTGAAAACGTTTAAAGCCCTTAAACTTATCGTAGACTAATTCCTTAAGGTTTAAGGCTGTTGTGGTTTCTTGCATAGGTTCGCTTCCTAAAAAGCCAACAACTGTTATGTTACCCTCAAAGCGAATGTCATTACCATCTTCATCTTTAAAGTCAGTGACTTCTTCAACTTGTGTTTTAACAACATCCAAAGGGTTATAATTGTGTTTTGAAGGGTATAAAAACAATAAAAATAATACTGGTAGAAAGAATAAAACCGAGAGTATGATTGTTTTTTTAAGGCTCTTTTTTTGCATAGTACAAAAATAAAAAAGACGGTTTTAAAAACCGCCTTTATCTATATGTTTTAACATATTTCTATGTTTATTTTTTTATTAAAAATCTGTTTTTACATATCCTTCTTTGTATACATCGAAAACATATCCTCCTTCAAGTAAAAGGATGAATATTAAGTAACAAATAAGGAATACAGCTGTCCAAACTACCATACGGCGTAACGACTTTGTTTCGTCTCGCATGTGCATGAAGTCCCAAGTAATGTAATATGCTTTAACAATTGTAAGAATAATAAATATCCAGTTTAGGATTTTCATTCCTAAAAATGGCCCCATTAATACTTCAGGTTTATAAATACCTAGTACAACCTCTATTGCTGTAACAATTGTTAAAAGAATTAATACTCCCCAGATTTTTTGAGTATTGGACTTGAACTTTACTAAGCCTCTTAATATTTCTAATTTATGTGCGTGATCTGCCATTTTAAATCGAATTATCTATAATTAAACAAGGTAGAAGAATGTAAATACAAATACCCAAACTAAATCTACAAAGTGCCAATAAAGCCCTACTTTTTCGACCATTTCGTAACTTTTTCTACGTTCGTAAGTTCCAATAATCACATTAAAGAAAATGATAATATTTATTACAACTCCCGAGAATACGTGAAATCCGTGAAACCCTGTTATAAAGAAAAAGAAATCGGCAAATAATGGCGAGCCATATTCATTTACATGAAGATTTGCGCCTTCAACAACCAATGTTCCGTTTTCTTTTATTTGTCTTAACGATTCTTCTCTAGATAGTACTGTTTTATGTCCTTCGTCATTAATTATTTGAGTGCGAACCAATACATCTTTATTAGCCTCAAGGCCGTCATAAATTTCACTTACAGTATATGTTGGTAGTGTGCCTTCGCTTGTAAACCAAAGTCCACTTTTTCTCTCGTCCTGCACACGTTCTTTGTGGTCGTCTATAACTGCAAAATCACGAAGTGCGACACGATTTCCATCAGTATCTACAAATTGTAAAATATTACCACCTTTTGTTTGTACAGCTCCATAATCACCTTTAATAAATGTTGCCCATTCCCAAGCTTGAGAACCAACGAATATTAAACCACCAATAATGGTAAGGAACATATAAAATGTTACCTTGGCTTTATTCATTTTATGACCAGCATCTACCGCAAGTACCATGGTTACCGATGACATAATAAGTACAAATGTCATAAATGCCACGTAAATCATAGGATAAGTTCCATGGAAAAATGGCACGTGCGTAAACACTTCATCGGCAATTGGCCAAGAGTCTATAAATTTGAACCTAGAAAATCCGTAAGCTGCTAAAAAACCTGAAAAAGTCAATGCATCAGAAACGATGAAAAACCACATCATCATTTTACCGTAACTTGCTTTTAATGGCTTATTTCCACCTCCCCAAGTTTTCCCCTCGGTTCCAGTACTTACAACTGTATTATCCATAAAAGTTTTTTATTTTTTTAGAACTGCACAAAAATAATCAAATTTTCTATCTATAGAAATATAAAAAGAAAAACAAATAGACCCAGAGTATATCTACAAAATGCCAGAAAGTAGCCGTCAATTCTAAACCTAGCATATTCTGTGAATTATAGCGTTGTTTAAAATGATTATAAATTACAACCAACAAGCAAATTAAGCCAGCTGCAACGTGTGCAATGTGCACTGCAGCTATCAAAAATATGTACGACATAGTAATATTACTAGTTGGACCAGTAAAATTATAGCCTTCTTCCATAATTTGTCCAAACCCAATAAACTGAGCAGTAATAAAACCAATACCTAATGCCAGAGTAACTAGTAAAAAAATAGTTGTGGCATTTCTATTATCGGTTTTTAAAGTTCTTTTAGCTAAAATAAATGTAATACTACTTACAACTATTAGCACCAAGCTTATGGTAAATGCCTGCGGCAATTGAAAATCTTGAAGCCAATCTTCTCTTGAGCTACTTACAATAAAAGCACTTGTTAAACCACCAAAAGACATGATTAAAGAAACAATACCAAACCATAGCATCATTTTTTTAGCTCTGTTGTTTTTTTCTTCTAAAGTTCCTTGCGTTAAATCCATAATTATCTAATAAATTTATCTAAAACGTAAACTATTTGCACTAGAGTTATATACAACACACTTGCTAACATTAATTGTCTTGCTGATACTGCGGTTCTTTTTTTAAACAGTTGTACAGCATAATACAACATCACTAACCCCATAAGAAATACAATTACAGCTCCAACTACGGTTAGCTTTAATTCGCCCGTAAAACCAAATACAGGAATTATTGATACTAGTATCGTCCAAACCGTATATAAAATAGTTTGTACTGCTGTACCTTTATCTCTCTTGCCTGTTGGCAACATGTTGAATCCTGCTTTTTGATAGTCCTCATGCAAAAACCAACCTATAGCCCAAAAATGAGGAAATTGCCAAAAAAATTGTAACATAAATAAAGTACCTGGTTCAATACCAAAATCATCGGTAGCTGCTACCCAACCCAACATAAACGGAATCGCTCCTGGAATGGCACCAACAAAAACCGATAACGGTGTTTTGGTTTTTAAAGGCGTATAAGCACTCGTATATAAAAAGATGGATATCGCACCAAACATGGCTGTTTGCGGATTAATAATATACAACACCGTAATACCAAGAATGGTAAAAACCGTAGCTAAAATAAATGCTGATTGCACAGACATACTCCCTGACGGAATTGGTCTGTTTTTTGTGCGCTCCATTAACGCATCTAAATCTCGCTCAATTATTTGGTTGTACGCATTGGATGCTCCTACCATAAAATAGCCGCCAAAAGCGAGTAATAACAGCGTGTAAAAACTCACCTCATCTGCACCTAATAAATAACCTGCAAGTGATGAAAACACAACACTTAACGATAAACGCATTTTTGTAATTTCCTTAAAATTTGAAATTACCGAAGGCTTTGCTATTGTAGAATCTGTAACCTTTGACATTGGTTAGTTTTATGCTAAAGTTTTGCGCTGGCAAAGATACTTTTAAAATTGGTTTTGAGCAATGTAAACCATAAGTAATTCTGTATTCAAAAATCTTATCATAAGTTTAGTATCTTTAACAGACTTTAAAAACCATCATTATGAAAACGCTAAAACTATTTTTATCTCTTTTTTGTGCAAGTACCTTCGTTACTGTTACTGCACAAAACAATGTGACCATTAAAACCATTCCAGTATCCAATAGCGTGTACATGTTGGTTGGTCAAGGCGGAAATATTGGTGTGTCTGTAGGAGACGATGGTGTGTTTGTAATTGACGACCAATTTGCACGATTAACGCCCAAAATATTAGATGCTATTAAAAAACTAAGTGATAAATCGATACAGTATGTGGTAAACACACATTACCATGGCGACCATACTGGAGGCAATGCCAATATGAAAAAAGAAGGTGCTAAAATTATAGCACATGATAATGTATACAAACGTTTAGCAGAAGGAAATACAACTGAAGGCTTACCTGTTATCACCTTTAATGATAAACTAAGCGTCTATATGAATGGTGAGCAAGTATTGGTATTTCATGTTGACAATGCACATACTGATGGTGATGCCATGCTATATTTTACCGAAAGCAATGTACTGCATACTGGCGACAATTATTTTCATAAGCGCTACCCTTATATTGATGTAAATTCTGGTGGAAGTATTGATGGTTATATTGATGCGGTAAAAAGAGCATTAATGGTCATTGATGAAAACACGAAGATTATCCCTGGTCATGGTGATTTATCTAACAAGGCAGAATATGCTTCGTTCTTGGAAATGCTAAAAAAATTAAGAGCCAATGTGCAAGCTGAAATAGATAAAGGCAAAACTGAAGCTGACATCGTTGCTAATACTACTATTACAAAAGAATACGACGACTTAAACTATAGCTGGAATTTTATTAATTCTGAAAAAATTAGACGTGCTATTTATGTTAGTTTGAGTGGGAAGGAGAATTAATTTATGCAATATTTAATTAATCCGTTTATATTTTGCTTTCATTTTAAAATCACGAACTTTTAAATCAAAAAATAAAGTATCGTTTTTTATTTTTGTTATTTTAGAATTCATTACTTCACCGATTGGGAAATTAAATTTAGGCCAAGTATATTCCGTTATTGTAGCATTATATTCACAATCGTTAACCCATTCTAATTTTGACTTAATATAGTACTTCCCATCTTCAACATATTCGGTATGAATTGAGTCGTTTATTATTACATATCCTCCATTTGGAATAGAAATATTAATAATTTTACAGTTTTTTAAAAAGGAACAATCCGTTTTATTTCCAGATTGAGAATAAAGCAAGGAATGTGTAATGAAGAAGAATACTAAAGTTAATCTAATCATTGTTTTCTTTGAGTTCAATTTTTTCATATTTCATACTATTAGGTAATTTTAATCAAGTTTTAATAAAAACTATTATTTCAGATTTAAGCAGACAATACTAAAAATCAAAATACCAATTAAATAAATCGGTACGTAAACCTATACTAAACCAAAGCGTATTGTTTTCAAACGTAGATGCAGCTGTTGCGTTAGGGTTAAAATCCCTGTAACTCAAATAAGCAAACAGTTTTAGGTTGGTTGCTGGATTTACTATATAACCTGATTGTAATTCGGCATGAAAAATATTGGTTTTTATCCCTTGCCCAACTTCAACACCTGAGTCAAACGGTCTGTCATTATAATTTCTGTAAATATCGCCTCCATAACTAAAATCGTCTGTGCCATTGTTAAAATCCAACCCTCTAGAACCAAACACAAATTTAGCGTCGGCAAACCAACGTTTGTAATTATATCTTGCAATGGCAATAGCTTCGCTAAAATTGGCTCCCCAAAGATGCGCCATCGATTGGTTGTTGTGCCCATAATTCAAAACAATAGTGTTGTGTGAATAGGTGTAAGGGCGCACACGATTATACTCCAATTGTAAAAACAAATTATCCACTTTAAAGGCATTGTAATATTTAGCACCAATTTGGTAACCATATTTGTTTTTCCAGCTTTTCTTGCCTCCTTTTATATCGCCTAATGAGAATTCGTCCAATACAAACTGACTATAAATATTAATGTTATCGTTTGCTTTATATTTTGCTGTGGCTCCCAACACAGCATTTCCTGCACCTTGACCAGTTTCAAACTCAATAGCACGATAGAAAATAATTGGGTTTAAATAATTAACGTCGAATCCTCTATCGTTAGAATTAGTCCACAACACCGACTCGAATAACCCAAGGTTAAAGCGTTTTGATACGTTCCAACTTAAATAATGATTCGCCATGTATTTGGTTAAAAATGCCTTGTCGCTTACCACATCTGTTCTAATATCTTTTAACCACATCCACGTGTTGGTGTATTTAATTTTCCAGAACTTGGTGCTCAACTTTAAAAATGGCGACGGACTTGCCACATCACTTTGTAATAACGAGCGGTAACCATCGCCTATAAAGTTTTTACCATGACCAAACTGGACGTTTAAAAACTCTGCTGGTGAATACGATAAATAGGCCTCAGCCACAGGATAATCGTAAGCATCCTCTTTAAAACGTTTTGCAATACCACGACCTGGAATAACCGCAGGGTCTGGACCAAAACCTCTTAAACTTTCGGCATATCTATTTACGTAATCGGCAAAACGTCCTTGACTCTCATAAACCGACGACGAAAAACTCAAATTTTTACCCAAGCCTCCTTGCACATAAAAGCCTCTCGTATTATTGAATGTTGAATTAAAATCGGCATCAGAATCTTTACCAACTTGAAGGTCGAAAATTGGGTCGAGTGTGAACCAGTAGTTTTTACCTTGTAACTGTACCAAATGTTCATTAAATAATTTTCTTTGCCACCAACCATCTGATTTTTTTACTAACGCCTCTTTTTCAGCCTTAAAATCGTAATACTTTGCAACCTCACTATACATAAATGGTTTGGCTGCTGTATGACTGTTGGTGCCAACTAGATTTATATTTCTGTCAAACTTCGCATACGAGCTGTGTAAAAAAGGAATGCTAAGCGTGCTGCTATACTCTTGATTTTCGTAAGGTTTTATAGTAGCGTTTAAGTTGTCGTATTCACTTTTTGCTTCTATTTCTAACTTAGAGACTGCGTTTGTTTCTTGGTTCTGACTAGTGTTTTGAATTGCAGATGGCGATTCCAAAGGCATACTTATTTTATAAGAATACTGCTTAAATATTGGCCTTCCGTTGTATGTTGCTGGTTGTATTTTTGGTAGTTGATTAAATACGTCTTCAATTTCTGTTTTAAGTTCGGTGTAAGTCGCATCTATATATACTACTTTAAAATTGCCTTCGGTTGTCACTTCAAATAGCACAAACACATTCCCTATGTAGTTTTCATCTAGGACTATTTGAGGTGTTTTAAACTTTTCAAAAATGAATTGTGACAACTCGCTTTTAAAACAATTACTTAAAGCCTCAATATCCTGAGAATCGCACTCAGGGAATACTGGTGGTTTTTCGTAATCTACATCTTGAGCTAGAGCGTTTAAGGAAAAGAAAATTAAGAATAGTAGAAGTAATTTCTTCATTTGATGTAACTCGATTTTTTGTTTGTGAAAGATACTATTTTTTGAGATTAATTATAAAAAAAACTGCTATCATATAACGATAGCAGTTTTATAAAAAGTATGTTGTATTATTACTGAACTTGCAAAATTATTGGTAACGAATACATCACTGCAACTTCTTTGTTGCTTTGCTTTGCAGGGGTCATTTTTGGTATTTTACTAATCGTACTAATAGCTTCTCTTTCCAATTTGTTGTGAGGCGCCCTAGCTTTAACGTCTATAACATTGCCAAGTTTATCTATTTTAAATTGCACATTAATTCTTTGCTTACCTACTAAGCCCAATTCTCCAGCTAAGTCGGAATCAAATTTTCTACTAATTAATCTTCCAATTTTTTTTGACATGCATTTTCTTAATTCATCATTGGTTTGAAAATCTTCGCATCCTGGATAAATTGGCACTTGTTCTACGCCAAGCATTGAATAAGTTGATTTTTTTGGGGCTTCAAGTTTGCTTGGTTTATTAACAATTGTTGGTTTGCTGGGAGCTACTGGCTCTGTAACAATATCTCTCTCCATTTCTTTAAAAGGTGTATCATCCTTTTTTTGAACAAAACTAATTGCCAGTAACTTTTTTCTTACAGGTTCTACCTTTTTTGCTTCAACAGGTGCTGGAATTGGTTGAGGCACATAATTGACATAAACGTCAATTTCTGTTTCTGGGTAATTATCTTCCAAGGCGAAAGATTTTGTTTGAAACTGCATTTCAAACAAACCATAAGTTGCGAGAAGTGTTAAAATCAACCCAACCTGAAAGTAGAGGGTTGAGTTTTTTTGTAAATTTGCATCATGTTTCTGTGGTGTTTTCACGATTTGCTCGTTCTGACCAACGAGTTCGTGAATTTTCTTTGAAAAATTCATAATTATTGTTTTAAAATGTTAATGTTATGAGTAAATCACAAGAAGCATACCAAAAAACCCCATTACAATTGTAATGGGGTTTTAATTTTAAACAAATTATATATTTAGTTTTCTACTTTAAATATAATTGGTAATGAATACGATACGGTAACTGCATTGCCTCGTTGTTTCCCTGGCTGCATTTTAGGCAACAAATTAATAACTCTTGCAGCCTCTTTTTCTAATCTTGGGTGTGGTGCTCTAGATTGTACACCAACAATATTGCCTGTTTTGTCTATTTTAAACATCACACGTATGGTTTGCTTACCCGATAAACCTAACTCTCCAGCTAAATCGGCATTAAACTTTTTTTGAACGTGTTTTGAGATTTTTTTAGACATGCAATTTTTCTTAGCATTGTTGTCGCCATCTTCGCATCCTGGAAAAACTGGTACATTTTCTATAAATGCAAAAGGCACTTCTACGTCGTCTGGTATATCATCCACCTCAACGTCTTCAACATCAAGTATTGGTTCGTCTGTTTCATCTTCAGAGGTATCAATAATAGACTCTTCAATGTCTTCGTCATCATCAGCTTCTATTATCTCTTCTGGAATTACAGGTTGCTTTTTAACTGGTGGTGGTATTACTTCGTGTTTGGTGATGGGGATATCCTCCTCATCTAAATCTCCCATAGACAACATTGCTATATCAATAGCTTCCGCGTCGTAAGTTTTGTAGTTAATAGAATAATTAGTTACTAAAAGCATTAGCACTAAACCAACAGCAAAATAGATTGAGCTGTTTCTCCGTACGTCTGCACGTGGGTTTTTTTTTGTTTCCATAATTATTGTTTTAAAATGTTAATATTATGGTAAAACTCACAAGAAACATACCAAAAAAAATCCCGTTACAAATTGCAACGGGATTTTAATTATATATGCTTACTTTTTTAGTCTTGCACTGCAAATACTATAGGCAGAGAATAAGGCACTGTTACGGCTTTTCCTCTTTGCTTTCCTGGTTTCATTTTAGGAAGTGCATTTATTACTCGTGTTGCTTCTTTTTCTAATCTTGGGTGTGGTGCCCTAGCTCTAACGCCAATTACACTACCAGATTTGTCAATTTTAAATACTACACGAATGGTTTGTCTTCCTGTTAAACCTAAATCACCAGCTAAATCTGTATTAAATTTCTTCTGTACAAATTTTGTGATTTTATCAGACATACATTTTCTCTTCACATCGTTGCTTCCTTTTTCACATCCAGGAAAAATTGGAACGTTTTCAATAACATGAAAAGGCACCTCAATATCTTCTTCAACTTCTTCAACCACTACTTCTTCAACTTCAACGATTTCTTCTTCTTCTGTAGTTTCAGTAGATTCAATTACCGTTTCCTCAATCTCTTCTTCATCTTCAACAACCTCAATTACTTCAGGTGCTGCTGGTGGAGGTGGTGGTGGAGGTGGTGTTTGAATTTGCTCTGTGATTGGAATTTCTTCTTCATCTAACTCATCCATATTCAACATGCCAATATCGATAGCTTCTTTATCGTACGTCTTGTAATTAATAGAATAATTGGTAATTAAAAGCATTAAGGCAAGACCTACAGCAAAATAAATTGAACTGTTTCTTCTTACATCTGCATTCGGATTCTTTTTAGGTTCCATAATTATTATTTTTTCGAGATTGGTAAAATAACCAATAATTTGCTAAAAAAGCAAGGGTTTATAATTTTTTAACGATTGTTTTGTCTCTAATTGTTAAAATAAGAGAAATAATAACGGCTCCAACCACATTTGCTGCAATATCTCCAATGGAGGCATCTCTAGTTGTTGTTAGCTGCCCTTGTAATACTTCAATAATTGTACCATAGATGATAGAAACTATAAAGGCTATAAGTATAGGGTAATTAATTTTTTTACTTTCAAACACTTTATACCACAAAAAACATAGTATTGCGTAAGCTACTAGATGATAGATTTTATCTTCGTAATTGGTACCAAAGTAAGGCAATCTATCATTTTTAACCAAACATATTGCTGCAAGAGCAATGGTGTACGTTACCGCTAAAAAAGGAAATACTCGCTTATTAAGCACTTATTAAAGCCTTGTAATCGTCTGCAGAAAGTAGTGCATCTAACTCTGAAGTGTCAGAGCATTTTACTTTTATCATCCAACCGTCTCCGTAAGGGTCTGTATTTACCTTTTCTGGTTCGTCCTCAAGAGATTCATTAAATTCAATGATTTCTCCAGATACAGGCAAAAATAAATCTGATACTGTTTTAACAGCTTCTACTGTTCCAAAAACCTCCTCAATATCGAGGGTTTCATCAACAGTTTCAACTTCAACATAAACAATATCCCCTAATTCGCTTTGTGCAAAATCGGTAATTCCAATGGTTACAACATCACCGTCGATGCTCACCCATTCGTGGTCTTTAGTATACTTTAATTCAGATGGAATATTCATAAAAATGTAATTTTTGGTAAATATGTTAGTTTTTTATTTAATTTCCAAAGTTATATCGTAAAGTTAAGCCTGAGCGAATGGATGTTTGAGGGAATGCGGTTGAAATAGCATATTCAGAGAAGGTATAATCAAAATAGAAAATCCCTGTTAGATTCTTACTAAAAGCATAGTCGGCTGTGTATTTTAAGCCCCAAATTGTTTGTCCAGCAGTAACTTGATTGTTTTCTAAATCAAGGTATCTGATAATGGTTTTATTTTCTCTAATAGAAATATCTGCTTTCATGTTAAGGTCACTCTTAATCACATTTCTTGGACCAGCTAACTTAGAATTTATCTTAACATCTTTAATTCTATAGCCCAATCCAAATACGTATTCGCTTCCTTTTATTTCGGTTAATAAGTTATTATCGAAACTTAAAAACAAACGACGGTCCTTTTTGATTTCTGCTAAGATTTTCATTGAATTTTTCATCTCAAAATCAATTTTCACTAACGGACTGAACATTTCGGTTAATGCTACTGCGCTAAACAATGTTTCGTTTTTATAGTTTCCTGATTGGTCTAATACATTAGGATTTTGAGACGCATAATCTGTACTTGGGTCAAAAGCATTATAATCTAGGTTAGACCTAAATTGATTGATTGTATATACTGAGTTATAACCATGTGTTATAGAGAAACGCTTAAATTGTTTTTTAAACCATGGCAATTTCATTAGGCCAGTATATTTTAATGTCCAGTTTGGAATTGGTACATTTCTAAAAGCTCCTAACGACACTTTGCCTACATCTTTTCCTGTATAAGCAGATAAAAATGCTGGCAATAATACTGCCTGATTGTTTTTGCCAAATCCTAGCGGATATCCTTCGGTATCTAAATTTGCTGGGTTATTAATATCGACACCTGCTTTTAATGCTAGTCTTTGTGCTATTTCAAGTCTATTAGCCCTAAAATCATCAAACGTTGCTGAACCATTCTCGTCACTACTAGCAAATGCTGTTTTAATCATGGATGTAGATATATTGAAATTACCAAAGGCATTTCTTATCAATGGATTATATTCATCGCTGAACCCATCATTGTTACTATCTGTTGTGTTAAAACTTTCGGTTAGATTTTCGTTATAGGTTCTTCCTCCGGTTAAATCTATTTTTAAATCTTGCATTGGTTCAAGCGCAGCAGAGAAATCTAATACTTTAGACTCTTCCTCGGTGTATTGCTGATTAAACTCTGGAAATACAGTTAACCAACCATTTTTAGCAGCTAAATATCTAATGTCTCTTTGGCTTCCAAAAGTAAATCCAAATGTTGGCTTTAGTGTTCCTATAAACCCAGGTGTTTCAACATATCCTGGTAAAAAAGTTCCATTACGTTGTGTATAATTAACTTGAACTCTTTTAATGCTAGTTAACAAGTCTATTGCAGCATTATATAACCCATTCTTTTTAGGTGTCGCTGGTTGTGCTCCTGTTGGTTGACCGCCAGGTGGCACTCCTTTAGTAGATCCTTGTCTATTATTTGCTTTTTTGGTTAACCCTATATATCGATACAAACGATTCATATCTAAGGTTGCATTTAACGTATGAGAACTTGCGTTAGATACCGAATTTCCTAAATCGTAAGTTGAACCATTTATAGTTAAATTACCATATAAATCTGAGCCTTTTTGCCATAAAAAATCTCCTGTGTAGGCGTAAGTTGCTCTTAAAAACTCTAATGTTGGAATTTTATTTAATGGTAGTTCGTAATTAATTCCCAATTGTTGAAATTGCCTGTTTGGGTCTCCTACATCAAAAAATCCATCCCAAACTTCTTTTGTTGGGTCTTGCGCTCCATTTAAATTATCATCGACAAAATAATTACGTACAATGTTATTATTGGATGCTGAGAAGTTTAAACTTAAAGCATCTGTAAGGTTGTAATTAATATTGTATTGAAAATCGAAGGTGTAATTTCGTCTATATAATTCCTCAATACCAATATTTGCACCTCCTAAATCTAAGTCTCTAAATTTTTGTTTGTTAAACTGTCTAATAAAGTCTGCATTTACTGTTATGGTAGATGGTAATAGATTAAAATTAAAATCTTTTAATATTTTTAAGTACTTACTTTTAAATAACGAATCGTTTTTCTTGAAAGGTTCAATTTTTATTGGGTCGAAACTAAAATTGTAATTACCACCAACCCTTACATTCTGGTCTAAGGAATTTTCAATTTCAAAATCCCTATGTTCTACTTGATTGTATGAGTAATTTAAAGTAAGGTTTTCAACATCATAGAACTTTGGTTTTGCTTCGCCTGTTCTTTGTTTTCTTACACCTATAAAATTGATGCTTTGGCGTTTTGTATAATCTTCAGATTGTCGTTTTATGGTTTCTTTTTCAGCATCAGTTGTTGCGGCATCCAATCGGTCTTGAAGTTTTACATCTTTATACTGCTGGTCATATTCTGGAGTGATGATTTCTTCACTTTGACCATAGTTAAAAGGAACTTGAACACCCCATTTTTTTGGTAGTAACTGTCCAAGATTTACATTAGTAACGACGTCGTATTGTTTTACATCTTCTCTACTTCTTTGATTTGGTCCTTGCTCAATAGTTCCAAAACCTGTAGTACTTCGTCTTCCAGTTGCACTAATATCCATGAAATCGGCAATATTGGAATCCATACTTGCAATAGCTGCCCAACCACCTTCGTTGTCCATGTCGGACAAACGTAATTCGTTAAACCAAACCTCTGTACAAACTTCAATATTTTCTAACTGTGTACGCGAATTTTTAATACCTACCATTAATGTTCTAATGTCGCCAAAATTAGGATTTCCTTTAATAGCAACACGTTGTTGACCGATTGTATATGGTGAGAATTCTGCAACATCTGTTTCATCTAAAACACCATCAATAACATTATAGAACGTTGGTTCTAAATTACCTAAAGTTCCTGCCGAAATACCTAGTGCTTTTATTTTCGCTAACACTTCTATTGGTAGATTGATTTCGTTCTCGTTTGGCCAAATATCATTTTCATTAGTAGAACCCGTAGGTGAAACTACCAAAGGAATTTCAATTTGATAATAGTTTTGCGTAAAGTCATTACCCATTCTAATAAACCCAACTGCATCACCATCTTGCAAACCTATAGCAGAACCTTCTTCGGCATGCATAAACATACGTAGTTTTTTAAACTGACGCATATCTACATTAATATTTTTAAATACAGCTCTAGAATCTTCTGGCTCAAGCTTACATGTATTAACCACTAAAGATTGTTCGTTTTGTCTTTGAAGTGTGTTGTTATTATTAAGTTGCTCACGTTCAACTCCAGGAGGAGAGACATAGCGTCCATCATTTTCTAGTATCCCAATAATACCAACGTTAAACTCGGTACCATCAGAATCATTATTAGGGTCATCGTCTAGAGATTGTTTGTAACGTCTCCAATCACTTCTTACTAAATCTAAACTACCAAAACGCAAGACTGTGTTTTCAGAAAATTCAGATAAATACATACGCATAAAACGAATGGATCTAAAATCGGTGATGCCTCCTATTTGATTTGTATAAGCAGTTAATGGAATTCTAAATTGATACCAAACCACTTGATCTGTATCACCATTAGGCAAGGTTACAGTAACTTGCTTTCTATCTCTTATTAGTGTATTGTTTAAATCTGCTAAATTCGTTGGCGTAATATCTAATTCGTATTCAAAATAACTATCTATGGTATTCATAGTGTTATCTCTATTAATATCTTCTACGTCAGGCTCGGTTGTAGAACCTCTATTGGTTTGCGTAAAGGTCTCTGGCGAATTACCTTCTAGTCCATTGTACTTTTTATAACGCTCAAAAACGTTACCTGTAGTATTAAGGAAATAGGTATAGTTATCGTTTGCAGGATCTTCTAGACTTGAAAATGTTGGGAACGTTGTTGCTTCTTCAGCATCATCGTAACCATCTAAACCAACATCTTGGTTTTCTCTTTCTTGCCCTAGTGTTGAAAAGGCATAAATTAATGCTTGATTTTGAGGTGTTACAGTTCCCCAAACGGTTTGTGGCAACGCGCTTATATCACCATTTTCTGGTAACCCATTTTCGTATTGCTTTCTCCCATCTTTTATAACGTCTTCGGAAATGTTTCCTAAATTCAACGTTAATTTTCCTCCAGAGCTTGTTATGTTCTCCAAAAATGGGTCTTGCATCCAAAACTCTATGTATTCTACATTGGCTTGTTCAAAATCGGTAGTTGTTAATTGTCGCGTAATTCCAGCCCATGAATCTTGTGGGTTATCTAAAACACCATCTTCAGCTCCAGATTGAAAGTTATAAGGCCCTCTTTCAGAAGGATAATACGCCAAATCTAAAGAATTAATAACTGTTGGTTGCCCTTGAACTATATCTTGCTGCGGAAAAATCTCTTCAATAAAAATACGTCTCGTATATAAACTGGACATATCGTTATCGCTAATACCTGTTGGTCTTTGACCTCCATAGAAAATTGGGTCAATAAAGTACCAGTTTAAAAGTGCTCTATCAAAACCATTTTGAATGCCATTGTCATCCTCTGGTCCTTCTATATAAGATTGACCTAGCTCTTTTGGTCTACTTGATAAACTCCAAGAAATTGGTGATAATAAATCAATATTATTTTGTGTGCCTTCAAAATCATCTACATACGTTGTTGCTTCACCTTGAAAGTCTGATCCTTTTGGGGCACCTGGTAATAAATATGCAAATTCACCTCTAACTGATAGGTTAGATTGAACATCTGTATCGATATTAGGCAGCTTGTTTACAAGTCTTGTTAAAAAAGGAACTTCAGTAGAGAAGTTACCATTAATTCCAAATATAGTATTGTTTATAGGCTCGGTACCATAGTTTGCTTTTTGGGTAATTGGACGCTCATTTAAATTTAAGAACGTTGCTCCCAAAACAAAATTTTCGTTAAACTGATGCTCGACATTAACACCTGTAAAACGCTTTGTTTGCTGACCAAATACTGCGTTATTTTCAACAGACACTTGAATTGGCGTATTGGATGCCTGTAACGCTGGGTCTAAAATTTGAACTGTACCCATTCTATAATCAACCGTGTAATCTATGTTTTCAAGAAGTACACGTCCTCCTGCAGTAACCTTGACAGATCCTTGAGGAACATCAAAAGCACCTATTGGGATCCCACCACTACCTGCAGATTTGTAGCGCCCTTTTATTTGAAATTTGTTTTTCTCACCATCTTCTAGAGCTGCTGTCTTAGTTGAGTTATATAATTTATCGTAAACGTATTTTGCTTGGTTAGGGTTAAATTGAGCAGGGTCGTTATAATCTGCTTCGTTATTACTTGGGTTGTTATCTATATCAAGAATATCGAATAAATATCTACCAAATGGTTCTACATTGGTAAAGATTATTTTTCCGTTTTGTTGAATGACCGTGATGCCTTCTACAAAATCAAAAAATCCGTCACCATTAAATTGCGGGTCATTATTATAGTTTAATTTATCTAAATTAAACACACGTAATAATGGTGTTTCTTGTAATGCATCTTCGGTTGGTGCAGGTGTTGGAAAAGGTGTTCCATCAACTGGTGTAATAAAGTTTACAGGAGACGACTCCGTGTAAAATATATTTAATTTAAAATCTTCTCTTTCTAAGTTAAAAGCACCTGTGTTATAGATGTTTTTCATCATTAGGTCCCAAATAGGTTGGTCCACACTTGTAACCGTACTTTTAAGCATCTTAAGAATAAGGCTATTGTTGGTTACGACAGGGTTTCCTCCTACCGTTGAAACATCTGTAGCATCTACGCCGTCGTTGGCAAATTCACCAACTTGAAATACTTGGTCACCTACTGTAAATTGATATGCAACAGCCAATATTTCGTCGTTCTGTAAACGTTGATTTAATGAAATGTATCCTAGTTGCGTGTTTAAAGTATATTCTGAGCCTTCTTGAAGTTTTCTGGCATTTTCTAATTTACCATAATCAAAACCTTCATTAACTCCAGACACCAAAATACCAGATTGTACCGTGGCAATATCTCTAATTGCATTGGTTATTTGTGAACCTCCACCACCAATATTGGTTGGGTCGTAAGCATTGTTTGTATTGTCAGGATAGGCATTTGGTCCAGCAGTTATATTTACCGCAGAGCCAATTTTAGCTGGATTGGATTCCCCTAAATCCTGTAACGCCACTATGTTTCTAACATCATCAGTTTGGTTAGAACGGTTCGTTACCCATACCTCAGCTCTAGTTATTTGAATAGGTGAATTTATATACGGATAGGTTTCTAATGCTGTATCGTAATTATCCCTAAAGTATTGTGCTAAGAAAAAGTGCCTGTTTTCATCATAATCCAAACCAAAAAATTCAAACTCTTGCAACGTTCCACCACCTTGTGCAACAACTGTTCTGGTTTGCGATTTTTGCTCAGAAAACACTCCTGTAATAGTTGTTTTACCAAATTGCAATTGTGTTTTTACACCAAATAAGCTTTGTGCTCCTGTAATTAACGAGCTGTTTAATGGCATACTTACATTACCTACTTCAATTTTTTGAATGATATCATCCTCAGTAGGTGTGTATTCTAATTTTATAAGGTTCTGAAAGTCAAAACTAGATTGTGTATCGTAATTAGCAGAAACTTGCATACGTGTCCCTACTTTACCTAATAAGCTGAGTTGAATTCGTTGGTCAAAATCAAAGGTAAAATTACTTCTATTTCTAGGTGAAAACGAAGGGTTATCTTGCTTGGTATATAAAATACCTAAATCCATTTCGACATATCCTGTAGGAATCACTTCAATAGTACTTCCTCCGAAAATAGATTCAAAGAAATCGGAATCGACATACAATTCAGGAATTAGGTTTTTCTTGGCATCTTCCAATCCTTCCTTTTTACCATCGTAAGCGTCAATTTTATCTTTGTAATAATTACGCAAATTTTCTTGAGCCACCAGTTTTCTAAACTCTTCTGGTGTTAAAATAATAGGGTAATTAATATTTATTTTTCCTAAACTCTGGTTAAAGATATATCTATCTGTTAATGGGTCATACGTGTATTTAGACACTATACTATCTGGGTTCGGTAATAATAAATTATTAAACGAAAATGTTGTACTTGTAGAATCCCTAACTGTTGTTTGTTGTCCAAAAGAGACAATATACATTAACAGCATCACGCTTGTTAGCATGACTGTTCTAGTAGGTTTGGAAAAATTAATGTTGGCGGCTTTCAAATCAATTATAATTTTTTTAAGGCTTCTTTTATAATAGCTTCGACACTTGCTTCTTGGTTAATAGAAACAATCTTATCTACTACACGTTCAGACTGTTTCTTGGTAAAACCAAGAACTTCTAAAGCAGATAACGCTTCATCTTTATTAGTATTGTTTTGGAATGTAATTCCTTCGTCAATATCGTAGGCTTTTAAAACTTTATCTTTTAGTTCTATCACAACACGTTGTGCCGTTTTAAGACCAATACCTTTAACCGATTGTATTAAAGCTACGTCTTCAATGGCTATTGCTTCCCTTACCTGTTTAGGTGTTAAGGATGATAACATGGTTCGTGCTGTACTTGTTCCAATACCACTTACAGAAATAAGTAGTCTAAATATTTGTCTTTCACCAAGCGATGAAAACCCATATAATGTATGCGAATCTTCTTTAACTTGAAGATGCGTATGCAATTTTAGATGCTCTTGATTGGGTATTTGAGAATACGTATGCAATGAGATATTGAGCAAATAGCCAACACCATTACAATCAATCACAACATCTGTAGGATTTTTTTCAACAAGTTTACCTTGTATATGCGTAATCATAGATTTGGTTTAGTTACGCTCCAAATGTAATAAAATAATTATACATTATAACGTTATAATTTAACCGCAGACCCTAGTTTTACGCTCTTTTTTGCTTTTTTTGGGCATCAATTACCGCAATTGCTGCCATATTTACTATCTCATCGACGCTTGCATCAAGCTGTAAAATGTGTGCTGGTTTCTTTAACCCCATCATAATTGGGCCAATGTTTTCGGCTTTATTTAGCTCTTTTAGTAGCTTATATGTGATGTTTGCTGAATCTAAATTAGGGAATATCAAGGTGTTAACTTTTCGTCCTGCTAATTTTGAAAACGGAAAAATATCTTGACGCATTTCATTATTTAGTGCAAAATCTGTTTGAAACTCTCCATCTACAATCAAACTTGGGTAAAAACGATGTAAATACGATACTGCTTGTCTTACTTTTGAAGCCTTTTCATTATCGGAAGACCCAAAGTTTGAATACGATATCATTGCCATAACTGGTTCTAGACCAAACATTTTCACCGTAGTGGCTGTCATTTGTGCAATTTTAGCTAAATCTTTTGATGTTGGGTCAATGTTGATGGACGTATCACTTAAAAATAAAGGGCCTCGTTGCGTCATTAATACGTTTGTTGTTGCAATTCTAGTAGCTCCTTTGTCAAGTCCTATAAGTTCCAACATTGGTTTTACAACCGTTGGATAGTTTCTGGAGAACCCTGAAATTAGTGCATCTGCATCGCCTTCATTAACCATCATTGCCGCATAGTAATTACGCTCTCTCAACAATTTTCTTGCTGTAAGTTGTGTTATGCCACGTCTTTTACTTTGATTCCAATAGGTATCTGCATACGCGTTTTTACGTTCTTCTTCGTCATCCGATTTAGGGTCGATTATTTCAACATCTGCATCAAACTCAATTTCTTCTTTTAAGATTTCTATTTTATCTCGACGACCTAATAAAATTGGAATTGCAATACCTTCTTCATGAACTATTTGTGCTGCTTTTAATACAGGTAATTGGTCTGCTTCAGCAAAAACCACACGTTTAGGATGTAATTTTGCACGACTGTGTAGTAAACGAACCAACTTATTATCACCACCTAATCGCTGCAATAATTGCTCTTCATATTTATCCCAATCTTCAATGGGTTCAGTAGCTACACCGCTTTCCATAGCTGCTTTCGCAACTGCTGGTGGTACCACACCTATCAATCTCGGGTCAAATGGTTTAGGAATAATATAATCTCTACCAAATGTTAAACGAGTTTCATCATAAGCAACATTTACTTGTTCTGGTACTGGTTCTTTTGCTAAATCTGCCAACGCAATAACTGCTGCTTTTTTCATGGCTTCATTAATAGCAGTAGCTCTAACATCTAAAGCGCCTCTGAAAATAAATGGAAATCCAAGCACATTATTTACTTGGTTTGGATGATCACTTCGCCCTGTAGCCATAATGATATCATCCCTAGTATCAACAGCCAATTGATAAGCTATTTCAGGGTCTGGGTTTGCCATAGCAAAGACTATTGGGTCTTTTGCCATTGTTTTTAGCATCGCTGGAGTTACAATATCTGATGTTGATAAACCAATAAATACATCGGCATTTTTCATGGCATCGTCAAGCGTTGTAATATCTCTAGAGGTTGCAAACTCCGCTTTTTGAGATGTTAAGTTATCTCTATCTTTTCTAATAACACCTTTACTATCAAGCATTACGATATTGTCACGTTTTGCTCCAAACGATTGGTATAAACGTGTACATGAAATGGCTGCTGCTCCAGCACCACTAATCACTATTTTGGCATCTTCAATTTTTCTTTCGGTAATTTCAAGAGCATTCAATAATGCTGCTGCTGAAATAATGGCTGTACCGTGTTGGTCATCGTGCATGACAGGAATATCGAGCTCTTCCTTTAAACGTTTTTCAATTTCAAAAGCTTCTGGAGCTTTAATATCTTCTAAGTTGATACCTCCAAACGTTGGTGCAATATTTTTTACTGTTTGAATAAATTCTTCAACATTCTCGGTATCTACTTCAATATCAAACACATCAATATCTGCAAAAATTTTGAACAGCAAGCCTTTCCCTTCCATTACAGGTTTGGAGGCTTCAGGACCAATATTGCCAAGTCCTAAAACAGCAGTTCCATTTGAAATAACCGCTACTAAATTTCCTTTGGCTGTATATCTATACGCATTGGATTTATCTTTTTCAATCTCTAAACAAGGTTCGGCAACGCCTGGTGAGTATGCTAAAGACAAGTCTCTTTGCGTGGCATACCTTTTGGTAGGTACTACTTTTATTTTTCCTGGATTTGGTTTGGCGTGGTAAATTAAGGCTTCTCGTCGTTTGCTCTCTTTTCGTTTGCTTTCCTTTTCCTTACTCATGTTGTCGTTAGTTAGCTATTAATTGGCAAAGATACAATGTAGAAATTAATTGCCTAATCTTTTAAAAATTTAATGTTTCTGGTAAGTCCTGAATACTTGGTACGTTTTACTGCTGATTTTTTAAACACTTTTCTAAAAGTGTCTTCCGTGATTTCTTCCCAGTCTTTTTTGGTCATGTCGAGTAGTTCTGGATGCGGATTAAAAAGCGGTTCGTTATGTGTTTTTGAGAATCGATTCCATGGACATACGTCTTGACACACATCGCAACCAAACATCCAATTATCGAATTGTCCTTTAAACTCTGTTGGAATATTGTCTTTTAATTCTATGGTAAAATATGATATACATTTGCTTCCATCAACCACGTAAGGTTCAGTGATTGCTTGTGTTGGACATGCATCGATACATGCTGTACACGTACCGCAATGGTCTGTCGTTGGTGAGTCGTATTCTAAGTCTAAATCGATAATAATTTCAGCAATAAAATAGAATGAACCCACTTGTTGAGTCAATAAATTACTATGCTTCCCTATCCAACCTAAACCAGATTTTGCAGCCCAAGCTTTATCTAGAACAGGCGCTGAATCTACAAAAGCTCTGCCTTCTACTTCACCAATTTCATCTTGAATAAAATGTAATAATTGTTTGAGTTTATCCTTTATGACAAAGTGATAATCGGTGCCATAAGCATATTTACTAATTTTTGGAGCATTTGGGTCTTTTTGAGTTTCAGACGGAAAATAATTGAGTAATAACGATACCACACTTTTTGAACCTTCTACCAGTTTTGTTGGGTCAAGGCGTTTATCAAAATGGTTTTCCATGTAACGCATGTCTCCATGCATGTTTTTGTTTAACCATTTTTCTAATCGTGGGGCTTCTTCTTCTAAAAAGGCTGCTTTACTTATGCCACAAGACAAAAAACCGAGGCGTTTGGCTTCGGTTTTGATTAGAGAAGCCCTCTCTCTAGCTCTCTCCCCGAGGGAGAGAGAACTCAAACCTGTTAAGTTTTGCTTACTCATTGCTTGAAAATATTGTACACATAGAGAGTTATATAATCCGTTTTATTCCTTTCCTTTGGGAAGGTTAGGATGGGCTAGAATAATCCGCCTTGTATATTTCCTTTTATTCTGCCCAAATGCTTGTATGCAAATTCTGTGACTTCACGCCCTCGAGGTGTGCGCATGATGAAACCTTGTTGTATTAAAAATGGCTCATACACCTCTTCAATAGTTTCGGCACTTTCGCTTACAGCAGTTGCTAAAGTCGTTATCCCAACTGGTCCTCCTTTAAACTTGTCTATTATTGTCGTGAGGATTTTGTTATCCATTTCGTCCAATCCATGAGCATCAACATTCAACGCTTTTAAGCTATACTTAGAAATTTCGATGTCAATATTTCCATTACCTTTTATTTGTGCAAAATCTCTAACACGTCTTAATAACGCATTGGCTATTCTAGGTGTACCACGACTTCGTCCAGCAATTTCAATAGCTGCTTCCATGGAGATTGGTACTTTTAATATATGAGCACTACGTTGTACAATGGTTGACAATAATTCTGTGGAATAATATTGTAATCGACTACTTATACCAAAACGTGCACGCATGGGTGCTGTTAACAGTCCTGAACGTGTGGTTGCACCTACCAAAGTAAATGGGTTTAAGTTTATTTGAACTGACCTAGCATTTGGGCCTGTTTCAATCATAATATCAATTTTAAAATCCTCCATTGCAGAATATAAATACTCTTCAACAATAGGGCTTAACCGATGGATTTCATCAATAAACAATACATCTCTTTCATCAAGATTTGTTAGCAATCCTGCTAAATCACCTGGCTTATCTAACACTGGTCCAGAGGTTACTTTAATGCTTACATCTAACTCATTAGCCAAAATATGTGCTAAAGTCGTTTTCCCTAATCCTGGAGGTCCATGAAATAGCGTATGGTCTAAAGCATCGCCTCTTTCGTTGGCAGCTTGAACAAATATTTTTAAATTCTCTAATACTTGGTCTTGTCCTGCGAAATCTTCGAAAGACAGAGGCCTTAAGGCTCTTTCAATATCATGTTCTTCTGAAGAAAGATTTTCGCTAGATGGATTAAGATTTTCGTTCATACTTCAAATATAAAGATACTGAAGCAAAGTTTTGTATAAAAAAAGCCTTTCTAAATTAGAAAGGCTTTTTAATGCTATTAATTAAGTTTAATTAGTAATTGTGAATTCACAACGTCTATTAATATCGTATTCTTCATCTTCGCAAATACCTTCTTTAGTACACTTGTTTAAAGGTTGCATTTCTCCATAGCCTATGCTTTTTAAACGGCTTCTATCAATACCTTTACTAACTAGGTATTCCAAAGTGGACGCTGCACGTCTTTTTGATAAATCTAGGTTATATTGGTCTTCCCCTCGTGCATCTGTATGTGCCGACACCTCAACTTCCATATCAGGATACTTGTTCATTAACTCGACAAGGACATCCAAAGTGATTGCGGCATCTTCACGAATATTAGATTTATCGAAATCGAAATATATTTTTTCTAACTCGATTTGTACGTCTCCTTTTTCGTTTTCTTTTACGCGTTCTTCGGCATCGGCATAAGATTCTAAAATTAAATAGATATTATGCTGAACTTTTCCGTTACTATCTGTTGAAAACTCAACATCTTGCGGAATGTATGCTTTTCGTGTGCCTCGAATAGTATATTTTTTATTTGGTTCTATTTTAAATAAATAATCTGCTTTACTACCAACTATAGAATCTTGAATTACCGTTCCTGTTTCGTCAAACAAGGTTACTAACGCTCCTGCTAATAATTCTTTGCTGTTTTTATCTTGAACAACTCCTTCTACAAGGTATTTTGTAAGTATATTTTCTTCTCTAGCAAAACCATATAATCTATCATGTCCACTTCTGTTTGAAGACACAAAACCTTTGTTGTCTTTTTCTCTAATGACATAAGCAAAATCATCTAAGCTACTGTTTATAGTGCTCCCTAAATTTACAGGTTTATCAAAATTGCCGTTAACCATATTACTTCTAAACACATCGAGTCCACCAAAACCTTGATGGTCATCTGATGAAAAGTATAAGACATCATAATTGCTAATAAACGGAAACTGTTCTCTATGCTTTGTATTGATGTTTGCTCCTAAATTTTCTGGTTCTCCATAAGTACCATCGTCGTTGATGGCTACTTTATAAATATCAAAACCTCCCATACCTCCAGGCATATCACTCGCAAAATAAAGTGTTTTACCGTCTTTACTTAAGCTTGGGTGTTCTGTGCTGTATTTATTGGATGTAAATGGCAATGCGGTGACGTTTGTCCAATTACCATCAACTAATTCTGCTTTATAAATTTTAATATGTGCAATTCTCTCTTCGTCTGTTTTAGTTCGCGTTTTGTTTGTTCTGTTAAAGAACATGGTTTTTCCATCACGACTAAAAACGGCACTACTTTCATGAGATTCTGTATTGATAACCTCGGAGAAAGGCGTCACATTTTCTAAGGTATTATCATCAGTTAATGTTGCACTGTATAAATCTAAATAAGGTAAGTCGTTCCAAACGTACGATGGATTTTCATTATTTCTAGCAGACGCAAATACGACTTTATCGTTTCCATAAAACGATAACCCAAAATCACTATTAGACCCTTTATTTTCAATTTGTTTTAAATTAAAAGTATGAGGTGTTGTTTTTTCGGTTTTATCTATAAAAGCTTGTGTATTTATTCTTTGATTGTAATATCTACTTAAATGAACATCGGCTTCTTTATAGTTTTTTACGCCTTTTAGAGCTTGTGCATATCTAAAATGCAATTCGATATCTATAGAATCTCCATACGTAACAAATAACTCGCGGTAGGTTTTAATAGCTTTTTGTAAAGATGCGTTGTAGTAATAACTATCTGCCAGATTTTCAAGAACAGTCTGCGAACGTTCTTTTGTTTCATAAATTTCGGCGGCATCCACATAGGCTTTCATTTCAAAAAGCTTATTGGCTCGTTTTAAGTTTCCTTTTTGTGCCATGGTTATTCCACTAACTAATAAAAGGCAAACAAGAATATATTTTTGTGTTTTCATGATTGTTTCGTTAAAGATTAGAAGAATCTTGGTGAGCGGTCGTAACCACCTTTTAGTCCAAATAAATCGACATCAAATAAAATAAATATTTCATGTGACCCTGAATTAAAACTTCCTAAGTTAGACGTTGTAAAATCGTATGAGTAACCAATTCGTAAATCGGGAGCTACCCTAAAATTTACCAAGGCACTAATGGCATCGTTTAAACGATAGCCTAATCCTGCCTCCAGTTTTTTATTTATTAATACGTTGGCTGTTATATCTATTGCCAATGGTGCTCCTTTTACTCCTTTAGCCATAAACGCAGGCTTAAACTTTAGGTCCTCATTGATATCAAAAACATATCCTCCTGTTAAGAAATAATGTATGTCTTGAACGCCTGTAGATTTAATTCCGTTCTCAGACTCTAAATGTGTTGTGGTTAACATATTTGGTGCCGACAAGCCTAAATAATAATTATCTGTGAAATAAAAAGCACCTATTCCTATATTAGGAAATGTTTTATTTATGTTTTCGTTAAAAGCAATATCTGTTGACACATTACCAGAGTTTAATATAAAACCATCAAAGTTTGCATTAAAAAAGGTGAATCCTGCTTTAAGTCCGAGTGATAATTTCGCTTCTAAACCAACGGGTAATACATAAGCAAAATCGGCATAAACATTATTTTCATCAATAACATCTCCAATGTTATCATTGGTAAACGAAATACCTAATTCAATTTTTTCGCTAATAGGTGTGTGTGCGAAAAAGCTTGCTGTTTTTGGCGCTCCTTCCATACCAACCCATTGTGTTCTGTACAAGCCTCCAATGTTTAGAATATCTTCGGTTGCTGTGGCATAGCCTGGATTAATAACACTCATGTTATACATATAATGTGTAAACTGAGGATCTTGTTGCGCATTACTTTGAAAGGACAATAGTGTCAAACAAACTAAAGCTGCTATTCTATGATATATTTTTGATTGTTTCATTTTTCTAGAATTGTGTGTTTAACAAATTATCTACTTAAGTATAATCGTCCTTGTTCAGGTTTATTTTCACCATCATTAAAATTGAAAATATAAAAGTACACGCCTACTGGTAATTCTTTTCCTGAAGCTCCAGATTGATTGGATGTGCCATTAAAATGTGGTGTTGAAGAGTTTCCTTTGTAAACTAAACTTCCGTAGCGGTTGTAAATTTCCATAACATAATTTGGGTATAAAACGTCTAAATTATCAATGTTAAATGTTTCGTTAACGCCATCTCCATTTGGTGAAAATCCATCTGGTAATAGTAGTTTTCCACAAGCGGAAAGGTCTGGTGTAACAGCTAATCGCACACTACTTTCGCAACCTGTAGCCGAATCATATATTATAGCATAATAAGTTGTAGCGTTTGTTAGTAAGGTTCCAGCACTTAGTACTGTTCCGTTTGTTGCTGCATCATACCAAATAATGTTGTTTGTAGATGAATTATACTCAGCAATGTTTATTGTTAAATCACTAATAGTTGGATTATCATTAATACAATATTCTAAACTAGGATTGCTAAGTGTTGGTGTTGGTGCATCGTTTACTGTAGCGACCACAAAATCACTTTGTGAAGACTCGCAACCAGAACTATTTGTTTGAGTCACGTAATAATCTTCTCCATCTATCAATGCTTCTGTTCCAGTTAGCATGACTGATAATGTAGCATCGGTGTACCAAGTTAATGTGCCTGTTGCCGAAATACTTGCGTTTAAATCATTAACCGTTGGATTATCTGCTCTACAGAATGTTGGATTTGCATCCAATACTGTTGGTTCAGAAATATCGCTTACTGTTACTGTAACTTGTGCTGTAGCATCAGTGCTACAAGGTGAAGTGGCTGCAACTGTATATGTATAAGTTCCTGATGCATCAACATTTGGGTCAAAATCTCCTGTGCCACTAGCTAACGCTGGCGACCAAGTTCCTCCTGCATCTGGCGTACCTCCTAATTGCGTAAACAAATCGATCGTCCCATTAATCACACATGCTGTGATTGAATTATCAGTTCCAGCATCTGGTGCTTGAGTGACTGTAACCACCACATTACTACTAGTGGTTCCACATGCATTTGACAATGTGTAAGTGTATGTTCTTGTTCCAACCAATAAATCTACTAAAGGATTGAAAACTCCTGTGCCACTAGCCAAGGCTGGCGTCCAAGTTCCTCCTGCATCTGCTGGGCTAATAAGCGTGAATAAATCTACAGTACCACCATCACTACAAATATCGAGTGTCGCATCTGTTCCAGAGTTGAAAGGCTCTTCTACTGTTACAGTAATCGTTGTACTAGCATCTGCACAAGGTGCTGATCCTGCAATAAAATAAGTAAATTGATAAGATCCTGCTGCAACTGCTGTTGCATCAAAAATGTTTCCTGTTAAAGCTCCAGTACCATCGGTATCTTGCCAAACACCTCCTGAATCTTGTGTGCCATCTAATCCTGCAAAAAGGTCAACGTTGGTGTTGTCGTTACAAACAACTAGTGGTGTTGTATTTGGGTTTCCTGAATTTGGTGTTTGAAAAATGGTGACTGTAACTTCCAGTCTTACCGAAGATTCGCAACCTGTAGTAGCATCTGTTTGAGTTGCATAATAGGTTTCACCATCAACTAGAGCGGTTGTTGGGTCTAAAGGCGTTCCTCCTGTTGCTTCGTCATACCATTGAATTGTTGTTCCAGAAGCTATTAAATCTGCTACTGTTGCAGTATCACAAAACTCTTGAGTAATTGCTCCTGTTGGTGTTGCAGTATCATTAAGAATAATACTTACGGTGACTAAAACGTCATCACAACTACCGATGGCATCAACATCAAATGTAAAATTATATGTTCCTGCGGTTAGACCATCTATAGTTACTAAGTTTCCATATAAAGCACCTGTGGCATCATCATCATTCCAAGTTCCTGTTTGGTCTTCATCTGAAAGCAAATCAAATAAATTGACTGTTTGCCCAGAAGTAATATCTGCAACACAAAATTCTATAGGTGTATTAACTGTTCCTGATTCTGGTGCATCTTCAATAACTACTGTTACTGTACTACTATTGGTGCATCCATTCGCATTGGTTATGCTATAAGTAAAGTTGTATGTGCCAATAGTTAATAGCGTTAAATCAACATCGCTTCCTGTTAATGCTCCAGAGGCATCATCGTCTGTCCAAGTTCCTCCTGCATCATTCCCTGAAAGTTGACCGAATAAATCCAGAGGCGAATTTGCCGCTAAATCATTTTCGCAAAATGTTGTTGATGTTGGTGTTCCTGTGTTTGGTAACGGATTTATAATTATTGTTACCGTCACTAATTCATCATCACAAGTTCCTATGGCATCTACGTCAAACGTATAGTTATATGTTCCAGCTGTTAATACCGATACATCTATTGGGTTAGCTGTTGTTGTTCCTGTATTGTCTGTACCAATGTACCATGTGCCAGTTTGGTCTTCTCCTGTGAGCAAATCAAACAAATTATAACTTGTTGGTCCTTCGCTTTCACAAAACTCTACTGCTGGATTCACCGTTCCAGACTCTGGAGCAGGTTCAACTGTAATGCTTATTGTTTCCATATCCTCACATGTCCCATTGGAAATAGTATATGTAAATTGATAAGGGCTTCCTGTTACTGTGAATGTTGTAATATCAATAGGATTCGTTACTACTACATCGTTAGCATCTGTCCAAACACCTGAATTATTATCTTGAGAGCCATCTAAGGCCAAAAACAAGTCGAAAGGTGAATTTGCAGCCAAATCATTTTCACAAAACACTTGATTTATGGCATTACCAGCGTTTGGATCTGGCAACACAATAACTTGTACAGTGGTAGATTCCTCTGGACAAGGGTTTGGTAATACATTTTGAGTATAGGTGAAATTATATGTTCCAGGAGTAAATCCTGTTAAATCTATTGGAGTCGTTACTATAGGATCTGAACTTGACATTCCTTGCGTCCATTGTCCATTTGGGTCTTCATTTTCTAATAAGGTAAATAAATCAAAAGCTGAAGGTAAATCTACCACACAAAAGGTTGCTGGATTTGCAGCCGAAGGTGTTCCAGAAATAAACGTTTCATAAATTGTAATAGTCACCGTAGATGAGCTTTCTGGACAAGCACCATTACTTGGAACTGTGTATGTAAACACATGGTTTCCTGGTGTTGTTAATGTTGTTATGTTAACGGTACCTAAATGACCATTTGTTGTGGTTAAAGGCCCTGACCATATTCCGTTAGTGTCTGGTGTACCTCCAAGTTCATCGAATAAATTAAAATCTGACGTTGGTATACTATCATCACAATACTCTAAAGAACCTGAAGTTCCTGGATCAAAAGGTGTATCTATATTTACCGTAACTGCTACTGGATTACTATCACAAAACACATCATTTATCTGCACGTAATAAGTGTTTCCATCAACTAAAAGTGTTGATGATGACAATGCTGGCAATATGGGGTCTCCAAAAGCATCGAGAGCATTATACCAACTATAACTAGCTGTGGTGCCTGGATCTAAATCTCCAACCGTTGGGTTATTGTCTGAACAAAAATCTTGTGGTGTTGGTGGTGTTGGATCAGCTGGTGAATCAAATACCGCAGTACTACCAATCTCTACTTGGCTTTTACAACCTCCATTATCAACAAATACTATAAAAAAGTTTGTGGCGCCTCCTGGAATTGGGTCTGTGCTATTAGCTAGCGATGTTAAATCAATATCAGTATAAATTTCTACAGAGCCTCCCGAAGGAATATGTGGTTGTAAAACATCGTCAATATATGTTTGTATTGTTGGACTTTCATTACTACAATAAATTTGGTCTAGATTTTGTCCAGAAGCATCCACTTGAAAGTCGACGATTATTGAAGCCCTTACACCACAAGTTCCAGAATCATCATCTGCATAATACGTTCCTTCATCAACTAATTGATTTGGGTTAAAAGGGCTTCCGCCACTTAGAGCATTATACCAAACTATTCCGTTTCCGCCATCTACTGCATAATCTGTACTTAAATCGGCAAAAGTATATCCTGATGCATCACATATTGTTGGCGTTGGATTACTAATAGTTGGGCATTGAGCAAAAGCAGAAGAAGTGGTATATAGAAACACCATAATATAGGATGCAGTTTTAATCACATTCCTAAACAAGTCTTTTGTTTTCATAGTAGGTTAAATTATATCTGTTTTTAATAGCTTTTTAAACTGAACATTACTCCATTATGTATAGATGTAATTATTCAAATCTATTTAAACTGGCTGCAATTTAACTGATTTATTTGTATTTCAACGATTATTTTGTGATTATTTTACTTTTTATCGATAAAAAAATGCATTTCATCTGTTAAGAACAAAAGAGAAAACCTACAAAATTGCACATACAAAAAAGCCTTTCAAATTCCGATTATTATCGGGAGAAAGGCCTTTTTAATATATTATATAACTTATGTCTAATTAATGCTGGAGTTCTTCTTCTCCATCTTTTAATGGGATGTTCTGTGGCACGAAATCGTCATCATGCCCTGGCTTACTGTAGTCGTAAGCCCAACGGTGTACATGAGGAATTTCACCTTCCCAGTTTCCGTGAATGTGTTTAATTGGTGCTGTCCATTCAAGTGTATTAGACCTCCAAGGGTTTTGAACTGTTTTCTTACCATAGAAAATACTATAGAAGAAGTTCCATAAAAATACCAACTGGAATATACCTCCAATAATAGCAAATAAGGTAATTATCACATTAACATTTTGTAAATCATCAAATAATGGGAAATTACTATTTGTATAATAACGACGTGGTAAACCAGCCATTCCTATAAAGTGCATTGGGAAGAAAACCCCGTACGCACAGACTGCTGTTACCCAAAAGTGAATGTATCCTAAATTTTTATTAAGCATTCTACCAAACATTTTTGGGAACCAATGGTAGATTCCTGCAAACATTCCATACAACGCAGATATACCCATTACTAAATGGAAGTGAGCTACCACAAAATAAGTATCATGAACGTTAATATCTAAGGCACTATCTCCAAGAATAATTCCTGTTAAACCTCCTGTAATAAATGTTGATACTAAACCTATAGAGAATAGCATTGCAGGATTGAACTGGAGATTCCCCTTCCAGAGGGTTGTTATATAGTTAAATGCTTTTACCGCAGATGGTATTGCAATTAATAATGTTGTGAATGTAAATACAGACCCTAAGAATGGATTCATCCCAGATATAAACATATGGTGACCCCAAACAATGGTAGATAAAAATGCAATTGCTAAAATAGAGGCAACCATCGCACGATAACCAAATATTGGTTTACGTGAGTTTGTGGCAATAATTTCTGATGTTATCCCTAATGCTGGTAATAGTACAATATATACTTCTGGGTGACCTAAGAACCAAAATAAGTGTTCAAACAATACTGGAGACCCTCCTTGGTAATGCAATACTTCGCCTTGTATAAATATATCTGATAAGAAGAAGGATGTACCAAAACTTCTGTCCATTATCAATAATAACGCTGCCGATAATAATACTGGGAACGATACCACACCAATAATAGCTGTTACAAAAAACGCCCAAATGGTTAAAGGTAATCTCGTCATAGACATTCCCTTAGTACGCAAGTTAATAACTGTAACAATGTAGTTAAGTGACCCTAATAATGATGATGCAATAAAAATTGCCATAGACACCAACCATAGAGTCATACCCATTCCTGAACCTCCTTGAGCCATAGGCAGTGCACTTAATGGTGGATAAATTGTCCAACCTGCTGCTGCTGGCCCAGCTTCTACAAATAATGAAATAATCATTACAACACTAGATAAGAAGAATAACCAATACGATACCATGTTAAGGAATCCAGATGCCATATCTCGTGCACCAATTTGCAACGGAATTAAAAGGTTACTAAACGTACCACTTAATCCTGCGGTTAATACAAAAAATACCATGATGGTACCATGTATTGTTACCAATGCCAAATACATATCAGCATCCATAACACCACCTGGAGCCCATTTACCTAATAAAGCTTCAAAAATCACATTAGGTTCTTCAGGCCATGCAATTTGCATACGAATCATTAATGACATAATAACACCGACAACTCCCATAATAGTACCAGTAATTAGGTACTGTTTTGCAATCATTTTATGGTCTTGACTAAATATATATTTAGTTACAAAAGTTTCTTTATGATGATGTCCGTGGTCGTCTTCGTGAGCGTGAGTATCTGCGTGTGCTGACATAATCTATATCTTATTTTATTCTTTTATTATAATTAATTTTGAACCAATGAATTTTTAAAGGTTTTTTGCTCTTTAATCCAAGCATTGTATTCCTCTTCTGTTTCAACAACAATTTTCATTTGCATGTTATAATGTGATTTTCCACATATTTTATTACAAATTAAAAGGTAATCAAACACATAAGGGTCTAAAGCTTCTTCACCTTTAGCAACTAAATCTTTACTTTTCTTGGTTCTAATTTTATTAATATTTGCTACTTTTTTAACCATTTGTTCGGTTTGTCTCATTTCGGCTGTTGTTACCGTTGGTGTAAAAGCAAATTGAGTAGTCATACCAGGAACACAATTCATTTGTGCTCTAAAGTGAGGCATATAAGCTGAATGCAATACATCTTGAGAGCGCATTTTAAAGATTACTTGTCTGCCAACTGGTAAGTGTAACTCTGTAGTAATAATATCGTCTTGCGCATTTAAATCTGATTCATCCAGACCCAAAATATTAGCATTATCAAGATTGATCAACCTTACATTAGCTTGACCTAATACGTTATCTTCACCTGCATATCTTGCCTTCCAGTTAAATTGTTGTGCATATAACTCTACTACTAAAGCATCTTCTTCTTCTTCAAAGTTCATAATCTCAGACCAAGTAAATAATCCGTAGATAATTAAACCTGCTAGTGTAATTACTGGTATGATTGTCCAGATAAATTCTAGCTTATCATTATCTGCATAAAACAATGCTTTACGTCCTTTTTCACCTTTGTATTTAAAAGCAAAATAGTGTAATAAAAACTGAGTAATAGTTTGCACAACAAAAATCAGTACCATCGAGATAATCATTAAATTATCTAGTCCAGGGCCATGTTCAGATGCTGAATTGGACATTAATGGTAAGTCACCCCATTTTACTAAACACACAATGGTAATGATGTAAATGAAGGCTAAAAAGCCTAACATTAAATATCCATTAACTCTATTGTCTTTATCGTTGGCAACTTGAGAGTTTTCATTATTAGCATTAGCTAAATCAAAAATCTTTACCATTTGCCAAACGGCAACTGTAATAAATACTAAAACTAAAATTGTTAATAAAGCTGTCATTGTTATTCTTCGTCTTTATTTTAATAATTAATAATGGAATTGTTTACTTTCTTTAACAAAAGGATTTCCTTTGGCTAATAATGGTTGCTTTGAAATTGCATAGAATACAACTAACATAAACAGTCCAAGGAAAAAGAATACTGCTCCAAATTCTGCTAATCCGAATCCCCATCTATCACCTACTGTTGCAGGCATAATCATGTTGTAAACATCAACATAGTGTCCAACTAGTATGGCAATACCAGCCATAACTATAAACCAAGGAATACGTTTATAATCGCTGTTCATTAATACTAAGAATGGGAAAATAAAGTTTAATGCTAGCATTCCAAAGAATGGCAGTTTATAATCTTCAATTCTTGTTACAAAGTACGTAACCTCTTCAGGGATGTTTGCGTACCAAATAAGCATGAATTGTGAGAACCATAAATAAGTCCAGAAAATACTTATTGCAAACATAAACTTAGCTAAATCATGTAAGTGACTATCGTTTACAAAATCCATTAAGCCTTTAGATTTTAAGTACATAGTAATTAACGCTATTACGGTAATACCACTTACAAACATAGAGGCAAATACATACCACCCAAATAATGTTGAGAACCAGTGAGGGTCTACACTCATAATCCAATCCCAAGACATCATAGATTCAGTATAAATATAAAATACCAAGAATGCTGCCGAGATACGGAAGTTCTTTTTAAAGTTTCTGTTATCGTTAATATCAGCAGTATCTTGTGCTATTGAGAATTTACGAGAAAAATATCTATATAAACTCCAACCACCTAAAAATATCAACCCGCGAATAAAAAACCATGGTTTGTTTAACCAGCTCGCTTTGTTTTGTATTAACTCATCGTGAGCCACTACATCTGGGTCCATCCAAATAAATATATGGTCTCCAGCCCAAAAAGCAATTGCCAATACTAATAAACCACCTGGTAATACATAATAGGTAATACCTTCCATGACCCTAAACAGTACTGGTGACCATCCTGCTTGCGATGCGTATTGAATGCCATAAAAAGCAAGAACGCCCAATGCAATCATAAAGAAAAAGAATGCTGCTACGTATAGTGCAGAGTAAGGTCTGTTATGAATTTGATGCATAACGTGTTCTGCATGTTCATCATCGTGTGATGCTTCTTCACCATGAGTATCAGCTGCTGGTGCATGGTCGTTAGCAACTTCACCATGACCTCCTCCATGAGAGGCTTCTTCTTCAGCTAACATAACCTTTACGTCTTCAACAGAAACGTGAGAAGACATATAACTTGTAGTCCACATTCCTGCTCCTACTATTACTAGGATAAGAGACACTATTTTTAATCTATTTGAAATGGTATACATATCTATATATAACTTTATCTAAATCTTATTTTTCTAAATCTGCCTTTAATTTCATCACATACGCTGCTACTTGCCAACGCTCTTCTTCTCTCAATTGATTTTTGTGAGAACCCATAGCATTTTTTCCATAATAAATTACGTGATAAATACTACCTTCATTTATAGCTCTAGCTGCATCATCATACGATGGAATTCCAAGAATTTTTTCTTTTTTAACTAAATTACCTTGACCATCGCCTTTATTACCATGACAAACTCCACAGTATATATCATACAACTCTTTTCCTCTAGCATAATCAATTTGAGTAGAATCCAATGGACTTACTAATTCTGCTTTAGCTCTATCGTATTCTGCTGTTGAGCTACCATAATCGAAAATTGAGTGACCTCTAGAAATGGTTCCATCTACTGGAAGCATTGCCGATTGCTCATCTGGAAATACCTCGTAAGCTCCATAAGTTTCATAACTTGGAGATGTGTACATATTTGGAAAGAACTGATAGTTTGGTGTTTCGTTGTTTTTACAAGACACTACCGAACTTACCATTATTGCTAATACTAATATTTTAACTAAGCCTTTCATAATATATTAATGTGCTTCTTTATCTACAATGTTAATTTCTACTGCTCCTGTTCCTGCAAGAAATGTTTCCAATTCTCTTTCATTTCCATGTACAGATATTTCCATTAAAAAATGGTCATCTGTTGTTCTTGGGTCTGGGTTTTCAGCTTTTTTAAACGGCCACATTCTACTACGCAAGTAAAACGTAATGACCATTAAATGCGCTGCAAAAAATACCGTTAACTCAAACATAATTGGCACAAAGGCAGGCATATTCTCTAAATAGCTAAAACTTGGTTTTCCACCAATGTTTTGCGGCCAATCTTCTATCATGATATAGTTCATCATGACAATGGCAACAGTTAATCCAAGACACCCATACATAAATGCTGTAATAGCCAATCGTGTTGGTGCCAATCCCATTGCTTTGTCCAATCCATGTACTGGAAAAGGCGTATAAATTTCTTCTATATGATGTTTTGCAGCCTTAACTTCTTTTACAGCGTGCATTAACACATCATCATCAGTATAAATAGCGTGAATTACTTTTGAAGATTCCATATGCTACTTTTAGTTTATTAATTTTTTAGCTTGTCCAGACCAATCATCACGTTCTGCTCTTCCTGGGAAAGAACCTGTAATAGAGTCTAACAAGTCATATTCTCTTTTCGTCATTTTGCTAACCTGAATGTAAGAGTAAATACCAATGCTGTTAAGTACTTCTTCCATTTTAGGGCCAACACCACTTATTTTCTTTAAATCATCAGCAGTTTGAGTGGATGGGTCGAACGTTCCAATACTATCTAATAATGAGTTTGTCATTTCAGATTTATCGCCTTTAACCACTTCAGTTTTTGGTGCTTCAACTGTAACTGGGTTTCCAGATGTTCTAGCATCAGCTCCAGTACCAACTAAACTATCGCCTCTTTCTCTTATGTTTTTATAACGCTCTCCAGAAGATTTTAAAATCGTCTTCACTTCGGCTTGTGCTATTACTGGGAATGTTCTTGCGTATAATAAGAATAACACAAAGAAAAATCCAATAGTTCCAATAAAAATTCCAATATCCACAAATGTTGGAGAGAACATTGTCCAAGATGATGGTAAATAATCTCTGTGTAATGAGGTTACGATAATCACGAAACGCTCAAACCACATACCAATATTTACGACAATCGAAATAAAGAACGAGAACATAATACTTGTACGCAACTTCTTAAACCACATAAATTGTGGAGAAAACACGTTACAAGTCATCATCGCCCAATATGCCCAAGCATAAGGTCCTGTTGCTCTGTTTAAGAATGCGTATTGTTCGTATTCTACACCAGAATACCATGCAATAAATAACTCTGTTATATAAGCCACACCAACAATAGAACCAGTAATCATAATCACTATGTTCATTAACTCGATGTGTTGTACTGTAATATAATCTTCTAGGTTACACACTTTTCTCATAATTATAAGAAGCGTGTTTACCATAGCAAATCCTGAGAAAATCGCACCTGCAACGAAGTAAGGTGGGAAAATTGTGGTATGCCAACCAGGGATTACAGACGTTGCGAAGTCAAACGATACAATGGTATGTACCGAAAGTACTAAAGGTGTTGCTAAACCAGCAAGTACCAATGATACTTCTTCAAAACGTTGCCAATCTTTTGCACGTCCAGACCAACCAAAACTCAATAACGAATATATTTTCTTTTGAAAAGGTCTAACAGCTCTATCTCTAATCATGGCGAAATCAGGAAGTAAACCTGTCCACCAGAATACTAATGATACCGAAAGGTATGTTGAGATTGCAAATACATCCCAAAGTAATGGTGAATTAAAGTTTACCCATAGCGACCCAAATTGGTTTGGTATAGGTAATACCCAATAACCTAACCAAGGGCGACCCATGTGAATAATTGGGAACAAACCTGCTTGAACTACCGAGAAAATTGTCATTGCTTCGGCAGAACGGTTAATTGCCATTCTCCATTTTTGACGGAAAAGTAATAGTACCGCAGAAATCAATGTTCCTGCGTGACCAATACCAACCCACCAAACGAAGTTAGTAATATCCCAAGCCCAACCAACGGTCTTGTTTAAACCCCAAGTACCAATTCCTGTTGAAATTGTGTATATAATACAGCCAACTCCCCAAAGGAAAGCCACAAGTGCTATTGAAAATACAATCCACCAAGATTTATTTGCTTTTCCTTCAACAGGAGCAGCCACATCTACCGATACATCGTGATATGATTTTTCCCCTGTAACTAAAGGTCTTCTAATAGGTGCTTCGTAATGAGACGCCATAATCCTTTTATAATTGTTTCTTAATTAATTTATTTATGCTTCGGTCGTATTTCTTACTTTCACTTGGTACACCACATTTGGCTTAGTACCAACACTTTCTAGTAAGTGATACGCTCTTTTATCATGTTTAAGAGCAGCTATATCGCTCTTTTTGTCATTGATGTCACCAAACTTCATTGCACCATTGCTACATGCTGCAGAACAGGCAGTTTTAAATTCGTTTGGTTTTACTTCTCTTCCATCACGTTTTGCATCAAGAACTGTTTTTTGTGTCATTTGAATACACATAGAACATTTTTCCATTACACCTCGAGACCTTACAGTCACATCTGGGTTAATTACCATACGTCCTAAATCGTCATTCATGTGATAATCAAACTCATCGTTCTCGTTATACAAGAACCAGTTGAAACGACGTACTTTATAAGGGCAGTTGTTAGCACAATAACGTGTACCCACACAACGGTTATAAGCCATATGGTTTTGACCTTGACGACCATGAGACGTTGCGGCTACTGGACAAACAGTTTCGCAAGGTGCATGGTTACAGTGCTGACACATAATTGGTTGGAACGCTACTTGTGGGTTGGCTGATGGAGATTCCATTCTACCAAAAGTAGATAGAGACCCATTACCTTGTCCGTCACCAAATGCATAATCCCCTAAACCTAAACCTTCAATATCATCTTTTGTTTCATTATCACCATCAAACGATTCTTCAGATGAATAATATCTATCAATACGTAACCAATGCATATCACGACTACGTCTAATTTCTTCTTTACCTACAACTGGCACGTTGTTTTCAGCATGACATGCAATAACACACGCACCACAACCTGTACAGGCATTTAAATCTATAGATAAGTTAAAGTGATGTCCTATAGAACGGTCAAACTCATCCCATAAATCAACTCTTGAAGAGTTAACTGGTGTTTCCTTGTGGTTCAAAGACACTACAGGAACTGCGTTATAATAATCTTTGTCTTTGGTGTTAAATATTTCAAGAGAAGTTTCTCTAATAATATCACCGCGACCCATTAAAGTATTGTGCAATTGTACACTTGCAAATTCGTGTCTTCCTTCAGCAACTTCAATAGTTACTTCTTGAACAGGATTAAAGTTTGCATATAAAGGATAGGCGTTAACACCTGTTTGCATTTCAGATTTCAATCCTAACGTTCTACCATAACCAAATGATAAACCAAAAGTACCTTTCGCTTGTCCTGGTTGAATAATTACTGGAGCAGTTACCGTAACACCGTTAGCAGTTATATTGGCATACTTTCCGTTTAAACCACCTGTTGCATCATGCTGACTTTGACTAAAAAACGAACTAGGCGCTAAATCCAACCCTAATTCTTTAGCATCAGCTTCTGAAACTGTTAAGTAGTTATCCCACGTTAAACGTGTTAAAGGGTCTGGAAATTCTTGCAACCATGGGTTGTTGGCTTGTTGACCATCACCCATTCCTGTTTTTGAATATAATGTTAGCTCAAATCCAGACGAAGACGTCGAAGCTAATGCTCTTGCTGCTACACTTGCATCTATTGGCGCTTCTTCTGTTTCGCTATCTGTTGTTGTTTCTTCAATTACTGTTGAAGTAGTTCCAACAAATACACCATCGTGTAAGGCTTGGTTCCAAGAACCACCGTTTAATATATTGCTAGTCCAATTATCTTTTATGTAATCATGGTAAGACATATCATTACCATTCCACATTAATAAAGCATCTTGAAATTGTCTTGTACCCTCATTAAACAAATTACGAATAACTGGTTGTGCTAAAGCGTAATGTCCTTTTTTCATTTCTACATCGCCCCAAGCTTCTAGGTAATGAGTTGTAGCTGCTATATAATTTGTTAGAGAAGATGTCTCATCTTCTTTCATAGAAAACGTTACAGACATATCCACATTGGCTAATCCTGCTTCAAACTCAGCAGCATTTGGCAACGTGTACATTGGGTTCACACCACTCATAATGAGCGTGCCAACTTTTCCAGCATTCATGTCAGCTACTAACTGCGCTACTGCTTTATCGTTTCCTTGTCTTGTTTTAATTGGTGTTTTAGGGTCAAAGGCTTTACTCGCTAAAGCTTCGTTAATGACAAACACAACTGTTTGTGCGTTTACATCTTGAATTCCTGTAACCACAACACCGTTACTTCCTGCTTTGCTCAATTCTGAAGCTGCTGCACTCACAGCCTCTTCAACATGTGCTGGAAGATTTCCAGATACAGCGTTTCCTGTAATTTTTCCGTATAATTTTGCTAAAGCTACTTTCTGCTCGCTTGGTTTTAATGGCACACGCTTATCGGCATTTGCACCAGTAAGGCTCATATTAGATTCAAACTGAATATGGCGTGACATTTTTCCGTTTTTAGGAATACGTCCTTTTGCATACGCAGAATCAAATCCGCCTCCTTGCCAATCTCCTAAGAAATCAGCTCCAAAAGAAACGATTGTTCCAGCTTTAGAGAAATCGTAATTAGCTAAACCACGCTCTCCATATGTATTTTGATATGCTTCGGCTGCAGCAGATTCTGAAATAGCATCATATACTACATGGCGAACATTACCATATTTTTCTTTAAATTCTGAAATTAATTTAGACGTAGAAGGACTTGCAAACGTTTGTGTTAATAACACAATATCTTTTCCAGACGCTACTGCACTATTTAATGCTTGCGTGGTATCTGCGTCAAACTCCGTCCAAGAACTATCTGCTCCATTCTTTTTAGGCCATCCAACTCTTAAGCTGTCATATAAATCTAAAACAGATGCGTTTACTCTTGCATTTGCACCACCATTAGTTGCTGCTAAATCGTTGTTTTCAATTTTTATTGGTCGTCCTTCACGTGTCTTAACTAAGATGCTTGCAAAATCATGACCATTAGCAATGGTACTCGCATAATAGTTTGCAACTCCAGGAATAATTTGGTCTGGTTGCACTACATAAGGAATCGATTTTCTTACTGGTCCTTCACAAGCTGCTAAAGATGCAGCAGCAGTACTAAAACCAACATATTTTAAGAAATCACGACGTGTAGTTGAAGAAGTTTCAAGAGTGTCTTTATCTCCTAAAAATTCATCTACAGGAATCTCTTGCACAAACTCTTTATGCTTAAGCGCCTCAACCATAGAGCTATTGTCTTGGTTTAGCTCTTCAACACTTTTCCAGTATTTCTTGTTTGATGACATATTATAATTGAATTACTTCTTTAATATTTAGTAATGACATTTTCCACATTCTAACCCTCCTTGTTGCGCAACGGTTAGCTTGTCAACGCCATATTTTTTTGATAACTCTTCGTGTATTTTTGTGTAATACTCGTTGTCTTTAACCTTCACATTTGTTTCTCTGTGACAGTTAATACACCATCCCATTGTTAGTGGTGAGTATTGGTATACTATTTCCATTTCCTCAACAGGCCCATGACATGTTTGGCATTCAATATCTCCAACAGTAACGTGTTGTGAGTGATTGAAATATGCAAAATCTGGAAGGTTGTGTACTCGTGTCCATTTTACAGGTTGTGTTTCTCCTGTGTATTCTTGGTTTTCATCATCCCAACCTACAGCTGCATATAACTTTTTAATCTCCCCATCATAAAATTCTTTTGAATACTCAGCAGTAGTTTCTCCTGTATATTCGTAAACAGATTTATGACAGTTCATACATACGTTTAATGATGGAATTCCTGATGTTTTACTAACTCTAGCAGAAGAGTGGCAGTATTTACAATCTACGCCATTATCTCCAGCGTGAATTTTATGTGAAAAGTGAATTTCTTGTACTGGTTGATATCCTTGGTCAACACCTAATTGCATAAAATATCCATAAGCAAAATAGGCACTTGACAACAAAAAGAATATAGCCACCACCAACATTAAAAATTGGTTTTGTACGAATGCTTTCCAAAGTGGTTTTCTTTGTGACGATTCTGGGATTTCAACATTGTTTGCTTCGGCAAAACGACGTAACGTTTTGTTCACCACCATTAACCCAAATGCCAATAATGCAAATAGTATAACTAATGCACCAAGTATCAATTTATTTGAAATACCTCCTTGAGTCACTTTTCCTTCAGGGTCTCCTGGAGGTGGCGGTGGAGGAGTTGCTTTTTCTTGAGCTGTATATGCTAAAATATCTGCGATATCTTGATCAGTCAATTGTGGCATTGCCGTCATTGCTGCACCATTATATTCATTGAATATTTTGTTTGCGTAAGCATCACCATCTTTAACCATGGCTGCACTATTTCCAATCCATGCAGCTATCCAATCTCTATCTAGCCCTTCGTCGTCGGCCAATCGTTGCTCTACAAAACGTAGTGCAGGACCAGTCATTTTTTTATCAAGACTATGGCACGCAGCACAATTGGTATTAAATAAAGATTTACCTTTTGCAGGGTCTCCGTCCTGTGCAGATAATGATGTTGAAAATGTTAGTAAAAATAGTAACCCTAAAAGTAGAAATCTTGAGGTTAATTTACGGTTTATCACCTGTTTCATCTGTTGGTGTTTATTGTTTTTATCTGTCAGATGTAATTCACAATTTAGCATTCTATTTGATTTTAAAGTGCTTGTTTTGCTCATTTTATATCGTTAGTTGAATTACCTTCTATACTTTGGTATGATTTTTTCATACAAATAGACAATATTTGGTTACAAAAATCACGCACAAAAGTAACATTTAAAGTCGATTTTAGAAATGTTAGATAAGTGTTAATATCTAATTTATAAGGATTCTAAATAATAAAACTAATAATGTTTAAGTTTATATACTTTACATTTGCACAAAATAAAAATAACGATGAAAAAAACCAGTTATACATTCTTAATTCTAACCCTCTTGTTTTCAGTAGCATTTTTAAATACTATTGAAGCTCAAGATGGTGTTGTTACAGTTAACCAAGACAAGGATATTGAAACACTTTTACGTTTAAAAAAGGATGTAAACCGAACGCTGGTTAACTATAGAATTCAAATTTACAGAGGCAACCGTCATGGTGCTGAAAAAGCACGAACAGAGTTTAGAAACGTTTTTTCGGATTGGAAATCTGACATGTTATTTCATACACCAAATTACAAAATTTGGGTAGGTGCTTTTAAAACTCGCTTAGAGACTGACCGTGCTCTAGTAAGAATAAAAAAGGAGTTTAAAGACGCCTTTATTATTAATCTGAAAAATTAGATGCTAGTATTATAGATATAAAAAAAGCGACCTTAGGTCGCTTTTTTGTTTTACAAACTCATCAAGATAAATATCTTGAAAAATTATATTATTTTAATTTCTTTTTTACTTCTACTTCTTGGAATGCTTCTATAATATCACCTTCTTTAATGTCGTTATAGTTTTTAATTTGCATACCACAATCGTAGCCTTTAGAGACTTCTTTAGCATCGTCTTTAAAACGTTTAAGTGATGCTAATTCACCTGTATAAATAACTACACCTTCTCTAATTAGACGCACACCAGAATTTCTAAATATTTTACCATTAGTAACCATACATCCTGCAATGCTTCCTACTTTAGATACTTTAAAGATTTCTCTAATTTCGGCAGTACCAGTAATTTCTTCTTTAAATACTGGAGATAGCATACCTTCCATAGCATCTTTAAGGTCGTTAATAGCATCGTAAATAATCGAGTACATTCTAATATCGATTTCTTCCTTATCTGCTATTTGACGCGCATTACCCATTGGTCGTACGTTGAATCCGATAATAATGGCATCGGATGCTGTTGCTAACAACACGTCGCTTTCGGTTATTGCTCCCACACCTTTATGTATGATGTTTACTTGAATTTCTTCAGTAGATAATTTTTGGAAAGAATCTGTTAATGCTTCAACCGAACCATCTACATCACCTTTAAGAATAATGTTAAGCTCTTTAAAGTCTCCTAATGCTATACGACGTCCAATTTCATCTAATGTAATATGACGTTGTGTTCTAACAGACTGTTCACGTTGTAATTGTGTACGTTTAGCAGCAATGGATTTTGCCTCACGTTCATCTTGAAATACATTAAACTTATCTCCTGCTTGTGGTGCACCATCCAATCCTAATATAGATACAGGTGTTGATGGTCCAGCTGCTTCAACATCATTCCCACGTTCATCGTGCATTGCTTTAACCTTACCACTATTTTTTCCAGCTAGCACGTAATCTCCAACTCGAAGTGTCCCTGCTTGAACCAAAATTGTGGAAACGTAACCTCTACCTTTATCTAAAAATGCTTCAACTACAGTACCAACTGCTGGCTTATCTGGATTTGCTTTTAGCTCTAATAATTCGGCTTCAAGTAATACTTTTTCTAATAATTCTTTAACACCAGTTCCTACTTTAGCCGAAATATCATGCGACTGGATTTTTCCACCCCAATCTTCAACCAATAAATTCATACCAGCTAATCCCTCTTTAATTTTTTCAGGATTTGCTGCTGGTAAATCAATTTTATTAATTGCAAACACAATTGGCACACCTGCTGCTTGCGCATGTGATATTGCTTCTTTGGTTTGCGGCATAATATCGTCATCGGCTGCCGCAACAATAATGGCGATGTCCGTAACTTGAGCTCCACGAGCACGCATTGCGGTAAATGCTTCGTGACCAGGAGTATCTAAAAATGCGATTTTTTGTCCGCTTTCTAATTCTACTCCATAAGCACCAATATGTTGTGTGATTCCTCCAGATTCTCCAGCAATTACATTTTCTTCACGAATGTAATCAAGCAACGATGTTTTACCGTGATCTACGTGACCCATTACCGTTACAATAGGAGCTCTTGGTTCTAAATCTTCTTCTTTGTCTTCAACTTCTTCGATAGATTCTTCAATATCTGAAGTCACAAACTCAACTCCATAACCAAATTCTTCGGCTACAATCGAAAGTGTTTCGGCGTCTAAACGTTGGTTCATCGTCACCATCATACCTAGTGACATACATGCTGAAATAATTTCGGTAACAGAAACGTCCATCATGGTAGCCATCTCACTTGCAGTAACAAACTCGGTTACTTTTATTGTTTTACTTTCTGCTTCTTGTTGCTGTAAGTCTTTTTCGGTTTGCTCTCTATGTTGATCTCTTTTCTCTCTTCTATATTTAGCTCCTTTACCTTTGTTAGATTTTCCTTGAAGCTTTTCAAGTGTTTCTCTTACTTGCTTTTGTACTTCTTCTGCACTTGGCTCTTCTTTTACAACTTGCGGACGACGTTGTCCTCCTCTTCCTTTGCCACCGCCTCTATTTCCTCCTCGTTGCTGGCCTCTTTGTCCTCCTGGAGCATTTCCGTTACCAACTTTACTAATACGACGACGTTTCTTTTTATTGTCAGCATTAGATTTATCATCAGATTTTTTCTCTTCCTTCTTTTTCTTAGGCTTATTGAATTTAGATAAGTCTATTTTGTCACCTGAAATTTTTGGACCTGTAAGTTTTTGGTATTTGGTAGTAACTTTTTCTTCCTTTGGCTCAACAACTTCTTCAGTTTTTGGAATAGTTGTTTTTTCTTCCTCAACTTTTTTCTCTACTTTTTTAGGAGTTTCCTTTTTAGCTGCAGGTTTTTTTGCGGCTTCTTTTGCAACAGCCTTTTTAGGTTCAGCCTTAGCCTCTTCTTCTTTTACAGGAGCCTTTGCTTTTTTAGGCTTTTCAAGGTCAATTTTACCAACTTGTTTTGGACCATCAAGCTTGGTTTTGGCTTTTACTACTTCGCTTTTAGCTGCTTCCTTTTTTTGAAGTTTTTCTTCGATTTCTCGTTCTCGCTCCAACCTTAAAGCTTCTTTTTCTTTAAGTTTTGCTTCACTTACTTCTTTTGAGGCTACTTTTTTATTCGCATCTGTTTGAAATTCTCCTGAAAGAATATCATACACTTCGGTAGTAATTTTAGTAGTAGGACGCTTTTCTATTTCGATACCTTTGGTTTCTAAGAAATCAACAGCACGATCTATAGAGATATTTAACTCCCTTAGTACTTTATTTAATCTAATTGTTTCAGCCATAAATTGCCTTTAAATATCAAACAGTTTAAAAACTGTTCATGTTTTGCGATTACAAAATTTGATGAAAAACTAACGATGCGTTACTTTATTCACCTAATATATAATAATTTTTTATTCTTCAAATTCTTCTTTTAGAATTCTAACAACCTCATTGATTGTTTCTTCTTCAAGATCGGTACGTTTTACTAAATCGTCAACATCTTGTTCTAACACACTTTTTGCAGTGTCTAGACCTACTTTTGCCAATTCTTCTATAATCCATGAATCGATTTCATCAGAAAATTCAGAAAGTTCAACATCTTCTTCAACACCTTCTCTAAACACATCTATTTCGTAGCCAGTTAACTTACCTGCTAACCTAATATTATGACCACCTCTACCAATAGCTTTACTTACTTCTTCTGGTTTTAAAATAACCTCGGCACGTTTTGCTTCTTCATCAATTTTAATAGATGTTATTCTTGCAGGACTTAATGCTCTAGTAATGTATAATTGTAAATTGTTGGTGTAGTTAATTACATCTATGTTTTCATTTCCTAGTTCACGAACAATACCGTGAATTCTAGAACCTTTCATCCCAACGCACGCACCTACAGGGTCGATTCTGTCATCATAAGAATCTACAGCCACTTTGGCCTTTTCACCAGGAATTCTCACAACATTTTTTACCGTAATTAAGCCATCGAATACTTCAGGAATTTCTTGCTCAAACAATTTCTCTAAAAATACTGGTGCAGTTCTAGACATAATAATTGCTGGCTTATTTCCTTTTAACTCTACGCTTTCAATAACACCTCTAACATTTTCTCCTTTTCTGAAAAAATCTGATGGAATTTGTCTGTCTTTAGGTAAAATTATTTCGTTGCCCTCGTCATCTAATAAAATAATCGCTCTATGGCGAATATGATGTACTTCGGCTGTGTAAATTTCACCAACTAAGTCTTTAAATTGCTTATAGATATTTGTATTATCATGCTCATGAATCTTAGAGATTAAGTTTTGACGCAATGCTAATATAGCTCTACGACCTAAATCTATAAGTTTCACTTCTTCAGACACATCTTCACCAACTTCAAAATCTGGTTCGATTTTTTGCGCTTCGCTTAAAGAAATTTCTTGATTTGGTTCTTCTACCTCACCATCAGCCACCACAATTCTATTTCTCCAAATTTCTAAATCACCTTTATCTGGGTTAATAATAATATCGAAATTATCATCATCCCCAAATTTCTTTTTTAATGCATTTCTAAAAACATCTTCCAAGATTGCCATTAAGGTGACACGATCTATTAGTTTATCGTCCTTAAATTCTGAAAATGACTCAATTAACGCAATATTTTCCATAATTATTCTGGATTAAAATTTTATCTTAACTTTTGCTTCTGTTATATTTTCGTAAGGCAGCATTGCCTCTTTTTCTACTGTAACCTTACCTTTTCCTATGGGTTTTGGTTCTCTGGCTTTCCAGTTTAACGTAATCCCTTCTTCATTTGTTTGAGATAAAACGCCTTCAAACTTTTCGCCATTGGCATTTACTTGTAAGGTTCGTCCAATATTTTTTTTATACTGCCTTTTATGGCTTAATGGTGTTGTTGCTCCTGCCGAAGCCACTTCCAACGAAAAATCGTGTTCTTCTCTGTCTAAATTATGCTCAATAGCTCTACTAATAAACATGCAATCTTCAACAAGCACACCATTATCTCCATCAATAATTATTTTTATGGCATTTGCTTCAGAAATATCGCAACTCAGCAAAAACAAGTCTTGTCTTTCATTGAGTGCTTCATTTAATAATGCTTGAACTGTGTCTTTAAACATTTTTTAGTATAAAAAGAGGGGACTTATCGTCCCCTCATTTATTCTTTTTTCTTACAACGCTGCAAATATACAACATTATTATTGATTTCTACAAGGGTTTTAGCTCGATTTACTTTGAAAAAAGTAATAAAAGCCAATTCTTTGTTCATATAAATGTTATGAACAAAAAAATCCAACACTAAGTTGGATTTTTTTGTTGGCCCACTAGGGCTCGAACCTAGACTCTTCTATACCAAAAACAGACGTGTTGCCAGTTACACCATGGGCCAATCTCTAAAAGAGGATGCAAATTTATAACAAAGTTTCATTTGTACAAGTATTTTTTAAAAAAATAATACTAAACACTTAACGTTTACTTAAAAGTAGCCTTGTGTAATTTATTTATTATTAAATTCGCCATCAGTAACAAACAACCATTATGACACAAAACAGCTTTAAAAAATGGAACACCATTTTAGGTTGGATTGCTTTTTTAATAGCATTTATAACTTATAGTTTAACAGTTGAACCAACAGTAAGCTACTGGGACGCTGGAGAATACATACTAACATCATCTAAATTGCAAGTTGGGCATCCTCCTGGAGCACCTTTCTTTCAAATGTTAGGCGCTTTTTTCTCAATATTTGCCATGGAATCCTCACAAATTGGACTGATGCTTAATATGATGAGTGCCGCAGCAAGTGCATTTACCATTCTATTTATGTTTTGGTCCATATCAATGTTGCTACAAAAGGTCGTTGTAAAAAAAGACACCATGTCTTTAAGCCAAGGGCAAGCTATTTTAGGAGCCGCTTTAGTTGGTAGCGTTGCTTTTACGTTTACCGATTCTTTTTGGTTTAACGCCGTAGAAACCGAAGTGTATGCCATGGCTACTATGATTATGGCAATTATGTTTTACTTGGGACTTCGTTGGGAACAAGATATGCACAAACCTAGAGCAAATAAGTGGTTGGTGCTTATTTCATTTATTGTAGGATTGTCTTTTGGTGTGCATTTTATGGGCTTATTGACTATTCCTGCTATTGGATTGATTTATTTCTTTAAGAATTACAAAACAATTACCGTAAAGAATTTTATACTAGTAAACGTAGTTGTTGTAGCTATTTTGTTATTCATATTCAAATTATTAGCACCAAACATTTTACGTTTCTTTAGTGCCTTAGAAATATTTTTTGTGAACAGTATTGGCTTACCGTTTAATTCTGGTTCTATTATTGCCGCATTATTACTTGTAGCAGCCATTTATTACGGATTAAAATACACTCGAAAAAAGCAATACAAACATATTAATACTGCTATTTTGTGCTTAACATTTGTTGTTTTAGGCTTTTCTTCATGGCTAATGTTACCTATTAGAGCTAATGCCAATGTGATAATTAATGAAAACAACCCTTCTAGTGCAAGGGAATTACTTGCCTATTATAACTTAGAGCAATATCCAAAAACATATTTGTTTTATGGACCACAGTTTACAGACCAATACTCATATCTTGATGAAAACAATCCGTATAGTGATGATAAACCTAAATACGAAAAAGATGAAGAAAAAGGTAAATACGTTATTGTAAACGATTATAAAAACGCTAAACAAAATTACAACTCTGAACATGCCTCGCTTCTACCTCGAATGTGGAGTCCTGAGCATGCCGAAAACTATATGATGTATACTGGATTTTTAGACTTTAAAATAAAGCCTGATTACCAAATGAACAATGAAGTAAGAGGCATAGTAAACGACTTTAGGGCGAGAGTTCAAAACGGAGAAATTGATTACGAACAATACCATAGCTTTTTAAGGCAATATGGCGCACAACTACTTGACATAGAAAAACCTTCTTTGCCAAACAACATTGCCTACATGCTTGAATACCAACTTGGGTATATGTATTGGCGTTATTTTATGTGGAATTTTACTGGACGACAAGACGATATTCAAGGAAAATATGATATGCATGGTAATTGGATAAGTGGCATTAATTTTATTGATGAAATCCATCTTGGAATGCCTCAAGAAAATTTACCAAGCGATGTGCTCAACAATAAAGGACGAAACACTTATTATTTCTTACCTTTAATTTTAGGCTTAATTGGTTTGTTCTTTATGTTTAATTCAGATAAAAAATTGTTCTGGGTAATGTTGGTGTTTTTCCTATTTACAGGACTCGCCATTCAAGTTTACACAAATGTACGTCCATTCGAACCAAGAGAGCGTGACTACTCAGTCGTTGGGTCTTTTTATGTGTTTGCTATATGGATTGGTTTTGGAGCTTATGCCTTGTACGATTTCTTGTCAAAATTTACAAAACAGAAAATACTGGCACCAGCTGTGACGTTAGTCTGTTTAATTTTAGTTCCAGGCATTTTAGCTGCAAATAATTGGGACGACCATGACCGTTCGGGTAAAAAAACAGCCTTATCTATGGCTAGAAAATATCTAGAATCCTGCGCGCCTAATGCCATTTTGTTTAGTATTGGCGATAACGATTCTTTCCCATTGTGGTATATACAAGAAATTGAAGGCGTGCGTACCGATGTAAGAGTAGTAAACACAAGTTTGTTTCAAACAGATTGGTATATAGACCAAATGAAACGTAAGGCTTACGAAAGTGACCCAATCCCGTCGCAGTTAACACACGACCAATATAAATATGGGACACGAGATGCATTATCTGTAGAGCAAATGCTACCAGATTCGGTGTCATTAGACATAAAGGAAGCGCTAAACTTTATAACTAGTGATAATGCAAGAGCAAAGTTTAGGTATGTAGCTGAACAAAAAGGATACGATATTAATGCGATGCGACGCCAAGATTTAGAGGCAAATTACTTACCAACAAGACATTTACGTGTGCCTGTCGATAAGGAATCTGTATTAAAACACGGTATTGTAAAACCAAAAGATGCAGATGAAATTGTGCCTTATATCGATTTAACAATCAACGACAATGCCTTGTATAAAAACCGCTTACTAATGTTGGATATTGTTGCCAACAACAATTGGGAACGTCCAATATATTTTACTGGAGGTGCTTTTGGTGACGACGATTATATCTGGATGAAAGACTATTTGCAATTAGACGGTTTATGCTACAAATTAGTGCCTATAAAAACGCCTGTAGATAGAGCAAATCCTTTTGATATGGGGCGCGTTGACACAGATTTAATGTATGAGCAAGTGAAAAACTGGGACTGGGGAAATAGTGGCGAAGATATTTACCATGATGTTGAAACACGAAAAAATGGTATCTCTTATCGAGGGAACATTGCGCGTTTAGTTGAGTCGCTTATTAACGAGGATAAATTAGTTGAAGCTGAAGAAATGACCGATTTAGCCATGGAAAAAATGCCTGTGGATGAGTTTGGTTTCTATACATTGCTTGAGCCTTATATTAGTGCTTACTACGAAGTTGAAGCTAATGATAAAGGACGACAACTGTATAAAGACGTTTCAATTAAATACCAAGAAAGCTTAACGTATTTTAGCGCTCTATCAGAAAAGAAACAAACCCAGCTTATAGATGAAATATCTACCGATATTGCTAGATATAGAAGCTTGATAGATGTGCTTATGCAATACGAAGAACAAACATTTGTGGAAGCAGAAATGCAAAAGTACAATAACTTTATTCGCTTATTTACTGGAGAAACTGAGGAGTTTGACAGGCAAGATGTTGACCCTGATATTCCAAGAGACACAACCATTGTTCCTGTTGACAGTACTGAATAAATGAATTTTACACCAATAGCAACACCTAAAGTTGTTAAGTCATTATTCCCAACACTAACTTGGGATATCCCAACTAAAAGCAAGGATATTTACTTGACTTTTGATGATGGGCCAACACCCAAAATAACCAGTTGGGTACTCGATACATTGAAAAAGTTTGATGCAAAGGCAACGTTTTTTTGTATTGGAAAGAACATAGAAACTCACCCGAGCATATTTCAACAGATAATTAATGATGGTCATGCGGTAGGAAATCACACCTATAATCACGTTAAAGGATGGAAAACAAAAACAAAAAACTATCTTGATGAAGTTGAGCAAACGCAAAAGATTATAGACTCATACAATCAGGAATTAGAAATTAGACATCAACGCTTGTTCAGGCCTCCTTATGGTCAAATAACACCCAAACAAGTTAAAAAACTCCAAGAAGAAGCCTATAAAATTATCATGTGGAATGTACTTTCGGTTGATTGGGATAATTCTTTAACTGTAGAAACCTGCCTAAAAAACGTTATAAATCATGCTGATTCTGGGAGCATCATTGTATTGCATGATAGTGTAAAAGCTTCAAAAAACATGATGTATGTGCTTCCAAAAGTATTGGAGCATTTTACAAAAAAAGGATTTACGTTTAAACGTATTCCTGAATAAGACCAATTAAGGTATTAGCATCCTGCTCACCACTTTGTCGCCATTTCATTTCACCATTTTTGTAAATAATTAATGTGGGCAAACCCTTAATGCGCAAAGCATCTGCTAGGTCTTTGTTTTTTTCGACATCAATTTTAATAACCTTGGCTTTATCTCCAAGAGCTGCTGCGACGTCTCGCAAAACTGGATGCATTGATACAGATTGCTCATTCCATTCTGTGAAAAAATCCAACAAAACTGGAATATTTACATCTATTAATTCACCAAACTTTGACATACTTAAAAGTTTTAAATCAAATTTGCTTATACAAACCTACGTATTTTTTTTATACTATGCTTTAAATCAAGCATCCTATTAGGTTCACTATGACTTATTTATAAAAATAATAAATTTTATAGTAAATATAGCATTTCCTAAGCATTACGCATTATTTATGCCTTTTTTTAGTTCTATAACTGTTATTTCTGGCCAAATTCCCACACGTCCTGGATACGCCAAAACACCAAAACCTCTATTTACATTTATAAATTGTTTTTTCTGCTCATAAATTCCAGCCCAATATTTATAGCGCCATTTTACAGGACTCCATTTAATCCATCCTGGAATTTCTATACCAAATTGCATACCATGTGTATGACCACTTAAAGTTAAATGATAATGATAATCGTCATCAATTACTTGATGCTCCCAATGCGAAGGGTCATGACTCAACAATATTTTAAAATCATTAGCTTTAACTTTTTTGGATGCTTTTTTTAAATCTCCTTTTTGTTTAAATCCTTTTCCCCAATTTTCAACACCTACTATGGCGATACGTTGATTTTCTTTTTCTATGAATCGACTTTCATTTCGTAATAAATCAAAACCAATATCTTTTTGTATAGATTCTAAGTCCTTTAAATTCTGAGTTTTTAAATCATCTGTTTCCCATCTTACATAATCACCATAATCATGATTTCCTAAAATAGAAAACATCCCGTCCTTAGCATTCAATTTAGAAAAACTGTCTTTCCAAAGTAACATTTCATCAGCTTTATTATTAACCATGTCGCCTGTAAATAATATGGCATCTGAAGCTTGTTGATTTATTAAATCTATGGCATATTCTACTTTTTCTTTATTGTCAAAACTGCCTATATGAAGGTCGCTAATTTGTGTGATTTTGTAGCCATCAAAAGCATTTGGTAAATCATCAAAATGAAGAGTGTATTTTAAAACTTTAAAGTTATATTTTCCTTTATACATGCCATATAAAAAGGAAACAAACGGAATAGTCGCCAACCCTAAAGCTATTTTACTTACAAACAATCTTCTTGATGGCATATAAGATTCATTATTGCTTGAGCCTTCGGTAAAGTAACGAAATGCTGCTTGCGGAATTCGTAAAATATCCTCTCCAAACATCATAATCATAATGACTATTTTAGGAATATAAAGTGTCAAGAAAAAGCCAATGGCTAGATTCATTTTTGTATTTAAACCACCTCTCTCAGAAGAAGAAATTTGATAAATTAGGTTTCCAATAACCAACAGTGAAATAATTAGATAAACAATGTTTACCGTTCTACTTCTAAAAATGGTTTTAAATGCCTGAAAGGCATAAAAGTCAATTATACCAAATATTAGAATGAAAAGTAGCCAACGAATCATAGTGCATTTTTATCAAATATAATTCAATTTTAAATGCCTTAACAAATGCTAAAAATTATTTAACGATACCTTAAGATTTATTATCTTTCAGCTTCCATACAAAAACACTAATGAAACATCCATAACTAGATTTTTAATAATAAAAAAAATATTTGGATGTTACATGTGACCATTTAAAGACAATAAGTTTAAACACATGAAACAATTTTTTACTTCCCTCAGCATTTTACTACTACTATTTAGTTGCCAAGAAAATGCGGATATTTCAATTGCTAAAAAAGACAAAAACCTAATCTCATATGTTAATCCGTTTATTGGCACTGGAGGTCATGGTCACACCTACCCTGGAGCAACTATGCCTTTTGGGATGATGCAATTGAGTCCAGATACACGACTCGATGGTTGGGACGGTTGTTCAGGCTATCATTATTCCGACAGTTACATCTATGGGTTCTCACACACGCACCTAAGCGGCACAGGAGTGTCTGATTATGGAGATATTTTATTGATGCCAACAAACGACGTTATTTTTAATAATGGAGCAGATGGCAAAAAAGGCTATAGAGCACATTTTAGTCATGATAATGAAGTTGCCGAACCTGGTTATTACAAAGTGCATTTAGATTCCACTGAAATAGATGTTGAATTGACGGTTTCAAAACGAAGTGGTATTCATAAATATCAATTTCCATCAGCTAATAACCAAATTACCATTCTCGATTTAATTCATCGTGATGAAGTTTTAGACGCAAAAATTAAAATAGTTTCAGATACTGAAATTGAAGGATATAGACATAGTAAGGCTTGGGCTACAGACCAGCGTTTATTCTTTAGTATTAAAACTTCGCATTCATTTAGCGATATGTTACAGTCGCCTCCTGTTCAAGGTGCTCAGGGAGCTCAAAGGGCAGCTCTAAGGTTTGATAACCCTAACAATGAACCTGTATATATTAAAATTGGTATTTCAGCAGTTGATGAAGAAGGTGCTAAGAAAAATCTAGAAGGCGAAATAGGAAATCAAACATTTGAACAAGTCAAAAAAACAGCACAAGATTTTTGGGAAGAACAATTAGAGAAAATCGTGATTGAAGGTGAAAATGAAGATTATAAAACAAACTTTTATACTTCAATGTATCATGTAGCTTTAGCTCCAAATTTATATCAGGATGTAGATGGACGCTATCGAGGTATGGATTTAGAAATCCATAAATCTAAAAATTTTGATTATTACACAGTCTTTTCCCTTTGGGACACTTATAGAGCTGCTCATCCATTATATACAATTATTGAACAAGAAAAAACCAACGATTTCATCAACACTTTCTTAGCCAAATATGACGAAGGTGGTATTATGCCAATTTGGGATTTGTCTGCTTGTTACACTGGTTGTATGATAGGTTATCACGCTGTTCCTGTAATTGCTGATGCCTACTTAAAAGGATTGCGAGATTATGATGTTGAAAAAGCTTTTGAGGCTATGAAACATTCGGCTAATCAAGATAAATTAGGCTTGGAATCGTACAAATCTTTAGGCTATATTCCTGTGGAATTTGAAAGCGAATCAGTATCTAAAACACTCGAATATGCCTATGATGATTGGACTATTGCACAAATGGCAAAAGATTTAGGTAAAGACGAAGATTATAAAATATTTACTGAACGAGCGCAGTACTACAAAAACATTTTCGACCCAGAATCTCAATTTATGAGAGGGCGTTTTCGCAACACCTGGTTTGCTCCATTTGATCCTTATGAAGTAAATTTCAACTACACTGAGGCAAATTCTTGGCAGTATAGTTTTTATGTGCCTCAGGATATTTCAGGGTTTATGGATTTACTTGGAGGTAAAGACAAGTTGGAAGAAAATCTGGATGAATTATTTACTGCCAAGGTTGAAACATCTGGTCGTAATCAAGCAGATATTACTGGACTTATTGGTCAATATGCGCATGGAAACGAACCAAGTCATCACATGGCGTATTTGTACAATTTTGTAAACAAACCACACAAAACACAAGAACGAGTGCATCAAATTTTAACTGAATTATACCAAAATGCACCTGATGGAATTTCAGGAAATGAAGATTGCGGACAAATGAGTGCGTGGTACATTTTAAGTTCTATGGGTTTTTATTCGGTGACGCCAGCTTCGAACCAATATATTATCGGAACACCTTTATTTCCAAAAGCCACTATTAATTTAGAAAATGGGAAACTATTTACCATTGTCGCTCATGATATTAGTGATTCAAATAAGTACATTGAAAGTGCTACGCTAAATGGAAAACCTTTAGACAGAACCTATATTTACCATAATGAAGTCGTTGATGGCGGAACGTTGGAGTTTCAAATGACCAACCAACCTTCCAATTGGGGAACAAAAGAAAGACAAGAACCAAAAACCGAAATCACAAACCACCTTATTATTCCTGCACCATTTATTGCCAAAGGCGATGTGGCTTTTAAAGGCGAAACAGAAGTGGTTTTGGACAATGTAGATAAAAACGCCACTATTTTTTACAAATTAGGCGAAGCAGATTATAAAGAATACGACACGACATTTACAATTTCCGAGCCAACATCGTTAAGTGTTTATTCTGAAAAAGAAGGTGTTAAAAGCGCCATTATTGAAACACAATTCTATAAAATAGACCCAAATATCTCGATACAACTAGACATCGAATACGCCAACCAATACAACGCTGGAGGCAATGATGCACTAATTGATGGTATTATTGGTGCAAGAGATTTTAGAACAGGCACTTGGCAAGGGTATCAAGATAAAGATGTGATTGCAACGGTTGATTTAGGAAGCGAGAAACTAATCAATATGGTTTATGTCAACTTCTTACAAGACCAAAAATCATGGATTTTTTATCCAACAGAAGTCAGTTGCTATATGTCAATTGACGGTGTAAATTTTAAACAAGTTGAAATAACAAAAAAGATTGATGCAACTAATCCTTCTGACCAAGTTGAAATCAAACAGGTATATTTTAAACAACCCAGCACTAGGTATCGCTATGTAAAAATCATTGCGAAAAAATTAGGTGTATTACCAGAATGGCATTTAGGTTACGAACACGATGGACGCAGCTGGTTGTTTGTGGATGAAATAACGATTAAGTAAAATAATTCCTGTGTAGGCAGGAATCTCATGAATAAAACTAACTAACTAAAAAGATTCCTGCCTTCGCAGGAATGACAACAGTATGAACCAACAAAAATCCTATCGCTCATCATTTATTTTACTAACCACCTTATTCTTCCTCTGGGGATTTATAACGGTTTTGGTAGATTCTTTAATTCCGCGACTTCGCGAGCTATTTACACTAACCTACTTTCAAGCAGGTTTAGTGCAATTTGCTTTTTTTGGAGCGTACTTCTTACTGTCTATTCCAGCAAGTTATATTTTATCTAAAATTGGGTACAAAAAAGGAATCATTCTGGGTTTATTAACGATGGCAACTGGTTGTTTATTGTTTTATCCAGCTGCTTCCTATCGTATGTTTGGTATTTTTATGTTAGCGTATTTTATTCTAGCTGGAGGTATGACCATTTTGCAAGTAGCAGCAAATCCGTTTGTGGCTGTGTTGGGTAGTGAAGATGGAGCATCAAGCCGATTAAATTTATCGCAAGCTTTCAACTCCTTAGGGACAGCCATTGCACCAGCAGTAGGTGCTTTATTCATATTAAGTGATAAAATAAAAACCGAAGACGAAATTGCAGCCTTAACGGGAACTGCCAAAGACACCTATTTAGCTACGGAAGCTTCCGCTGTACAGACACCATTTTTGGGATTAGCCTTGTTTATTGGTCTTATTGCTGTGATTTTTCTGTTTGCCAAACTTCCAAAAATGATAAGTGAGACCTCAACAGGAACCTATGCTGAAGCCTTTCAAAATAAAAATTTGATGTTGGGTGTATTGGGTATTTTCTTTTACGTAGGTGCCGAAGTCGCCATTGGAAGCTATCTAGTTAGCTACTTTTTAGATATGAATTTAACGCCACTAATAAGTGAGAGTAACGTCTTAATGTCAATTGCAGATGGTGTTGCGAGTATTTTCAATAAATCATTGGAAGGAAGTGATAGCAAAGCCTTATTGGGAATATTCGTGATATTTTATTGGTCTGGAGCCATGATTGGTCGTTTCGTAGGTTCGTATTTAACACGCATTATGAAACCAGGAAAAGTCTTAGGGATTTTTGCCACCATTGCCATCACATTGATTATCATTTCCATAAGCACCACAGGTTTGGTAAGTATGTGGAGTATTTTAGCAGTTGGCTTGTTCAACTCTATTATGTTCCCAACAATTTTTACTTTATCCATTGATGGTATTGGCGAATTAAAGCCAAAAGGCTCTGGATTACTTTGTACAGCCATTGTTGGTGGTGCGTTAATTCCGCCATTATATGGTTATTTAACTGACCAAATTGGGTTTAAAAGTGCCTTGTTCTTTATTATAATTTGCTATTCCTATATCTTATGGTTTGGATATAGAAACGCTAAAAAATCTGTTCAACATGCTTAGAAAAATTGTAGTTATATTATTAATAGGAATTGTTTTTGGTTGTAAAAACGAAACAGTTACCAACGAAAAAGTAGCAGATAATTCTTCTAAAAAAGATTATACGCAATATGTCAATCCGTTTATAGGTACTAGTAAAATGGGACACGTATTTCCAGGTGCAACTGCGCCTTTTGGTATGGTACAACTGAGTCCGCAAACCAGCTTTGAAGTCATGCATAACGAAAATGGAAGCTATAATACCGAAACTTACGAATATTGTGCAGGCTATCAATATCGAGACTCGACCATCATTGGTTTTGCACACACCAATTTTAGTGGTACAGGACATAGTGATTTGGGCGATTTTCTGGTCATGCCAACAACTGGCAACTTAATCCTCGACCCTTTAGAAACTTCGGAAGGTAACAAAGGATTTTACTCCACCTTTTCACACGACAACGAAGAAGCCTCACCAGGTTATTACAAAGTGGATTTAGACAGTTACAATATTAAAGCAGAACTCACAACGAGTGAACGTGTAGGTTTTCATCAATACACCTTTCCAAAATCTGATGATGCACATATTATTTTAGATTTGGTATATAATGTGTACCATCACGATAATAAAAATGTGTGGACGTTTATTCGTGTGGAAAACGATTCCACAATTACTGGTTACAGACAAACCAAAGGTTGGGCTAGAACCAAAAAAGTGTTTTTTGCGATGCAATTCTCCAAGCCTTTTAAAAGTTATGGCCATAAGAAGTATGACGACATACTTTACGATGGTTTTTACAGACGTTTTAAACAAGATGAAAATTTTCCAGAAATGGCAGGAAAAGATATTCGAGCCTATTTTAATTTTGACACAGAAGAAGGCGAACAAATTAATATGAAGTTTGCATTGTCTCCAGTAAGTACAGCTGGAGCGATGAAAAATCTCGAAGCCGAAATTCCGCATTGGGATTTCAACAAAACCTATGAAGAAACCAGTGATAAATGGAACAAAGAACTTTCGAAGATTGAAGTTGAAACCTTAACAGAAGCTGATAAAACCACATTTTACACAGCGATGTACCACACCAACCTGTCTCCTATTTTATATGAAGATGTCGATGGACAATATCGTGGCTTGGACCAAAACATTCATCAATCGGAAGGGTTTACCAACTACACTATTTTCTCGCTTTGGGATACGTATCGTGCGTTGCATCCTTTATTCAACATCACACAACCAGAACGCAATAATGACATGATAAAAAGCATGTTGGCACATCATGATGAAAGCGTACATAATATGTTGCCTATTTGGAGCCATTATGCCAACGAAAATTGGTGTATGATTGGCTATCACGCAACGTCTGTGATTGCAGATGCGATGGCAAAACAAGTAGGCGATTTTAACCATGAACGTGCTTTACAAGCCTCGGTAAATACAGCTTCAGTAAGATATTTTGATGGTTTGGGAGAGTACATCGATTACCAATATGTTCCTGACGATTTAAGTCATTCGTCGGTTTCTAAAACCTTGGAATATGCCTATAACGATTGGTGCATTGCGCAAATGGCAAAACAAGTTGACAACGCTTCAACCGAAGAGGAATTCATGAAACGATCGGAATATTACAACAATGTGTATGACCCAAAAATAGGCTATATGCGACCAAAATTGTCCGATGGAAACTTTAGAGAAAACTTCGACCCAATGGATACGCATGGCCAAGGCTTTATCGAAGGAAATGCATGGAATTACGGCTTATATGTACCGCAAAACATTGATAAAATGGTAGATATAATGGGAGGCAAAGAGCGCTTCACACAACATCTGGATTCCTTATTCACAATGGATATTGATGAAAAATACATCGCAAAACATGAAGATATTACACGTGATGGTATTATTGGCAACTATGTTCATGGTAACGAACCAGGACATCATATTCCATACTTATACAATTGGACAGGGCATCCAGAAAAAACCCAATCTCGAGTGCGTATGATTATGGACACCATGTATGGCTCAACAGTTGAAGGTTTATGTGGTAATGATGATGCAGGGCAAATGAGTGCTTGGTATATTTTTAGTAGTTTGGGCTTTTATCCAGTTACACCTGGTTCTCCAGATTATGCTTTAGGAAGTCCATTAGTGATAGAAGCTAAGCTTCATCTAGATAATGGCAAAACTTTAACAATTAAAGCGAACAATCAAAGTAAAGATAATGTGTATGTTCAACGTGTTTCGGTTAATGGGAAGGTTTTAGAAAATAATTTATTGTCACATCAAGATATTATAAATGGTGGCGAAATAGTATTTGAAATGTCAAATCAACCAAAAAAATAGTATTATGAAACGTAGAAACTTTATAAAAAATGCCTCCTTAACGGGTGTTGGTATTACAGTAGGAGCTTCGGCTATAGCTTGTAATGAGCAAGAAAAATCATCTTCAAAAGAAGTTGTAACAATTGACACGTCAAAATTCCCTATTGCTATATGCACTTGGGGATTTGCTGATGCCAATGCAAAAGCTGGGGAAGCATTATCTAAAAATGTAACTGCTTTAGATGCAGCCATCGAAGGTGTAGCTGTTGAAGAAGAAAATATAAAAAATACTACCGTTGGAAAAGGTGGTGCACCAGATAGAGATGGAAACGTCACTCTGGATGCTTGTGTCATGGATTCCAATGGCGACTGTGGTGCTGTGTTGGCTGTAGAAAATATTACCAATGTGGCGGCATTGGCAAAAAAAGTGATGGTAGACACACCCCACGTCATGTTAGCAGGAAAAGGAGCAGAAGAGTTTGCTTATACACAAGGTTTTAAAAAAGAAGAGCTTTTAACTGAAGCTTCTAAAAAAGCCTGGGAGAAGTGGAAAGAGACTTCACAATACAAACCAATTATCAATATTGAAAATCATGATACCATTGGAATGCTCACTATGGATAAAGATGGAAATATCGCTGGTGTTTGTACAACGTCTGGACTAGCCTATAAAATGAAAGGACGAATTGGTGATTCACCAATTATTGGTTCTGGGTTGTTTATTGACAATGAGATTGGTGGTGCTGTAGCCACAGGAATGGGTGAAGAAGTGGTAAAAACAGTTGGAAGTTTTTTAATTGTAGAATTAATGCGACAAGGAAAATCTCCTCAAGAAGCTTGCGAAGAAGCTATAAGTAGAATTGTATCTAAAGATAATCGCTATAAAGATTTTCAAATTGCTTATCTAGCTATGAATAAAGCTGGGGAAGTAGGTTCTTATTGTATTCACAAAGGGTTTACTTATATGAAATATCAAGACGGTGAGAATATACAAACACAGTCTGATTATTTCAATAAGGCTTAATTTTGGAAATTATGTGTTTTCTTACATTTTAGTCAAATTCATCATTCGATGAATAGTTTAATTACATCTATTAACGACCAAATACACGTTTACTAGGATTAACGGTAGTAGTAAAAAATGCACTTTATCGATGTTTTTTTACATCTACTTCAAATAAACTAGTTTTCTCTGCATTTCAACAAAAATTTCAGCAATACCCTTTTATGTGCCTTTAATTTGTCCCAGAAACAAACCCCAAGTCATGAAAAGAGTATTAATAGTAATAGCATTTTTAATCGTTCCTTTTTTCGCATCTGCGCAAAACGATACTAAGGTTGAGAAGACTGAAGTTAAAACTGAGGTGATAGCTGATATTAACATTAAAGCTGAAATCAATCAAACACTTACTATTAAGAAAGTAGACCCAATTTCAATTAATCCAAAAAAACAAAATTTAGACCTTAACTTTAAAAAGAGTAACGACATTATTAGTGTTAAGGCATATATAAAGAGTTTACAGATAAAGCGTAAAGCTACTGTAATAAGTTAAATTCATTTTATTTAAAAATAGTCAAATAGCAAAAAACCTCTGAAAATTCAGAGGTTTTTTATTTGTAATTATTTTAAGTTTTAATCAGCAAAATTTAATTCACCCTTGGCTTCTTGTTCTTTAAAATGCTTAACTAAGTCTAAAGCATCAGGAATCACATCGCTACACAAAATAATCAATGACCCTTTTACTGCATTTTTAACCGCAAATTTAATCGCTTCTTTTTCTGAAGGAATAATAGTCGTTTTTTTGTTTGGGTCTCTCATTTTAATACCATCATCCAACATTTTAATAAGTTCCTCTTCGGTTTTTCCGCGTAAACGCTTATCTTGACGAATGATAATTTCGTCAAACATATCCGCTGCTATAGCACCCATTTCATTATTGTCTTCAATACGTCTATCGCCAATACCAGCAATGATACCAACCTTTACAGTGCATTCTAATTCATCGACAAATTTATGCAATGCTCGCATACCTGCAGGATTATGAGCATAATCCAGTAAGATGGTAAAATTGTTAAACTCGAATAAATTTAAACGTCCTGGAGTTTGCGACGCTGAAGGGATAAAGGTTTCTAACGCTGCTTTCATATCTTCAATACTAATTCCTTGTACATGAGCTGCTAATACTGCTGCCAACACATTTTGAATCATGAATTTTGCTTTACCTCCATAAGTCAACGGAATGCTCTCAGCTTTCATTAAACGCATTTTCCATTCGCCTCTACAAATAGTGACGTAACCATTTTCATAAACAGCAGTAATACCGTTTAAACGTTGTAAAGCCTTAATTCTTGGATTATTTTCATCCATAGAAAACAATGCCACATTACAATCTACCGAACGTCGCATATCGTATACAAGGTCGTCATCAGCATTTAAAATAGCATAACCATCTGGCAAAACGGTTTCAGGAATTACACCTTTTGCTTTCGCTAATTGGTCAATTGTATGAATACCTTTTAATCCTAAATGGTCTGCGGCAACATTGGTAACAACAGCCACATCACATTTTTTAAAGCCTAATCCAGCTCTCAATAAACCACCTCTTGCACACTCCAAAACTGCAAAGTTTACCGTTGGGTCTTTCAGTACAAATTCTGCACTTGCAGGACCTGTACAATCACCTGTCATAAGCAATCTGTTTTGTATATACACGCCATCACTTGTGGTATAACCAACACGATACCCTTTCATTTTGGCAATATGAGCCATTAATCTAGACGTGGTAGTTTTTCCATTAGTTCCTGTTATTGCAATAATAGGTATACGTCCAGTATCCCCTTTTTGCGGAAATAACTTATCAATTACTGGTGCAGCAACATTACGAGGTAGTCCAGATGTTGGTGCTAAATGCATTCTAAATCCTGGCCCAGCATTTACTTCAAGAACTGCTCCTCCAGTTTCGGATAACGGTTTAGAAATATCTGTAGTCATGATATCGATGCCACAAATATCGAGGTCAATAATCTTTGAAATACGTTCTGCCATACTAACATTTGCAGGATGAATTATGTCTGTAATATCTTCGGCTGTCCCTCCTGTACTTAAATTGGCTGTGTCTTTTAAAATGAGTCGTTCACCTTTGGTTATTACTGAATCTAGTGTATATCCTGCGTCTTTAATAATGGTTTTAGTTAACTCATTAACCGTTATCTGTGTTAACACATTTTCGTGCCCATAACCACGACGAGGGTCTTTGTTTACCTCATCTATTAATTCTTGAACTGTTGATTTCCCATCGCCAATAACATGAGCAGGAGTCCTGATAGCGCCTGCGACTAAAATATTGTTAATAACCAACAATCTATAATCTTCTCCTTTAATAAATTTTTCAACGATGATAGCACCGCTTTTAGAACTTTCTTTTGCATGATGAAATGCTTGAAGCGCATCATCATAATTTTGAATATCTACCGTAATGCCTCGACCATGATTTCCGTCAATTGGCTTAATTACCAAAGGAAAACCAACATAGCGACAAGCTTCTTCTAAACTTCGTTCACGACGAATGATATCACCTCTTGGCACTTCAACTTCGGCTTGTTCCAATAAGTACTTAGTGTCTTCTTTATCACAAGCTAATTCTACACCAATACTACTAGTTTCACTTGTCACCGTTGCTTGAATACGTTTTTGGTTGGCACCATAGCCTAATTGACAAAGCGAATATTTATTTAGTCGTATCCATGGAATACCTCTTGATTCGGCCTCTTCTACGATTGAACCAGTACTTGGCCCTAATCTATCTGCTTCACGAAGTTCGCGCATTTCTTGGATATCTTCAGACATATCATATTCTTCGCCACTAATAAGTGCTTCACAAATTCTCACGGATGCTCTGGCAGCATAACGCCCAACAGATTCTTCCATATAGGCAAACACTACACTGTACACACCTTCTTCTCCGTAACCTCTAGTTCTTCCAAAACCAACGTCCATTCCTGCTAAGGTCTGAATTTCAAGGGCTATATGCTCAATGATATGACCCATCCAAGTGCCATCTTTTACACGTTGAAAAAAACCTCCAGGTTCGCCCACAGAGCAACGATGCTCGTACATACCTGGAAACATTGCTGTTAAACGCTCATAAAACCCATCTACTTTGTTTGATGGCAGTTCTTCCATTTCTTCTAAATCCAGAACCATCACAATTAGTTTATGTCGTCTTACAGACCAATAATTTGGCCCTCTCATAGCATTAATTTCTCTTATCTTCATGTTTCGTTGGTTTTTAGGTTAATTAAAGTGAAAGATTATAAATATAGACATTTTTCAATAAAAATTTTACCTTATTTTTGCCCAATAATATTATTTAGATTGATTTTATGCAGAATGCAAAAGGTACACTAATTCCAATAGGTGGAAATGAAGATAAGGGATTAGATAAAAACGAAAAATACACCCTCGAATTTATTGATGAAGGCATTCTTTATCATGTTGTAAAAGAAGCAGGCGGAATTAATGCCAAAATTGTAGTTGTGCCTACAGCTTCAAGTATTCCAATTGAAGTTGCTGAAAACTATATGGAAGCTTTTACCACTTTAGGCTGTAAAAATGTACATATTCTTGATATAAGAAGTAAAGAAGATTCAGAAAAAGACACATCCATTGAGTTAGTGAAAACTGCTAATTGCATGATGTTTTCTGGTGGTGACCAATCTAAAATTACCGATAGAATTGGAAACACAACTATTCATAAAATACTTTTGGAGCGTTATCAAAACGAAGAAGGGTTTGTAATAGCAGGCACAAGTGCTGGCGCCATGGCAATGGCAAATGAGATGATTGCTGGCGGAAGTGCCACAGAATCTTTTATAAAAGGCGCTGTAGTTATGTATAAAGGCTTAGGATTAATACCTGATTTAGTTATTGATACACATTTTATTCGTCGTGGTCGATTTGGAAGGCAATCTGAGGCTGTTGCAAAATTCCCTAATTTATTAGGAATTGGTTTAGCAGAAGACACAGGCATGATTATTAAAAATGGAAATGATTGTACCGTTATTGGTTCTGGAATGGCTATTATTTTTGATGGTAGCACACTCACTCACAATAATGAAAAAATATTGGATGAAGGCACACCAATGACTATGGCAAACATGACAGTTCATGTATTATCCAATAGTGATATGTATGATATTAAAAATAGAAAAGTTACTGTGTTGGCTATTGATGCTCCTTTTATATAAGACGTCATTACGAGGAACAAAGTGTCGTGGTAATCTTTTGATAAGAATTTTTAAATAAACAGATTGCCACATCTTGACTTAAATGGTCAGGATTCGCAATGACAAATTATTTGTAAATAGAAATATTCTCCTCTCCTTTAGACGTTTTATAAGCACGATACATCCCTTCGGTATTAAAAGGCATAGCAATATTTCCTTTGGCATCGACAGCTATTAAGCCACCATCGCCATTTATTTCAAGAATACGTTTGTGAATCACTTCATTTGCTGCATCTTCGAGTGATAACCCTTTATGCTCCATTAAACAAGACACATCATAAGCCACAACGCCTCTTATAAAAAACTCGCCACTACCTGTACAACTTACTGCACAAGTTTTATTATTAGCATAATTCCCTGCTCCTATCATTGGAGAATCTCCAACACGCCCCCATTTTTTATTGGTCATACCTCCAGTTGAGGTTGCTGCTGCTATATTCCCATCTTTATCACAGGCAACTGCACCAACGGTCCCGAATTTACCATCTTTTTTTACGCTATGGTCTAATTGAAAACTATTACTATCCTTAATGCCTTGCCATTGTTTATACCTAACCTCATCGTAAAAATAGTCTGGTGTTTCAATTTTGTAATCCAATCCTTTGGCAAATTGCATAGCTCCATCGCCAGCTAAAAATACATGGTAGCTTTTTTCCATAACATCTCTTGCTAATGATACTGGGTTTTTAATACCAGTTACTAAGCTTACAGCTCCAGCCTCAAGGTTTTTACCTTCCATAATGGCTGCGTCCATTTCGTGTGTGCCTTCATTAGTAAACACACTTCCTTTTCCTGCGTTAAACAATGGTGTGTCTTCTAAAGATTTCACAGCTGTTTGAACAGCGTCTAAGGCAGACCCTCCTTGTTCAAGAATATTATAGCCTTTATCTCGAGCTTCTTTTAAAGCTGCTTTATATTTTGCTTCTAATTCAGAAGTCATTAATCCTTTTACCAAAGTTCCTGCGCCTCCATGAATGGCCATTGAGAAGTTGTTCATCTACATATTATTTAGTGGCGAAAATAACAAATTGCAATTCAAATAACATTCATTAAAGGATAAGTTTTTGTAGTTTTATAATCTTGAAAAATAAATTCAATGTCAGAACAAAAACGCCTTTTCCTTGTCGATGCTTATGCCTTAATTTTTCGTGGGTATTATGCCTTTATAAAAAACCCAAGAATAAATTCCAAAGGAGAAGACACCTCAGCCATTATGGGCTTTATGAATTCTTTATTAGACGTCATAAAACGAGAACGCCCAGACCATTTAGCTGTTTGTTTTGATAAAGGTGGAAGCGCAGATCGCGTTGAAATGTATGAAGCCTACAAGGCCAACCGTGACGAAACTCCCGAAGGAATTAAAACTGCGGTGCCTTACATTTATGAAATTTTAAAAGCCATGCATATCCCTATTATGGTAAAAGAAGGTTATGAAGCCGATGATGTTATTGGAACGCTCTCTAGACAAGCAGAAAAAGAAGGTTATAAAACCTATATGGTCACACCTGACAAAGATTTTGCACAGTTAGTAACCGAAAATATATTTATGTACAAACCTGTGTTTGGTGGTGGCTATGAGACGTGGGGAATTCCTGAAGTCCAAAAGAAATTTGAGGTGACAGACCCAATGCAAGTGATAGATTTTTTAGGAATGATGGGGGATTCAAGTGATAATATTCCAGGACTTCCTGGTGTTGGTGAAAAAACAGCTAAAAAGTTTCTAGCTGCTTATGGAAGTATGGAAGGCTTGTTAGCAAATACACATGAGCTTAAAGGTAAAATGAAAGAAAAGGTTGAAGCTTCAAAAGAGTTAGGATTGCTTTCAAAAAAGCTAGCAACGATTATGTTAGATGTGCCTGTGGAATTTAATGCGAAAGATTTTGAACTCGACCATCCAGATATTGAAAAAGTAAAAGAGATATTTCAAGATTTAGAGTTTAGACGATTAACCGATAATTTCTTAAAAACGTTTTCTCAAGAAGTAACAAATTCTACTCCAAATGAAAACAAAGCAAAAGAAGAAGTTAAAACAACTCCAAAAGAACAAAAATCTGCTGGCTCTGGACAATTTTCATTATTTGGTGCTGAAACTTCAAATGAAACAGATACTGAAACGAGTTCAGTATTTTCAAGAAAAACAGCCGAAACTACGTCACATTTTTACCAAAGTGTAGCACCAGGAATGGCAACAAAGCTGTTTGTCAAAAACTTAATGCAACAAACCTCAGTATGTTTTGATACCGAAACAACGAGTTTAAATCCATTGACTGCTGAATTGGTTGGTATTGCCTTTTCTTGGGATGTTGGTAAAGGTTTTTATATGCCTTTTCCTGAGGACAAAAACGAAGCTCAAGAGCTTATTGAAGTTTTACGTCCGTTTTTTGAAAGTGAAACCATTGAAAAAATTGGTCAGAATTTAAAGTATGACATCAAAGTATTGGCTAAATACAATGTTGAGGTTAAAGGAAAATTGTTCGATACCATGTTAGCACATTATCTCATAAATCCAGATATGCGTCATAATATGGATGTACTTGCTGAAACGTATTTAAACTACACACCTATTTCCATTACAGAACTTATTGGTAAAAAAGGAAAAAACCAACTCTCGATGCGAGACGTTCCGCTAGAAAAACAAGCGGAATATGCTGTCGAGGATGCTGATATTACACTTCAGCTAAAAGAACATTTTGAAAAAGAATTGGGCGAAGCCAACACACAAAAACTCTTTGATGAGATTGAAATCCCATTACTGCGTGTGCTTGCAGCTATGGAATTGGAAGGTATTAATCTAGATACTGACTTTTTAAATTCCTTATCAGAAGCACTTAATAATGATATAGCAAAACTTGAAAAGCAGATTTATGAAGCTGCTGGTGAAGAATTTAATATTGCCTCGCCAAAACAATTAGGTGTGATTTTATTTGAAAAAATGAAATTGGTCGATAAGCCTAAAAAGACTAAAACTGGGCAATATTCAACCGCTGAAGATGTATTGAGTTATTTAGCAAAAGACCATGATATTATTCAGAATATTTTGGACTATCGTGGACTCGCTAAACTAAAAAGCACCTATGTTGATGCGTTGCCGCTTCAAGTGGAAGAAAGTACTGGAAGAGTGCATACCGATTATATGCAAACCGTTGCAGCCACAGGACGTTTGAGTAGCAATAATCCTAACTTACAGAATATTCCAATACGAACCGAACGAGGAAGACAGGTTAGAAAAGCATTTGTGCCAAGAGATGAAAATTACACGCTTCTAGCTGCCGATTATTCACAAATAGAACTGCGTGTTATTGCGGCTTTAAGCAAAGAAGAAACCATGATTGAAGCCTTTAAAAATGGTGAAGATATTCATGCATCAACAGCTTCCAAAGTATTTAATGTACCCTTAAATGAGGTCACTCGCGAGCAACGTGGTAATGCAAAAACGGTCAACTTCGGAATTATTTATGGCGTATCTGCTTTTGGTTTAAGCAACCAAACCGATTTATCTAGAAGTGAATCTAAAGAATTGATTGAAACTTACTATGAAACCTATCCAAAGCTTCGTGCATATATAAGCGAGCAAGTAGATTTTGCAAGAGATAATGGGTATGTGCAAACAGTGTTAGGGCGTCGTCGTTATTTAAAAGATATCAATTCCAGAAACGCAGTAGTTCGTGGTGCAGCCGAACGTAATGCGGTAAACGCACCTATACAAGGTAGTGCCGCAGATATTATTAAAATTGCCATGATTAATATTCATGAAAAACTCCAAGAAGGAAATTACAAAACGAAAATGCTTTTACAAGTTCATGATGAATTGGTGTTTGATGTTTTTAAACCAGAATTAGAAGCCATTAAAACACTCGTTAAAACCGAAATGGAAAACGCATACAAACTAGACGTACCTCTGGATGTTGATTTGGATATTGGTAATAATTGGCTAGAAGCTCATTAAAATAGAATATTTTGAAAAGCCTAAAACCCATCTTATATTTTTCTATTTTTAAATATCCACTTAAAGAAGAGGAGGTTTTTGAATTTTCAGACAACACATCAATTTCTAATGTAAAAGAAGAATTGTCTTGGCTTTTAAAAAAAGGAGTCGTTTTTAAATTTCACAATTACTACACAATAAATAACAATCCTCAACTAATAGACAGACGTGTTAAAGGTAATACAATGGCAAAAAAAGTAATACCTAAAGCTATACGTGTTGCTAAGTTTATTGCAAAATTCCCATATATTGAAAGTGTATCATTATCTGGTGCGCTTGCAAAAGGATATCATGATAAAGATGGAGATATAGACTTTTTTATTATTACTAAACCAAACCGTTTATGGGTAGCGCGCACCTTATTAATTCTCTACAAAAAAATATTTTTGCTCAACTCTAAAAAATACTTTTGTGTTAATTATTTTATATCAAGCAATCAAATGCAAATTGCGGAACAAAATAGGTTTACAGCTTCAGAGATTGTTACACTAATTCCTGTTTGTGGAGAAAACACATTTTCTTCTTTTTTAAAAGAAAATGATTGGGTAAATGCCTTTTTTCCAAATAAAAAACCAATACATACTTCTACCATTGTAGATGTTAAAAAATATTGGTTTTCAAGATTATTACAAATACTATTAAAAAATAATATTGGAGATTTTTTTGATAGGTTTTTTCAAAAGCTAACATTAAAAAAATGGGCATCTAAATTTGGGCATTTAGAAAAGGAGGAATTTGCAATTGCAATGAAATCTACCAAGAATGTCTCTAAACATCACCCTCAAAACTTTCAGAAAAAAGTAATTGATTTATTAAATGATGATTACGAAAAAATAAAAGCGAAGTATAACATAGAATTATCTCCAGAGCATGCTTGATATTGTATTTTCGCATTCATATTTTTATAAATTCGACCTTAAACAATGGAAGAATAAAACGCCTTATCCTCCATTAGGCACCCTTTATGCTGCGTCTTATTTAAGAGAAAACGGATATAACATAGGATTGTACGACACTAATCTTTTAGACTCTCCTTTAGGAATAGAACTTCACTTAAAATTGCACAACCCAAAAATATTTGTTTTGTATGACGATGGCTTCAATTACCTTACAAAAATGTGCTTGACCACTATGCGTGAAGCCGCTTTTGAGATGATTAAAATTGCCAAACACTATAATTGTATTGTCGTGGCTTGTAGTTCGGATTCTACAGACAATTACGAGAAATATTTAGGTGAAGGCGCAGATTATATTATTCAAGGTGAAGGCGAAATTACGCTTAAAGAATTAGTAGATGCCATTGAAAACAATGAATCTACTTCTAATATTCAAGGAATAGTCTATAAAAATGACGATGAAATTATTGTAAATAATAAGCGTACCGTGCTAAGAGATTTAGATGAACTTCCAATGCCTGCTTGGGATTTAGTAGATATTGAATCTTATAGAAATATATGGGAAACTGCCGGAAACAAATTCACGCTTAATATTGTTACAACTCGTGGTTGCCCTTATAAATGCAATTGGTGTGCAAAACCCATTTACGGAAATAGATATAATTCTCATTCTCCAGAGTATATTACAAAGCATATAAAATATCTTAAAAAAACCTATGGCGTGAATCGTTTTTGGATGTGTGATGATATTTTTGGATTGAAGCCTAATTGGGTTCAAAATTTCAATAAAGAGCTTAAAAAAGAACAGCTTTCTATTTCTTATTACATTCAAAGTCGTGTGGATTTATTATTAAAAGAAGACACGATAGACGCTTTAGCAGAAAGTGGATTAGAGGAAGTTTGGGTTGGCGCAGAAAGTGGGTCTCAAAGTATTTTAGATGCCATGGACAAAGGAACAACGGTAGACCAAATTTATAAAGCAACACGTTTGCTTAAGGAAAAAAAGGTTCGTGTGGCATTTTTTATTCAGTTTGGGTATTTGGGTGAAACCAAGGATGATATTACTAAAACCATAAAAATGATTAAAGAATTACTTCCAGATAATTTAGGGATATCTGTGTCATACCCATTACCTGGAACAAAATTTTATGACAAGGTAAAAGACGATTTAAAACTAAAAGCCAATTGGACAGATTCTGATGATTTAGCTATGATGTTTAAAGGCACGTTTAATTCTAAATACTACAAAAAACTGCATAGATATGTGCATAAAGAGTATCGTAAAAGTCAAGCTGTTTATTTTTTTAAAGAAATTTTCAAGGCACCAAATCGGAGTTCTTTTTCAAAGATTAGAGCTATGGCTCTCTATTTTTATTATGCACCAAGTGCTTACTTTAACCGAATTGAATTAGGGCGCATCAAGAATAATAACCATTAAAGTGATAGCTTTTCAATCATATAAAACAAAAAACGGCATTGCTTATCTTACTGAAGAAGTTAATGAGTTTAGCGCACACTATTTAAATGTTAGAACCAAGGAATCAAGAGTGTTAAGCGATAAAGATGTTGCCTTACTGCCTAAAGTTTCAAAAAATAACCCCAATAAAAATGAGTGGTTTTTACGACAAAAAACAGCCAATAGATTTATTAATTATGTAAAAACAAAACCTAATATTTCAATTTTAGATGTTGGTTGTGGTAATGGTTGGTTTAGCAACGTAATGACCTTCAACAACAATAACGTAATAGGGCTAGACATTAATTCTTTAGAGTTGGAACAAGCAGCTAGGGTATTTAAAAAAGAGAATCTTACGTTTGTTTATGGTAATCTTTTTAAAATTAATCATCCTTTTATAAAACAATTTGACCTTATTGTTTTAAATGCTAGCATTCAATATTTTGAGAACTTTAATGAGCTTATTGCGAAACTTGACACTTTTCTAAAACCAAAAGGTGAAATACACATAATTGACAGTCCATTTTATACTAACAAAGAACGCATAGAAGCAAAAACCAGAACAGAAAGTTACTACCGCAAAATAGGTTTTCCAGAAATGGTGCAATATTATTTTCATCATACCATTGAAAACTTAAAAGATTTTAGGGTTTTATATCGTCCAAAAAGCGGGCTTTACTATCGTTTATTTAGAAGAAAGGATTCGTCTTTTTTGTGGGCATATTATGTCTCTAAATCTAAAAAAGATAGTATTAGAAAAGGGTTTTCGAGTATTTCTCATGACTATGAAATGTTAGATAAAACATCTGGTTTAATTCTTTGGATGAGAAATAGAGTGCGAAAACATTTTGCAAGCACTTTAAACAAAAAGGATAGCATTCTAGAAATTAATTGTGGTACTGGAATTGATGCTGTTTTTTTTGCTAAAAGTGGTTATAAGGTACATGCAACAGATGTGGCTGAAGGAATGACTCAATATGTGTCATCAAAAATTGTTTCAGAAAAACTGCAAGAATACTTAACGACTCAGATGCTTTCTTTTAACAATCTTGATAAACTTGAAGGGCAACAGTATATGCGTATATTTTCAAATTTTGGAGGGTTAAATTGTAGTTCAATAAATGAATTGGGAAAAGTGTTTAATTCATTTAAAGGCATTTTAAAACCCAAAGGAAGCATTACTTTAGTTATAATGCCAAAAATATGCTTATGGGAGTTTTTAAAGATTTTTAAAGGCGATAAAACTGCATTTCGTAGGTTAAATAAAAAAGGTGTTTTGGCAAATATTAAAGGAGAAAAAGTACAGACATATTACCATAGCGCAAGAAAAATTAAAAGTTTGCTCAAAGCTGACTTTGAAAATTTTAAAATTGAAAATATATCTTTTTTAGGGCCTACTGGTAACCGAAATGAGTTCTGTGAACAGCATCCATTTATATTTAAAATATTGAGTAGCTTTGATACTATATCCAATAAAGTTCCTTTTTTAAGAGGTTTTGGCGATTATTATATTTTAACTGCGAAGAGAAAATAAATTCAGTTTTTGACTATAGAAATAAAGTAAATAACATACCAACAAAACATACTCCGATATAACAATACTTTTGGCAACTCCAATAATATTTTGCGACAATAATAATGATATTGAAATTGCTAATGTTAGTAATTGTACAATTGCTATAAGTAAAATGACATTCCATTTTTTGTTTTGTAAAAAATAACTAAACAATGGGATAACCAAAAAGAAAACTGGTGTGGATAATGATAAGATTTTTAAAGTTGTACTTGCCAAGGTATCCTCGTTAAAGTTATTTAGAAAATAGATTAGATAATCACTTGTTTGCCATATAATAATAGTAATTAATATTGGCGTAAAAACTAACAAGATTTTTTGGTAACGACTTAAAACAAAAGTCTTCAGTTTATCTTTATTATAAATTGGGAATACACTAACAAATATGATACCCGAAACGCCTTTTACAACATTAACTATTTTATCTGCCAAAGTAAATAAAGCGGCAAATTCCGCTCCAAATACGCTACTTATTATGGGCAAAATACTATGTGGTTTAAGCATTGAAAATATATTTACTAAAAATAAATTTGTTGTTTTCTTCATATAATTCAAAAGCTCTTTTAATGAGATTAGTTTAAACTTAAAAACATCTCGATGAACTTTTTTTAGATAAAAAATAATCACTATAAATTCTGAAATAGCAAGAAATAAATTTACCAGTATGAAATCATTTGATATAAATATTAAAAGCAGAAAAAGCAATTTTGAAAAAAATCCAATAGAGAAAATATATTTATTCTTTTCTAAGGCATTAAAAAATAAATTTGGGTTTATTATTTTAGGAATAAGTAGCGATAAGCTAACAATATAGAGCAATAAAAACTCTTCAAAAAATTGTAAAACCACTATTAACGAGATGATTAGCAAAACAATGGACAACAAAAATCTTACTTGTAATGTCAAGCTCCATAATTTTAGACGTGTCTCGCCATTATCACAAATTTCTTTAGAAACTGTTGGTATATAATAAACGAAGCTAAAGTTGGCTAAAGACGCTAACCCCAAAACAATTGCTTGGGTTGTATAAATAAATCCAACTTGTACAAGACTATACTTATTAATTAAAATTGGCAATGCTAAAAAAGAAAAAACATACCCCAAGCCATTAAATAAAAATAACCAAGTAAAATTCTTTGCAAACCGTAAATGAATGCTATATTTTTTTTTCAACATTTAATTAAATTAACCTTTTAATCTTTTTAAATATTTATACTTATTAGTTTTTAAAATATAAATTAATAACTCTGGAAATGGCCATCCAATATACTTTGGAAGCACTAAAATATGTTGTAATAATTTTATTTTAAATGAAAGTTTTGACGATATATCTGTGTTAATTTCTTTTAATTCAATCTGTAAAACTTCTAAATACGTTTTTCTAACATACTTTAATTCACGTTTTTGAAGTTTGTTTTTATCAAGCATTATTAAAATAAAAATGTCTAACATTGCTCTAATTTGGTTTGCAAACACCAATGTTACAATATTTGTCTTAACACTTATATCTTGTACATTTTCTTCTATTAAGTTATTGGTAATTTTATATGTTTTATGTAAGTCTAGTATCCTCTTTTTAGAAATAATTCGTCGTGTAATTGATGTGCTATGAGAATGAATTTTTAATAGCGCTTCATCTATTAAACTAACAGTATTCGACTTAAGCAAAAATGCAATCAAAAACGGATTATCCTCAAACCAAACTTTCTCAGGGAATTCAATCCCATTTATAGCTGATTTCTTATATAGTTTGCCCCAAGCGGTTGGAATTAAATTTCCAGTAAAAATCGCCTTAATTGCTTCTATCCCATCTATTTCTTTTGGCAACCCACTCCATCCTGCTATTTTTAATAACTCCACGCTTTCAGTAAAAAGCTTAAACTTAACTACGACTAAGTTGTTATTTGTGCTTTTAACATTATCAATACATCTCTCAATCATTAACTCCATGAGTTCGTCATCCGCATCCAAAAAAGTGACATATTCACCTTTAGCTATTTTAAGTCCTTTATTTCTTGCAGCTCCAAGACTTTCATTGGCTGAGTTAATTAAATAGATATTTGTAAATTCTTCGCAAAAAGATTCTGCAATTTTTCGAGAACCATCTGTAGAACCATCATTCACTAAAATAATTTCAGTATTCGAATACGTTTGATTTATTGCAGAAGATATTGCTCTTTTTAAAACTTTTTCTTCATTATAAAACGGAATAATAATACTAACAAGAGGTGATTTCATTTATATCTTGTTTAGTAATTGTTTTACAATTTTTCTTTGTGTATTCAATAAGCTACTAAAGCTTTTCGGCTCTTGCCATTTAGCTTTACTTAAACGGTCGGCACCAATTAAAATACAAACGGCTGGAATTTTATAATACTGCGAAAAAGCGTAAACTCCAGCGCACTCCATATCTACTAAACCGCATCCTTTTGTTTTATAGTAATCTATTATTGAAGGTGTTTCTCTAAATGGACAATCGGTACTCCATGCTGTTTGTTCTAATAAATTACATACTTGCTTTATGTGGTTATACCATTGCTTATTATAGCTTTTTAACAACTCATTTTTATCATAGAAATATGAACTTCCAGTAGAAGAATATGTGCTAGAAATTATAAAAGGGTTATTTTCATTAACTAAATCATCCAATATTCCTGCAACTCCAACGAATACAAACTTTTTAACACCCAATTCTTTAAGTTCTTCTAATAACAAAACTATGGATGAAGCTCCAATACCAAACTCGCAGCACAATAAAAACTTTGAATTGTATTTATAATGAGTCCCCAAAAGTCCCTTTATTCTTTTCATAAAAGGATGTATTTGTTTTGAAAACACATTTTTTTTTAAAGCAATTATTGCAGTTTCAGGAAGTGATTTAAAATTGTATGCATTTCTTTTCTTTTTCCAAGTAACTAAATCAGAAATACTTAATAAAGAATTCTCATGGTAAAAATTTGTCTTTTCAATTTTAAAAAATGCCATTTAATTGTAATTTGATAATAGATTTAAAACAGTAAAAAATTATATATTACAACACTAAACTAAATCATTTTTTTTATCTATTGGTGCTAATATTAAGATACTATAAAAAAATTGCTGCGCTAGATATTGATTAAAACGCATTAAACTCTCATATATGCCTAAATACCATATTTATGTTATAGAATTATCTAAACGAGTATTTACCGAAAATGCCAAGTTTAGAGCGGCAAACCCTCAATTTAATGGTGTATTGGAATGTTTGTATGTTGGTATGACTACTAAAACTCCCAAAGAGCGATTTTTACAACACAAAACAGGGTATAGAAATAAAAAAGGTTATAAATTATCGTCTAATATCGTGCAAAAATACGGTGAGTATTTGCGCCCTAGTTTGTATAATCACATTCCTGCATTAGCAACAAGGGCAGAGGCCTTAAAAATGGAAGAATTATTGGCTTTAGAACTACGACGGAAAAAATATGCTGTTTGGTTTAATTAATTAAGCTAACTTTAGAGAAACTAACCAACTACCAATGATTAAGTTCTTCAGAAGAATTCGCCAAAACTTACTAATGGAAAACAAAACTGGAAAGTATTTTAAATATGCAGTAGGAGAAATCGTTCTTGTTGTTATAGGAATTTTGATTGCGTTGTCTATCAATAATTGGAATGAAACCCGAAAGCAAAAGGAAACTACCAATTCAATTTATGTTATTGTAAAAGAAGATTTGATTAATGATATTTCAGAAATTGATCTAATTTTAAAATATCATAATGAGGTAAGAAAGCCATCTTTTGAAACTGTTTTAAACACAAAACTCACAAAAGAAGACTGGTTAAAAAACCCACAATACATATCTGTAATAGAGGGATGGAAAGATTTTTCTATTAACCAGCGTGGATTTGAATTACTAAAAAATCAGTCTAACCTTATCGCAAACACGAAGCAAAACCTAGCTTCTGAAATCAACTTATTCTACAATCAACATCTTGTAGAAATAGATGTTGCAATCGAGGAGTTAATGCGTGAAAATGTTGATATTAATAAAAATCTAAAAAAATATGATTGGTTTTCATCTTTTTTATTAAACAAGGAAATGGAAGGTGTAATAGATTATATTTCTAATAATCCTATTGCAAAAAATGAGATAGCATTATATTATGTGCTTTTTGATGTATATGCGCAAGAATTGAGGAATTTTAGAGAAAACGCAAATAAATTAATCCTAAAAATCAATAAGCAATTAAGAAATAACTAGAAATAACGAAAGCACAACAACGTGCATTATTTATTGCGAAAAACACTTTTTTAAGTAGCTACAACACAAACCTATAAGTTGCCTTAATCAAAAAGTGTTTTGTGGTTCTTGGTTTAGAATGTATTACGCTCTCAAAAACAGAAAATTTAAACTGTAAGGAATAAAGTACTTCAAACGACCTATACCTAGAATGATAAGATTAAAAATGAACTATATTTTTCTATTTATATCACTTGTTTTACTAAGCTCATGTGGAGGTGCCAATGAAAATATTGCCCTAGATGATGACCCTACAAATACTCAAAATGAAGAATGGTTAATCCCTTTGAGTCAAATTAAAGATGGTGGTCCTGGTAAAGATGGCATCCCTTCAATAGACCATCCAGATTACATTAATCTTGAAGAAGTAAATTTTTTAGAAGAAGAAGACTTAGTAATAGGTATCATTAAAAACGGACAAGCGTTTGCTTATCCTCACCTTGTACTAGATTGGCATGAAATAGTAAACGATGGGCTGTTTAGTGACAATCCCGTTACCATATCCTACTGTCCGCTTACTGGTACTGCATTTGGATGGGAAGGTTATGCAAATGGGTCAATAACAACATTTGGTGTTTCTGGGTTACTCTATAATGCTAACCTTATACTATATGACAGAAATACTGATAGTTATTGGTCACAATTACGATTAGAATGTATTAATGGCGAACTTATTAATGAAACCCCATCGTTAGTAAATATTGTAGAAACTAACTGGTCTACTTGGAAGCTTATGTATCCTAACTCTAAAGTTTTAAGTTTAGAAAATGATTTATTTAGAGATTATGGCACTTATCCTTATGGAGATTATAAAACTGACCATAATTATTTTATCTTTCCAATAAATCCTTTAAATACAACTTTACCAAGCAAACAAAGAGTTTTTGCTATTATAGATAATGGAGACGCCAAAGTTTACAAATTTGAAGATTTTGAAGGCGGAAAAACTATTATTGATTCTTTTAATGGAAAACAATATCTTATAATTGGCAACAAAAACATTATTAATGCATTTGAATTAACCTCTGAGCAATCACAAATTACATACGAGTATGATTTTAATGGATCTGAAGTATTCTTTAAAGACAGTGAAGGCAATTCTTGGTCAATTTTTGGTAAAAACCTAATCGATGAACAAGCTGCCAAACTAACTTCAACTACTTCAGTAAATAGCTACTGGTTTGCTATTGCAGCTTTCTACCCAAATCCAATAATATATCAACCTTAAAGCACAAACCTATAAGTTGCCTTAATCAAAAAGGTGTTTTGTGGCTTTTGGTTTAAAATTCCTTGTTCTAATCCAGATGTTAAACCATCCGTTGGGTCAACAAGCCCTGTAATACCTTGCGACCACACAAAATAAAGTTCTGACCCTGGAATATATTCCCAACGCATTACCAAATTAGACCTAAATTGTACAAAAGAAAAATCTGGGTCGCCAAAAGAATAATCGGTTGTTGTGTCTAAATCTTCATCTATGCTATAAACACCGTTGTTGTAGGTTATTTGGTTAGTATCATAAGTATCGAAACGGTCGTATAAATCATCTGCTGTAGGATTAGTTGCATATTTAAATGCTGAATACCTTGCTCTAGATATAAACGGTTGCCCATAATATTGAATCGTTAAATTTGGATTAATGGTATAATTCAATCTAATAGAAGCACTTAAACTTTTGTTGTCAATCGTTCCAAGAACATAGCGCGTCGTTCCGTTGTAATCGGTTTGTGCTACATATTGTGTTTTACTAGGTCTGTTACTGTAATTTGGATTAAAAGAAACCGTCAATGCATTGGTTGGTTGATAGGTAAAATCTATTTCGGTAAAAAACATAGAGAAGTTATTTTGTTTTGCTCCAGAATAAGCAAACCCAAAATTGGTTCTAAATTTTTTGCTTTCATCAGTACCAAAAAATATCGATATATGGTCTTCTTGAGAAAATCGCCAACGTGGACCACCTCGTAACGCTGTATTTATATAAATTCTAGGTTTATGTACAGCATTAATATTGATAGCATTATTATTCTTAAAAACAAGATTTCCTCCTAATGAATATTGGAGACGATTAAAATTGCCTTCAAAATCATACGTGGTAAATTGCTGAAAACGTGCACTAATCCTTCTAAAAGTTTCGGTTGGCTTTAAGGTTCTATAGCTAAAATTAAAGTACTGGCGTATTTCATCGGCTTGTCTTAAAAAACCAATGTCATTTAGTTCCAATTCAGGCGAACGCCAAATTACACCTCCATTGTACTGCCAATGGCCTCCACCTATTTTTCCAGCCGATAAACGTCCTCCTGTTCCTGTTAATGAGGTTCTATCTGGGTCAACACTTACATGGCTAGCATCAACTCTATTAAATAAATGAGTTAGAGAAGTTTGTGTTTCGGCAATTGCTTCTTTACTGCCTTTTACATGACTAGACACAATGTTACCTTCAACAAAATACTTTCTACCTTGCCATTGATGTTTAAAATCAAAACCTCCTGTGTAGGCCTCTTTTCTTAAATAATTTAAATTACTTTTTAAATTCCTATTAGTGGCTGTAAAAATCCCACCTATATAACTGTTTCTATTATTAAAATCTTTTTGCAAGCGTCCCACAAAATAATTAGTTAATGGCTCAACAAGCTCTTTGCTTTTATCTCCATTAAGGTCAATTTCGGCATATTGATTTGCCGTCACACTTTCTAAAACACCTATAGACCAACCATTTTTTGTCTTCCCGGAAAACTTTGCAGCTCCTAAAATTGTGGTATTATCTGGTTGGTCCACATACGCGCCAGATGGTGCGCTAGGATACCCTTGAGGGCTTCTACCAATACGCCTTGAAAAGAATAAATTGTCTTGATTGTTGCCAAAATTATAATCAAAAATATTTTTGTTTTGCACAAAAAATGGCCGTTGTTCTTCAAAGAAAATTTCAAACCCATCTAGTGTAATGGCTGCAGGGTCAGCCTCTACTTGCCCAAAATCTGGGTTTACAGTTAAATCTAACGTAAGGTCGTTGGTAATACCAATTTTAGCATCGAGTCCTGCATTTATATTAAAGTCGCTTCCATCACGATATGGGTTCCCAACTTCTTCTGGATACGTATCTAGTTTAGTGACTGTAAAAGGCTGAATTTCTAATTGCTTTTGAGGTTTTAACCCTTTTAAGCCATGAAGTTCCCCAAATTCACTAATCCATCCAGGTGCTGTTACTGGTTTTCTTTGCCATAAAGAACGTTCTTGTTTTCTAAAAAAGAAACGCTGTACTTGAATTCCCCAAACTTGTTCATTATCACTACTAAAACGCAATTGACTTAACGGTATTCTCATTTCTGTACTATAACCTTCTTCATCTATTTGAGATTTATTTGTCCATATTGGACTCCAACTTCCATCCCAATTACCTCCATTTAAACTTGCAAATTCATCACCCTTAACACCAGTTGCAGAAGATGTAAATGAAAAACAAGTTCTTAAATCACGATCACTATCAATGTTTATTTCCACCCAATCGCCAGCAAAACTATCACGCCTTCCAAGGCGCTTAGCAATACTATCCACTGCTGTGTCGTAAGCTCTTATTCCTACATATAAGTATTTATCGTCGTAAAGAATTCTAAATTTTGTTCGCTGACTTGGAGGTGTGTTTTCATCTGGCATTAACTCGGTGAAGTTTTCCGCCCATTCAACCATATCCCAAACAGCATCATCTAGTTTTCCGTCAATTACTGGAGGTGTGTGTTCTCCAATATTGGTAGTGTTGTAAATTCTTTTAGCAATAGACGTTGATTCTTGCGCTTGATTAACACCGTAAAATAATAGTGAAACACATAGGAGCAGTTTGGTTGAAAATTTCATTTGATTTTGATTGATTTTTAAATGAACATAGCAATATTAACTCTCATAGATATACAATAAATTATGTTCAAAAAAATAAAATATTAGTATAATAGAGTTAAATCTAAAGTAGATGTTTTAAATAAAGTGGTTCTTTCAGAAAAGTTTAACTTTTAAGTGCTAAAAAAACATCAAACTCAAGACTCAAAACATTCCCTGAAAATAAACGTGTTATAGAGTTTGTTAATCAAATATATAATTGTAAATTTGCAAACTCTTTTTGAGAGAGGAATGTTTAATTTAGAAAAATAATTTAGTGTGGACACATTAAGCTACAAAACGATTTCAGCAAACAAAGCTACTGTTAATAAGGAGTGGGTTTTGGTTGATGCTGAAGGTCAAACATTAGGTCGTTTAGCTTCTAAAGTAGCAATACTTATAAGAGGTAAGCACAAACCTAACTTTACACCACACGTTGATTGCGGAGATAATGTAATAGTTATTAATGCTGAAAAAATCAACTTAACTGGAAACAAGTGGAATGATAAAACATACATTCGTCACACAGGTTATCCAGGTGGTCAACGATCGCTAACTGCTAATGAAATGTTTGGAAAAGACCCAGCAAGATTAGTAGAAAAGTCAGTAAAAGGAATGTTACCTAAAAACAAATTAGGCGCAGCATTATTCCGTAATTTAAATGTTGTTGTTGGTACAGAGCATGCTCATGCAGCTCAAAAGCCAAAAACAATTAACTTAAACGAAGTTAACTAATGGAAGTAATTCACAAAATTGGTCGTAGAAAAACGGCTGTTGCTCGTGTGTATGTTTCAGAAGGAAAAGGAAACATCACAGTCAACAAAAAAGATGTTAACACATACTTCCCAACAGCTACTTTACAGTACAAAGTAAACCAACCGTTAGCATTGACTAACAACGAAGGTAACTTTGATGTAAAAGTAAATGTATTTGGTGGTGGTGTTACAGGTCAGGCAGAAGCTGTTCGTTTAGCATTATCTCGCGCTATGTGTGAGCTTGATGCAGAAAACAGAGGTATCTTAAAGCCTGAAGGATTATTAACAAGAGACCCAAGAATGGTGGAGCGTAAGAAATTCGGACAGAAGAAAGCGCGTAAGAAATTCCAATTCTCTAAACGTTAATATTAAAAGAAATTTAAACCAGTTATTGTTGTCGATGACGTCTCGATAAAATTGGGAGTCACGATTTAGTTTAGCATCTAAATGATTAAGGCGATTTAATAAAAAGACCACTTAATCATTGCTAATTCAACAGAACGTAAACTATTACAAAATGGCAAAAGTAGAAGTAAAAGACTTACTAGACGGTGGTGTTCACTTTGGACATCTTACCAGAAAATGGGATCCAAACATGGCTCCTTACATTTATATGGAACGAAATGGAATCCATATAATTAACCTTTACAAAACAGCTGCAAAATTAGAAGAAGCATCTCAAGCTTTAGGAAAAATTGCAGCATCAGGTAGAAAAATTTTATTTGTAGCTACCAAAAAACAAGCAAAAGACATTGTTGCTGACAAAGCAGGGAACGTAAACATGCCTTACATCACTGAAAGATGGCCAGGTGGAATGTTAACAAACTTTGTCACTATTAGAAAAGCTGTTAAAAAAATGGCTTCTATTGATAGAATGAAGAAAGATGGAACATTCATGACGCTTTCTAAGAAAGAACGTTTACAAGTAGACCGTTTAAGAGCAAAGTTAGAAAAGAACTTAGGTTCTATTTCTGATATGACTCGTTTACCAGGAGCATTGTTTGTAGTTGATATTAAGCGTGAGCACATCGCAATTAAAGAAGCACAAAAATTAAACATTCCAATATTTGCAATGGTTGATACGAATTCTGACCCTAGACAGGTAGATTACGTAATTCCGGCAAATGATGATGCTTCAAAATCTATTGAAAAGATTTTAACGCACGTTAGCGATGGTATAGCAAGCGGATTAGCAGATAGAAAAGCTGAAAGAGATGCTAAAGCTGAAGGAAAAGACGCTCCAAAAACTGAAGCGAAAGCAGAAGTGAAGGAAGCTCCAAAAGCTGAGACTAAAAAAGCTGAAAAAGCTGCACCAGTTGCAACTCAAGAAGAAGAATAAAAACTATTTCAAAAAATATAAAAGTCGTTTAGTTCTTCCTCATAGAAAAATTAAATGACTTTTATTTTATAATAATACATTATGGAAAATACAGTAAAAATAAGTGCAGCAGACGTAAAAAAGCTTAGAGAAGCTACTGGTGCAGGAATGATGGATTGTAAAAAAGCCTTAGTAGAAGCTGGAGGTGATTTTGATAAAGCAATTGAAGTTTTACGTAAAAAAGGGCAAAAAGTTGCTGCAAAAAGAGCCGACAGAGAATCATCTGAAGGTGTTGCTATTACAAAAATAAACGATGACAATACTGTTGGTGTTGCTATAGTTTTAGCATGTGAAACAGATTTCGTTGCAAAAAACGATACTTACAAAGCATTAGCAGAAGAATTTGTAAATATTGCTATTAACCATTCTAGTAAAGAAGACTTTTTAGCTGCTGATTTTGGAGGCATGACTGTTGCCGAAAAATTAATTGAACAAACTGGTGTTATTGGTGAGAAAATCGACATCACAGCTTTTGAAAGAATAGAAGCTCCTTACGTTGGTGCTTACACGCATATTGGGAAAATTGCTGCTTTAGTTGGTTTAAACAATGTTATTGACAAAGCTGATGTATTAACTAAAGACTTAGCAATGCAAGTAGCGTCAATGGGAGCAACAACATTATCTTACAAAGATTTTGACCCAGCTTATGTAGCGTCAGAAACTGAAGCAAGAATTGCTGTAATTGAAAAAGATAATATTGAACTAGGCCGTTTAGGAAAAACCCTTAAAAATGTACCTAAGTACATTTCTATGGCACAATTAACTCCTGAAGTATTGGCACAAGCTGAAGAAGATGCAAAAGCTGAATTGAAAGCTGAAGGGAAGCCTGAACAAATCTGGGATAGAATCCTTCCAGGAAAAATGGATCGTTTCGTTTCAGACAACACTACTTTAGACAAAGAACAATGTTTATTGGACCAAGATTTCATTAAAGATGAAAAGAAAACAGTAAACGATTATGTAAAGTCTTATGGCGATGTTGCTGTAACAGAATTTAAGCGAGTATCATTAGGGTAATTACATCCTAATTCAAAATAAATTAAAAGCTTCGATAATAATCGAGGCTTTTTTTATGCCCAAATTTCTACTATTTAAAATATGATTAGCATAGGATATTGACTATATTTTCTCAGCTCATTTTAATTTTGGTAAATCGGTCTTCGGTAAACCACAAAAATTTGTAGTTTTGCTAAACATTCAAACAAACTAATGAAATACAAAAGAATCCTACTAAAATTATCTGGTGAAGCCTTAATGGGAACTAGACAATATGGTATTGACCCAGACCGTCTAGCCGAATATGCTCAAGACATAAAGGAAATAACCAATCTTGGTGTTGAAGTTGCCATTGTTATTGGTGGTGGAAACATTTTTAGAGGTGTGGCAGGCGCAAGCAATGGTATGGATCGTGTACAAGGTGACCATATGGGAATGCTCGCCACTGTAATAAACGGATTGGCATTACAAAGTGCTTTAGAAGATGCCGATGTCCCTACGCGATTGCAAACTGCCATAAAAATAAACGAAGTTGCAGAGCCTTTTATACGTCGTAAAGCCATGCGTCATTTACAAAAAGGGCGTGTTGTAATTTTTGGAGGTGGTACAGGCAATCCTTATTTTACAACCGATTCAGCAGCTGTATTAAGAGCCATTGAGATTGAAGCCGATGTCATTTTAAAAGGAACTCGTGTAGATGGTATTTATACTGCCGACCCTGAAAAAGATTCAGCTGCTGTAAAATTTGATAACATTACTTTTGATGATGTGTTAAAAAAAGGTCTAAAAGTCATGGATACCACGGCATTTACTTTAAGTCAAGAAAATAAATTACCAATTATTGTTTTTGATATGAATAAAAAAGGGAACTTATTAAAAGTTATCTCTGGAGAAAATATTGGTACAACAGTCAACTTATAATCACGCTATTGTTTATTTTTGGCTTAGTTTTTGAAATAATCTATTTAAAATTTTAGAAATGAACGAAGACATTAAATTTATTTTAGACACAGCAAAAGAAGCTATGACAAATGCCATTAAGCATTTAGAAAAGCAATTTGTAAATATTAGAGCTGGTAAAGCTAGCCCTTCAATGCTGGGTAGCGTAATGGTTGATTATTATGGTTCACAAACACCATTAAGCCAAGTTGCAAATGTCAATACACCAGATGGTAGAACTATAACAGTTCAACCTTGGGAAAAAAGTATGCTTCAAGAAATTGAGCGCGCAATAATGGTTGCTAATCTTGGTTTTAACCCAATGAATAATGGCGAAACTATTATTATTAATGTACCTGCGTTAACCGAAGAGCGTCGTCGCGATTTATCAAAACAAGCAAAAGCTGAAGCTGAAGACGCCAAAATAGGTATAAGAAATGCTCGTAAAGATGCCAATCACGACATTAAAAATTTAAGTGAGGTTTCCGAAGATTTACAATCAAACGCAGAATTGGATATTCAAACCATGACCGACAACTACGTTAAAAAGGTCGATGATATTTTCAGTGTAAAAGAAACAGAAATAATGACAGTTTAATTACAAAGCGACACTAAAGTCGCTTTTTTTATGTTATATACGTACTTTAATTCCCTAAAATGAAGTATTACTTACCTTTATTGGTTTTTTTTCTTTTTGTAAATAAAGGTATGTCGCAAATAGATAGTACCTCCGTTAAAACCACCGAACAAGATTCCATAAAAAAAACAGAATTCTTAAGAAGTATCGGGAATGGGTATTTCCCTACCAAGTACATAAATATAGATTTACGGTATTTAATAAAGTACAACCAATATGAAGGATTTCGTACAGGTTTGGGTGGTATTACCAATAGTGATTTTTCTAAAAAATTTAGACTCCAAGGCTACACAGTATATGGTTTTTTGGATCATAACTTTAAGTATAGTTTTGGTGGTGGTTTTAGAATTGCTAAAAAAACAAATACTTGGATTAACCTTGCATACACTAATGATTTACAAGAAACAGGAAGTTCTAATTTTTTAACAGATAAGCGGTTTTTTCAGTTTTTTGAACCGCGTTTAATTAATATTGATTTATTTCATAAGTACATTTCAAAAACTATCTCTTTAGAGCATCAATTGCATCCAAAAATAATTACCGAAACACAATTTGGCGTAAGCAATATAAACCCAACATATAATTACACCTTTGACTTAAATTCTGGAGAAAGTTTCACTGATTATGACCTTACAATGTTTAAAACGTCATTACAATGGAATCCTTTTAGCAAGTTTGAATACTCCGAAAATGGCATAAACGAAACAAAAGCTGGTTATCCAAAATTCACGCTTCAATACACCAAGAGTTTAGCAAACGTACTGGGAGGCGATTTAAGTTTTTCGAAAGTTGATTTTAGAACTATTCAAAAATTCAACTATAAAAATAATGCCTCCACCGAACTAGTTTTAACCACAGGTATAACAAGCGAAAACACACCGTTAACGCACATGTATCATGCCTACCCAAATAATGTCAATAAAGAAACAATATGGAGTAGATTTTCGGTTGCGGGGACAAATAGTTTTGAAACCATGTATTTTAATGAGTTCTTTTCTGATAGTTTTGCAACACTTCAACTAAAACACGCTTTTGCACCCTTTAATGTGTCTCCTTGGTTTAAACCTCAGTTAGTTTTTATTTCTCGTTTCGCTTTGGGCACAATGAAAGATACATTTAGGCACCAAGGCATTAGTTTTAATACGCTCGACAAAGGGTTTACGGAATCTGGATTAGAAATTAACAAACTATTTTTTGGTTTCGGTCTTAGTTTTGCCTATCGCTATGGTGCGTATCATTTACCAAATATTGAAGATAATATTGCTGTTAAGTTCACTTTTAATATCAGTCTGGACTAGTGCTGTTAAAACCTTGAATTTAAGGACAATTATCTATTCATTTTAGCTACCTTTGCAGCCATTAAATTTGCTATGACGAGACTTTTTTCGGTTGGTTTTTGGGAAGCTATTGCTAGATTAATACTCCGTAACAGGATTGGTATTATTTTGGTGGTTATTGCCGCAACAATTTTCTTTGCTTCGCAGTGGGATAAAATGCGCTTTACCTATACCGAAGCAAATTTATTACCAGATGAGCATAGTGTAAATTTAGAGTATAATTCGTTTTTAGAAACCTTTGGTGAGGAAGGCAATTTAATTGTGCTTGGTGTTAAAGACTCTTCCCTTTTTACTATTGAAAATTTAAATGCTTGGGATAATTTAGCTTCCAGTTTTAAGGATAAACCAGAAGTAGAAACTGTGGTTTCTATATATGACCTTCAAAAATTAATAAAAAACAATCAAGAGGAACACTTTGACCTTGAGCCATTTATAAAGGATTCTATAAGCAATATTAATCAGCTAGAAAAGCTTCAAACCGAACTGTTTGAACAATATCCTTTCTACGATAATTTCTTGTTCAACAAAGACACAAAAACCATTAGGTCTGCCATATATCTTGAAAAGGATATTGTAAACACTTCTGAAAGAAAGGACTTTATCACCAATATTTTAATTCCAAAAGTTGAAGCGTTTGAAAATGCATATAGCCTTGACGTTCGAGTATCTGGAATGCCATACATACGCACATTAAACTCACAAAACATTATTGATGAAATTGGGCTTTTTATTAGTGCTGCATTATTGGTAACGTCATTTATTTTCTTTTTCTTTTTTAGGTCGTTCAGAGCTACGTTTATTTCTATGTTTGTAGTGCTTATTGGTGTGATGTGGACCTTTGGTATCATTGGCTTATTGGAATATGAAATTACAGTACTTACAGCATTGATTCCGCCATTAATCATCGTTATTGGTATTCCTAACTGTATATTTTTAATTAATAAATATCAGCACGAAGTCAACAAACACGGTAACAAGGCAAAATCGTTGCAACGTGTTATTACCAAAATTGGGAATGCTACGTTAATGACCAATGTGACTACAGCATCTGGTTTTGCAACGTTTATTATTACCGAAAGCACGCTATTAAAAGAATTTGGTACTGTTGCTTCGCTAAGTATTCTTGGAATATTCTTGCTTTGTCTTCTTATTATTCCAATTATTTACAGCTATATGCCAATGCCAAAAGACAAGCATTTAGAGCATTTAAATAAGCGTTGGATTAACACGTTTGTCGATTGGATGGAAAACATGGTAAGACATAGAAAAATTACTATTTATGTGACTGCCTTAATCCTGTTAATAGCAAGTATTATTGGTATTTATCAAATAAAAATATCTGGGAGTTTAATTGAGGATATGCCTAAAAAAGCAGCCTTTTTTAAGGATATTCGCTTTTTTGAAGAAGAGTTTAATGGCATTATGCCATTAGAAATTATGGTGGATACCAAGCGTAAAAAAGGCGTGATGAAACTAGCTACCTTAAAACGAATGAATGAGCTTGAAGAACTCATTATTGAAACACCAGAACTTTCAAAACCCATTTCTGTAGTAAGTTTAGTAAAATACTCGAAGCAGGCTTATTATAATGGAAAATTAAAATATTACCAGTTACCAACATCGCAAGAAAATAGCTTTATTTTATCTTATGCGAAAAACTCTTCAAATGATGTAGATTTGCTTAAAAACTTTGTAGACTCTACTGGTCAATACGCAAGAATTACCACCTTTATGAAGGACAGTGGAATAGATAAAATGGAACGCATTGAAGATAATCTCCGAACAAAAATTGCAAAAGTTTTCCCAGACGATAGGTACGATGTGATTATTACAGGAAAAGCGTATCTATTCCAAAAAGGCACAAAGTACTTAGTAAATAACCTTATCCTTTCATTGTCGCTTGCCATTTTCTTAATATCTATTTTCATGGCGTATATGTTTAGGTCGTTCAGAATGATAATTGTATCACTAATTCCAAACTTATTACCACTACTTATTACAGCAGGATTAATGGGGTATTTAGGTGTACCTATTAAACCATCTACTATTTTGGTGTTTAGTATTGCCTTTGGTATTTCAGTAGATGATACCATACACTTTTTAGCAAAATACAGGCAAGAACTTCAAGCAAATCATTGGAAAATAAAAAAATCGGTATATGCTGCCCTAAGGGAAACAGGCGTTAGTATGTTCTACACATCCATTGTATTATTCTTTGGTTTTTCGGTATTTATCATATCTAATTTTGGAGGCACTGTGGCACTTGGTGCCTTAGTATCTGGAACACTTTTATTTGCAATGCTAGCCAATTTATTGTTGTTGCCTTCATTATTATTATCATTAGAAAGAAGTATTGCCAATAAAGAAGTATTAAAAGAACCTCACTTTAGAATTATTCCTGACGAAGAAGATAAAAATGACGATACATAATTTAAGGGAAACACTTATCTTTGCAGCTTAAATTAATTGAACAATGATGTTAAGTACCGTTTCAGAATTACTATCTCAAGAAACCACATTAATAGATGTAGAAGTTAAAGGTTGGGTAAGAACTTTTAGAGCAAATCGATTTATAGCTTTAAATGATGGCTCTACAATCAATAATATTCAATGTGTGGTAGATTTTGAAAATACTGATGAGGCTATTCTAAAAAGAATCAACACAGGAGCAGCAGTTCACATAAAAGGTTTATTAGTTGAAAGTCAAGGAAAAGGTCAAAATGTAGAAGTTCAAGCAACTTCAATCGAGATTTTGGGAGATTCAGATGCTGACACATATCCTATTCAACCTAAAAAACACTCCTTAGAATTTTTACGTGAAAATGCACATTTACGTACTAGAACTAATACGTTTAGCGCTGTGATGCGTTTACGTTCATCATTATCGTTTGCAGTTCATAAATATTTTACCGAGAATGGATTTTACAATATGCACACACCAATAATTACTGGTAGTGATGCCGAAGGTGCTGGCGAAATGTTTCGTTTAAGCACGCTTGATGCAAAAAATCCTCCTCTTACTGAAGATGGAAATGTCGATTACTCAAAAGATTTCTTTGGGAAAGAAACTAATTTAACTGTTTCTGGTCAATTAGAAGCCGAAACCTATGCGATGTCGCTTGGTAAAGTCTATACCTTTGGACCAACATTTAGAGCTGAAAACTCAAATACCTCTCGCCATTTATCTGAATTTTGGATGATTGAACCAGAAGTAGCTTTTATGGATTTAGATGGCAACATGGATTTAGCAGAAGATTTTATGAAATCAGTGTTGAATTATGTGCTAGAAAACAATAAAGAAGACTTAACGTTTTTAGAACAGCGTCAAATTCAAGAAGATAAATCTAAACCACAAGTTGAGCGTAACGAAATGACACTTACAGACAAGCTTAAGTTTGTTGTTGACAACAATTTTAAACGTGTGAGTTACACCGAAGCTATTGATATTCTTAGAAATTCTAAACCAAATAAGAAAAAGAAATTTCAATATTTAATCAATGAGTGGGGAGCTGATTTACAAAGTGAGCATGAACGTTTTTTAGTAGAAAAACATTTTAAATGTCCAGTAATTTTATTTGACTATCCTGCAAATATTAAAGCATTTTACATGCGATTGAATGAAGACGAAAAAACAGTTCGTGCTATGGATATATTATTTCCGGGAATTGGTGAAATCGTTGGTGGAAGTCAGCGTGAAGAACGACTAGAAGTTCTTAAAGAGAAAATGGCTGCTTTAGATATTCCTGAAGAAGAACTTTGGTGGTATTTAGATTTAAGAAAATATGGAACAGCAGTACATTCTGGATTTGGACTTGGTTTTGAGCGTTTAGTAATGTTTGTAACTGGAATGGGTAATATTAGAGACGTAATTCCTTATCCAAGATCGCCTCAAAATGCCGAGTTTTAATCCTTAAGAAGAAATATATTTAATAAAACAATCTACGTTCTAACATAATGTAGATTGTTTTTTTTATTTTTACTCTAAACCCAAATAACACAATGCTTAAGCAGTATTTACAATTTAAATTATCTCAAAAATTATCTCCTCAGCAAATCCAGCTGATGAAGTTAATTCAGTTACCTACACAAGCTTTTGAACAACGCTTAAAACAAGAACTGGAAGAAAATCCTGCTTTGGAAAGTGGTAAGGATAAGGCTGATGAGTTCGATGATGATTTCGACAATACTGAAGATTACAACGATAATGACTCCATCAATGCTGAAGATATCAATGTTGATGAATATTTAAGCGACGATGAGATTCCTGATTACAGGATGCAGGCTAATAATTATAGTGCTGATGACGATGATAAAAGTGTTCCTTATGCTTCAGGCACCTCATTTACACAACATTTAAAGTCACAATTAAACACATTTAGATTAGATGAAGAAGAGGAGCAAATAGCGTTATTCTTAGTAGGAAGTGTTGATGAAAGTGGTTATATAAGACGAGAGCTCTCAGATATTATGGACGATTTAGCATTTACGCAAAATGTCTATACAACAGAAGATAAAATTGAAAATGTGCTTTCCATTGTGCAACAATTAGACCCTGCTGGAGTTGGTGCTAGAGGTTTACAAGAATGTTTGAGCATACAATTACACCGTAAAACACCTACACCAAATATAGAATTAGCTCAAAAAATTATAGATAAAGCATTTGAGCAGTTTACCAAAAAGCACTATAAAAAACTATTACAAAAGTTTGATATCACCGAAGAGCAACTTAAAGATGCCATTCATGAAGTTGAACGTTTAAATCCTAAACCTGGTGGCTCTTTTTCTGGTAATACAAGAATTGTAGAACATGTAGTACCAGATTTTACAATTAAAATTGTTGATGGTGAATTAGAGTTGACACTAAATGGACGAAATGCTCCTGAGCTTCATGTATCAAGGGAATATAACAATATGCTTAAAGGTTATAAAGAATCAAAAGACAAATCTAAATCGCAAAAAGACGCTGTTATTTTTATAAAACAAAAACTAGATGCTGCTAAATGGTTTATTGATGCTATTAGACAGAGGCAACAAACCTTATTTGTTACCATGAGTTCGATTATGCATTATCAAAAAGAATACTTTTTAACTGGTGACGAACGCAAGTTAAAACCAATGATTTTAAAAGATATTGCTGATGAAATCGAGATGGATGTTTCTACCGTTTCAAGAGTGGCAAACAGCAAATATGTTGATACGCCTTATGGTACAAAACTGATTAAGGAGTTCTTTAGTGAGTCCATGAAAAACGACCAAGGAGAAGATGTGTCTACTAGAGAAATCAAAAAAATATTGGAGACTGTTGTTGAAGAAGAAAATAAAAAGAAGCCTCTAACCGATGAAAAACTCGCTACAATTTTAAAAGAAAAAGGCTACCCAATTGCGAGACGAACAGTAGCAAAATATCGTGAGCAGCTTGACATTCCTGTGGCTAGGTTAAGAAAAGAAATATAGGATGAGTGGTTTCTTAAAAAGTATATCCTACATTTTTCATCCTTTATTTATGCCGCTTTTAGGCACTACATTCTTTTTTGCGAAATCGCCAAGATACCTTCCAATAGAACTAATAAAACTAGAGTTGTTTTCCATTTCTATTCTTACAGTCGTACTTCCAATTTTACTGTTTTTGTTATTAAAAACCTTTAAAAAGGTAGAATCGGTAAATCTTCCATCAACAAAAGAACGTATTTTACCATTAGCTCTTAATTGCATTATCATTTTTTTAGTGATTCAGCGTGTGCTTCCAAAAAATGAACTTTTTGAATTATACTGTTTCTTTATAGGCATATTGCTTTCAACATTAGCTTGCTTAATACTAGCTATACTACAATTTAAGCCTAGTATTCACATGATTGCTGCTGGAGGAGTATTAATGTTTTTTATAGGAATAAGTATTCACTATCATATAAACATTAATGGTTCAATAATACTTATGTGTGTTATTACAGGTGCTATTGCTACTTCAAGGTTACACCTACGAGCACACAATAATATTGAGTTGTTATTAGGCTTATTTATTGGGGTGATTCCTCAAATAATTATGCTCAACTACTGGTTATAGAATATATAGCATAATACCAATTTTTAGCATTTTTACATCTAGATTACTATTATCTAGCTGCGCTTTAGAATCAAAAATTGGATTTAAATTATAATGTAGATACGCATTCCATGAATCGTAACCAATGGCGAAGGTAAGTCCGTATTGCAATTGGTTAAAATCCTTAATATTGTTATTTTTTATTTGCCCTGAAACATTTTTAAACTTTGTATTTGAAGCAAATACGTATCCAAATTTTATTCCTGAATAAATTCGCCAAAACTTATAAGTACTAGCTGTAGATGTACGCCAACGAAATTCTAAAGGCACTTCAATGAGGTGCTGTACAAATTTATTTTTAGAAAACTGGGAGTTTTCTAAAACCTCATAATCATACGACTCGTTCTGGGCTTTTGAGATTAGTAAATTATGGTTTATGGAGTTTGTAGAATAGCCCAAACCTATGCCAATTGCTACATTACGTCGTTTATTAATTGGCATATCTTTAATTAACCCTGCATGAAACCCACTTGAAAAGCCATTTTGAGACATCCCACTAGGCATATTTGTTAGAGTGTTATAGGTTATAGCAAAATAGTATTGGTCTTCTTTATACTTATAATCTATGCCTAAGCTATCATCAACCTTTCTATTACTTATGTTTTGAGAAAAGGCAAGCTGATAAGTAGATAAGGCTAGAATAAAGAATAATAATCGTTTCATAATGGATACAATAATACAAATATAACGCAAAAGAAAAGCACTCTATTTTAGAGTGCTTTTAAATTATTGTCTAACAAATTAAGATTATTTTCTAATTAGTTATTATTAGCAACATCTCCTTGTATTGTGGTATAATTAAGTTTTAAAGCATTTGCTTTTCTAAGTTCTTGTTTTATATCAGTCACAATACCCATGTTTGCTTCTTTATCGACCTTTAAAGCTGTTGTCAAAAAAGGTACTTCTTCTTCTCGCTTGGATGCTCGTTCAGCAGCAATAAATGCTTGAATTTCATTTACTTCGGCAAATTTATCATTGAGTTGAATTCTAGCTTCATCACCATATTGCGCTTTATATTGTTTACTAGGCTTTCCAACCAAAATATGCATTACCAAATTTTTCTTTTCGAGTTTCTCAATTTGATCGGCACTTGGTAGCTTATTTTCTACCATTTGAGTATTATCTCTCATTACGGTTGCCACCATAAAAAAGAATAATAGCATAAATACAATATCTGGCAAAGATGCAGTATTAACTGCTGGCAAATCGCCTCCTTTTTTCTTTTTAAACTTAGACATACTAGTATTTAGTTTTAAATTATTATTCTATTACTTCTGAAAGCTTTTGAGGGTATTCCTTTTTTATTTGGTCTATTACCTCTTTTAACTTATCCCTATTTCCTGGCCAATTAACGTCTTTAGCGTTTTTGTTCATTTCTGTAAAGTTCATGTCATTAAAGCCTTTTTGAGGCCCTACTTCTAAAGCTCTTCTATTTCTTAACTCATTATAAGCACCTACCAATTCATTTTGAACAGATATGTATAACTTATACGATGTCTCTCTATTGTTCGCTAAGGAAATAATTGCCTTGTCTGGATGATCAGATGATGATGCATCTTTTTTGCCTTTACAATAGTCACATTTTTGACCATCAGCATTTTCACCACCACCATTGTCTAAAAACTCAACAGCTGCTGCTCTTAAATCTTTAAGTTCCATCAACTCATCTTCAACAAGCAATTGATCTCTACCATTTAACTTTACTGTGAAAATATTTTTCTGCTTAATAACTACATCATCTTCATTTTCTTCCATTGGAGGTAGCTTTCTGCTAATTCCAGAATCTTTTTCCATAGTTGTAGTTACTAGGAAAAATATTAACAGTAAGAAGGCAATATCGGCCATAGAGCCTGCATTAACTTCTGGTGCTGATCTTTTTGCCATAATTTACTTAATCATTTTTTTAATTCCCGTAAACAGCATAATTCCTACTGCTATAAATACTAAGAAGTAGAACAAATACAGTCCAGCTCCTACTAATTGTGAGTTGCCTGCTGTTAAAACCTCACCATCTCTTAATGGTGTTTCAACACCTTTAGCAAATCCAAAATATGCTACTAATGCTAGAAGCGCAAAAGCTCCTACATTAGTTAAGGTCTTTTTTAATGTTGCTGGGTTGGAAAACATTTGTTTCACTGAAAATACTACAACAAGAAATATCATTATTCCTAATATTATGTATGCTATATACATAAAAGGTGATACAATGCTGTCTTGTAAATCAGGTGAAGCATCTAAAGCCTCATCTCCTGCCCCAATAATTCTTACAAGAAAGAATATTGAAATAACTCCAACTATTGCTGCAACAAGTTTTATTATTTTTTGCAAATTCATAATCTATAAAGATTTTTAAGTTGTTGTTATTACTTCTTGTGTCTTACCAATAAATCCATCAATGTAATTGATGCATCTTCCATATCGTTTACAATTGCATCGATTTTAGAAATGATGTAATTATAGAATATCTGTAATATAATAGCAACAATTAGACCAAACACGGTTGTAAGAAGTGCAACTTTAATACCACCAGCTACTAAAGATGGTTGCATGTCTCCTGCTGCTTCAATTTTATCGAATGCTTGAATCATACCAATTACCGTTCCCATGAACCCTAACATTGGTGCCAAGGCGATAAATAATGATATCCAAGATACGTTTTTCTCTAATTGCCCCATTTGTACGCCTCCGTAAGCAACTACTGCTTTTTCTGCGGCGTCAATGTCTTCGTCTGCACGATCTAATCCTTGATAGAATATAGATGCTACAGGCCCTTTTGTATTTCTACAAACCTCTTTTGCTGCTTCAACACCTCCAGATGCAAGTGCGTCTTCAACATTTTGAGTTAATTTTTTAGAATTTGAAGTAGATAAGTTTAAAAAGATAATTCTTTCTATAGCAATTGCTAATCCAAGAATTAAACATAAAAGTACAATACCCATAAATCCTGGGCCTCCTTCAATAAATCTCTTTTTTAATTCTTGATGAAATCCAAGGTCTTCTGCATCAGCAGCGCCATCTTCTTGGGCTGAAACAACCGTATTAACAATTGTTGTTGTAGTGTTCGCATTTGTAGTAGCATTTACAGTTCCGAATGCCATAATACATGCGATGGCTAGAATAGAAAATAATCTTTTCATTGTTCTTGATCTTAATTTTATTAGTTAAAGCGTTAAAGATATAAAAAAAATGTAATTAAAAAATTAAAATTTATTTAGAGATAAGTCATTTCTATTAGGAAAATCGCAATTATCTCTTTTGCAGAGAGGAAGGGATTCGAACCCTCGATACGCTATTAACGCATACACACTTTCCAGGCGTGCGCCTTCGACCACTCGGCCACCTCTCTATAACTTTACTTTTTTAGTTACAGCGGCTCAAATAACAAAAAAAAGTTTAAACGCTAAAATTTTTGATTGTTAAATTTAAGATAGTTCGCCTCGCAAAGAGCTTTCAAAAAATTCATTAAATTTTTCTGTGGATATGTTTTTGCCCAATAAATACATGAGTTTGGTCACTGCTGCTTCGGTAGTCATATCGCCTCCAGAGATAACACCAATGTCTTTAAGTTGGGTGCTTGTTTCGTATTGTCCCATAATAACACTACCTCCTGAACATTGTGTTACATTAACTATATGTATGCCTTTGTCTATATATTCTTTTAACATATCAACAAACCAAGTTCTGTTGGTGGTGTTTCCTGCACCATAAGTTTCAAGTATGACACCTTGTAGGTTTTTGGTTGAAAAAATAGAACGCAGCACCTCTCCAGAAATACCAGGAAATAATTTAACAATAGCAATATTGTTGTTGAGTATTTTATGGATTTTAAGTATTTCGTCCTCGTTAGGATGAAACAAATACTCTTTATTTACTTTAAGATGTACGCCAGATTCTGCTAAAAGCGGATAGTTTAATGAAGCAAACGCTTCAAAATGTTCGGCATTTATTTTTGTGGTCCTGTTGCCACGATATAAATTGTATTCAAAATAGAGCCCAACTTCTTTAATAAGTGGCTGCTCTTTTTCTTGCATTGAAGCTATTTGTATGGAGGTTATTAAGTTTTCTTTGGCATCGGTACGTAAATCGCCAATTGGCAATTGCGAGCCTGTGAATATGACTGGTTTAGCTAAATTCTCCAACATAAAACTTAATGCCGAAGCCGAATAGCTCATAGTGTCGCTACCATGTAATACCACAAATCCATCACAAGTGTCATAATTTTTTTCAATTATTTCGGCTATTTGCAGCCAATAATCTGGATTCATGTTTGAGGAATCTATAGGTTCTTCAAAAGATATCGTATCTATAGAACATGCCAACAGCTTTAACTCTGGTATATTATCTAATAAATTATCAAAATTAAAAGAACGTAACGCACCTGTTTCGGCATCTTTAACCATCCCTATAGTGCCTCCAGTATATATTAATAGTATGTTTGGTATCTTCATGTTTAAACTTTAAATACGTCTTTTGAATTAGCAGTTGTAATATCAGCAATTTCCTTTTTAGTTATACCATATATATATGATAATTTTTCCAGTACATTAATTATATAACTGCTTTCATTGCGCTTACCTCTATATGGTGTGGGTGCTAAATAGGGCGAATCGGTTTCCAATACTATATGTTTTAAATCTATTTGATTCAAAAACTGGTCTATCTTACCATTTTTAAATGTTACTACACCACCAATACCAAGTTTCATGTTATACGAAATGGCTTTTTTGGCTTGCTCTATTGTTCCTGTAAAACAATGGAAAATGCCGTATAAATCATCGCCTTTTTCTTCTTCAAGGATATCGAAAATTTCATCAAAAGATTCCCTGCAATGAATAACAATTGGTAATTTATATTGCTTAGCCAACTTAATTTGATACCTAAAAGCATCTTGCTGAATTTTTAATGTCGATTTGTCCCAATACAAGTCGATACCTATTTCACCAATGGCAACAAACGGCCTTTCTGATAGTAACTTTTCAACATGCGCTAACTCTTCTTTGTAATTGTCTTTAACTGATGTTGGATGCAATCCCATCATAAGGTGTACATGATCTGGATAATTTTTTTCAAGCTCAAGCATCGCTTTTGTGTACGACGAGTCTATGGCTGGAATAAAAAAACGTGTGACGCCTTGATTAAAAGCACGTTGCATCATTTGGTCGCGGTCATCATCAAAAGAGTCGCTATATAAATGGGTGTGAGTGTCGGTAATTATCATGGTGTAAAAGTAAAAAAGTCATCAAGAATCATGATGATTTTTTATTGGTATTTTAAAATACATCCTTATTATTTTTTCTGGTTTAGCGATTGGTTTACTTTTATGGTTTCTAATTTTTAAACGCAAAAATGGATAAAAAGCTTAAAGATTTTCTGCTTAACAAAGGCTATTGCAAAGTGAAGTTGAAATTTACCAAAACCAATCATTTCGAATTAAAAGCCTCTATTAATGGTAACAAAGGACGGTTTATTTTGGATACAGGTGCCTCAAACTCTTGTGTCGATTTTGAGCATGCCAATATGTTTGGGTTAACTGTAGAAGACTCTGATGTTAAAGCGGCTGGAGCCGGAGCTATTGATATGCTTACTCAAGTTTCAAAAAAGAATGTCGTTAAAATTGGTAAATGGAAATCGAAAAAAAATTCAATCATTCTATTCGATTTAACCCATGTAAATATGGCCTTAGCCAACCATGATGAAAACTCAGTGCATGGTATTATAGGAGCAGATATCTTGAAAAAAACTAAAGCAATTATTGACTACCAAAAGAAATATTTATATATTAAACTTTAATTAATAGCTATTCGACCAATCCCTATATGAATCCATCAATTATCATTGCTGATGACCATCCGTTAGTCCTTAAAGGGTTAAAGGATTTTTTAATTGAAAAAAACTACAACATTATTGATAGTGCCACAGATGGGAAAGAAGCCTATAAACTAATACTTAAGCACGAGCCAGATATTGCTATTCTAGATATAAAAATGCCTCATTTAACTGGTGTTGAAATAGCAAAACTATGTCATGAAAAATTAGACACAAGAATTGTACTTATAACATTCGAAAAAAATAGCACATTCTATCATCAAGCAAAACAGCTTAATATTTATGGTTATTTATTAAAAGAATTTGCTTTAGTGGAAATTGAAAATTGCTTAAAAGCGGTCGCCAAAGGCACTCCATATTTTAGTAAAGAAATAGAAGACCAGTTTTCTGGACAACCTAAACCTGCAAATATTGACGCTTTAACTCCATCTGAAAAGCGCATCTTAAAACTAATTGCTCAAAACAAAACAGCTAAAGACATTGCTTGTATATTAAGCATTTCGGATAGAACTGTAGAAAAGCACAAAAGTAATATTGTTAAAAAATTAAACATAGAGCCTTACCAAAATTGCCTGCTAATTTGGGCCAAAGAAAACCAAAGCATCATAGTTTAAAATATACGTAACGTTACGTATTGTTTGGTATTGATTTATTTATGACATTTACAGAGCTATTAATTAGTTCTTAGGGAGAATTATGGAAGGCTCCAAGTGGTAATAGCTTGGAGCTTTCATTTTCTTGGAGAAAAAACCCCAAATAATTAGTGAGTGATAATGAATAAAGACGATACTCTTTGGCGTAAAATTTTATTTATTGGATTAGTTATTATTATTGTTATGGTGATTTCTATTAATTTATTAGTGAGTTTAATATGAACAAAAAGGGCGCTTAATTATAAGCACCCTTTTTGTTTATCCAACTATGTATTTGCTCTTTACAATTCTAAAG
>CAKZMU010000055.1 GCA_937129145.1 uncultured Lacinutrix sp. | reverse complement strand
ATATAAAAGCAGACGTTTATCTGCACCAAAAAACCTACCTGTTCGGCCAACTACAGACATGGCAAAAGAATCCTTATTCAATATTTTAAATAATCACTTTTATTTTGATGACATATCAGTTCTCGACCTCTTTTCTGGCACAGGAAATATAAGTTATGAATTTGCATCGAGAGGCACCGAAAATATTATTGCTGTAGATAAAGACTTTGGTTGCACAAAATTTATTGCACAAACTTCTGATGAGTTTGATTTTGAGATTCAAGTAATAAAAGCTGATGTTTTTAAATATCTAGAAAAAAGTAGGCTAAAACACACCATTATTTTTGCAGACCCACCATACAATTTTGAGGTTGATGCGTTTTCAAAAATCCCTGAATTGGTTTTTCAAAATCAATTATTAGAAGAAAATGGTATCTTGATAGTAGAACATTCTAAACACACCAACCTTTCCGAATTAAAAAACTATAGTCATTCTAAAAGCTATGGAGGGAATATGTTTAGCTTTTTTGAATTGCCTAAGGCAGATTAAATAAAAAACAAAGCTCCTAGAAATTTCTAAGAGCTTGTTTAGTTAAGTAAATCTATAAGCCGAATTCTGTCTACTGACGATGAAAAATCATGTCAGCACCCTTATCATTTATCTGCGTTTACTGTTACCAGCAAACTTTAGCTGCCTACCCTCCAACATCGCGCGCGCTACGCTCAGACATTGGTTTACATGACATTGCACCACATAGAGTTTACCTGGTTTCACTACAGCATGACCTGTACATACTTTCTGTTGCACTTTTCCTAGCCTCACGACTGGTGGCTGTTAGCCACTATGTTGCACTATGGTGTTCGGACTTTCCTTACAAACGATAAATGTCTGCACGATAAGGCGATTTACTTAAAGGCAAAAGTACATAAATTGTTAATAACTCAACTTAAAATACTGCTTACTAATTCTTAATTTTGAACTGATTTTTTAACTTTGCTATTCTAAGTTTTTTTCATGGAACACTTTGTAGTATCAGCTCGTAAATATAGACCACAAACATTCAAGGATGTTGTTGGTCAGCAAGCTATTACAAATACATTACTAAATGCCATAGAAAACAATCATTTAGCTCAAGCACTCTTATTTACAGGGCCTCGTGGAGTTGGTAAAACAACCTGTGCACGTATTCTTGCCAAAATGATAAATAGTGATGGCAATGAAACTGAAGATGAAGATTTTGCATTTAACATCTTTGAGTTGGATGCTGCGTCTAATAATTCTGTTGATGACATTAGAAATTTAACAGACCAAGTTCGCATTCCACCACAAGTTGGAAAATATAAAGTGTATATAATTGATGAGGTTCACATGTTATCACAATCGGCTTTTAATGCCTTTTTAAAGACACTTGAAGAACCACCTAAGCACTGTATTTTTATACTTGCAACTACCGAGAAGCATAAAATTATTCCAACCATATTATCTCGTTGTCAAATATTTGACTTTAAGCGAATTACGGTCAAAGACGCAAAAGAATACTTAAAGTACATAGCCGAACAACAAGGTGTTGATGCTGAAGATGATGCGTTGCATATTATTGCCCAAAAAGCTGATGGCGCTATGCGTGATGCACTCTCTATTTTTGATAGAGTTGTAAGTTTTTCTGGAAAAAAATTAACCAGACAAGCCGTTACAGAAAACCTGAATGTTTTAGACTACGAAACGTATTTTAAAAGTACGGATTTAATACTGGAAAATAAAATTCCTGAATTGCTACTTCAATTTAACAATACCATTTCCAAAGGGTTTGATGGGCATCATTACATTGCTGGTTTAGCATCTCACTTTAGGGATTTATTGGTTTGCAAAACTCCCGAAACCATAGATTTATTGGAAGTCGGCGACCAAACAAAAGAAAAATACCAAAAGCAATCTCAAAAAGCTTCACAGAGTTTTTTACTTAAAGGCATAGAATTGGCTAACGATTGTGACCTTAAGTACAAAACCAGTAGAAACCAACGCTTGTTGGTAGAATTATGCCTTATGCAACTTGCCTCTATCACTTATGATGGAGAAAAAAAAAAGAGCAGTAAACACTTTATAATTCCTGCTTCCTATTTCCGTAAAAAAGGCATCACTCCTATTCCTGTTAAAAAACCTAACAAAACAGAAGGGCAAATTAATGTGGTCAAACCATTAGAATCCTCTGTTGTTAGTGAGCCAGAACCAGAAATTGCAAAAGCTAAGTCTCCAGAAAAAGAAATTGCTCAAAAATTAGCTGAGAAAAGACCAAAAATAATTTTAAACAAACAAACCAAAGCCACTTCTGGTTTGTCGCTAAGTAGCATTAAGAAGAAAAAGGAGCATCTTATTAGGCAAATGGAAGTTGTTATTGATGAAGAAAACCTTCCTACTGATGCATTTTCTGAAAGCAATATGCAAGAAGCATGGGAAGAGTTTGTTGTTAACTTAGAGAAAAAAGGGAAATACAATTTAGCATCCATTTTACGAATAGATACACCAAAACTCACCAATGACACTGTGATTAATGTGGTATTTCCAAACTCAACAAACAAGGTGGAAGTCGAAAGACAACAGTACGATTTACTAGCTTATATTAGAAAAAAGCTAAATAATTTTTCAGTAACTATTGATATTACTGTTAATGAAGAACTGGAAAAAAAATATGCCTACACACCTATTGAGAAATACGAAAAATTAAAAGAGAAAAATCCAAATATTGAGATATTACGTAAAACTTTTGACTTAGATATTTAATGAAATACTACATATTCATATTAACTCTTTCTACCGTAATAATGACCTCATGCGATGGCAGAAACCGAGCATTAGAAAGTAATACAGAGCGTTTATCCAGAAGTGATTTTTCTAATACTATTACAGAGGTTATCAAATTTGTACCCGAAGATTATTTAAAAAGAGTTACTGATACCATAATTGATGCTAACACCAATGTAAAAGTGTCTTACTATTCATCTTCAAATGAGTCTGTAATAGTTTCAAATAAAAATAATCCAAATATTAAAACGCATTACCGAGAATTTGAATCTCAAATTGAGGTCTTTAAAAATGATAAACTTTTATTTACTAATGTCATAAATAAGAATAGTTTTAAAACCAATGAGCAAAGCTTTTGGGAAAGTGCTGTGTTACAATATGTTTGGTTAGATGACTTTGAAAGTACTAATAACAATTATAAACTGTACTGCTCATTTCAAATACCAGAATCTAAAAACTATAAAATGTATAGTATCCATTTTGATAATACTGGAAAAAGAACCATTGAACTTATAGAAACTTCATAATCCATTAATTATGTTAGGATTAAAACTACCAACAGACCCTCGTTGGGTTAATATTGTAGAAAAAAACATTGAAGAAATTTTAACAGACCATGCGTTTTGTGAGCAAAAGGCAACAAGTACAGCTATATCATTAATTGTAAGTTTCCCTGAATATACTGATTTGGTTCAAGAAATGATTGCCTTGGTAAAAGAAGAAATGAGTCATTTTAAAATGGTACATGATATTATTTTAGAACGTGGCTACACCTTAGGACGAGATAGAAAAGATGATTATGTGGTACAACTCATTAAATTTTTCCCAAAAGGTGGCAGCAGAACAACCCAGTTAGTACATAGGCTGCTATATGCAGCATTGATTGAAGCTAGAAGTTGTGAGCGTTTTAGATTACTATCAGAAGAATTGGAAGACAAAAAACTAGCATCATTTTATAAAAAACTTATGATTAGTGAAGCCAATCATTACACGATGTTTCTAGGCTATGCGCGACAATATGGCGACAGAAAAGAGGTTGATAAAAAATGGCAAGATTTATTGGAGTATGAAGCTCAAATAATGAAAAACCTTGGCAATAAAGAAACTGTACACGGTTAAATGGTCTTGCTTGGTACTGTTTCGTAATAGAGACTTTTTATAATTCCGTCAGACAATCCAATTTTTGGTACATATATATGTTTTGCTTTACTCCATTTCATGGCAGATAAATAAATTTGTAACGCAGGAATGATAACATCTGCTCTGTCTTGGTTTAAATTTAACTCTGTAATACGCTCTTCATAAGAATACGATTTCAAATTATGATAATAAGAACCAAGGTAAAAGTAAGTTAAAGGCTTACCAATAGCCTTTCCGGAAATTTTGAAGATTTTATTAATATTTCCACCAGAACCAATAACATCAACTTTATTGTATTTTTCAGTATTGGTTTTTATCCAAGTTTCTAATTCCTGCCAAGTATCTCGTTTTACAATATCATTTAAAAGCCTCACTGTTCCAATCTTAAATGATTTTGATGAGACTTTTTCAGCATTGCGAATTATAGAAAACTCCGTACTACCTCCTCCAACATCTACATAAAGGTAATTCCTGTCTTTATCAATATACTCGTGTAAATCAGTTTCGGCGATTATAGCAGCTTCTTCTTCACCATCAATAATATCAATTTGAATATTAGAATGCTTAAGTATGTCTTGGGAAACATCGATACCGTTAGATGCTTCTCGCATTGCTGAGGTTGCACATGCTTTATACTTTTCAACTTTATGTGATTTCATGAGCAACTTAAACGCCATCATGGTATCCATTAAGCGCTTTTTATTCTCTTTAGAAATAGCTCCATTAACAAACACATCTGCTCCCAAACGAATAGGCACCCTAACCAAAGAACTTTTTTTAAAACGAACAGGCTTGCCTTCTTCTTCAATAATGATAGCTATTAGTAATCTAACAGCATTTGAACCAATATCTATGGCGCCATACTTTTTTATAGACAGCATTGATTATAAGGGGTGTTTTTTGGTTAGTATAAAGAGTGAAATCTCCTTGGTTTATATATAATTCAAATATAAAAAGTCTTTTAGCTTTTAGATTATAAATCTAATAGTAGTTTTTAACAATTAATTAAAAATTACTTTAAATCTCTAGGAAAAATGGTTATTGTAGTTACTCCCTTCTTCAAGTCTTTCCAATTATCAATGTCAAAAGATAGTTTAACCAAACCTGCAGTTGGGACATTATCAATATACTTAGTACCAAAAGTATTTGCAATAGAAGTTAGTGCATGATTATGACCAAAAATCATAATTTTTTGTAGGTCATTATCTAAAGATTTGATGAAATTGACTAATTGATTGCCGCCAAAATCGTAAATATCCTCTTCAATTTTCATATTAGATATAGGAAAATCTAAATTTTCTAAAAATATTTTACAGGTTTTTCTTGCACGTTTTGCTGGGCTGGAAAAAATAATATCAGGAGCAAAATTAATTTGCTTAAAATAATTAGAAACCAAGTGAGAATCATTGATTCCTCGCTTTTTTAATGGTCTTTCTCTGTCACTTACATCGTAGTCCCACGACGATTTTGCATGCCTAACAAAAATAATTTCTTTCATAAAATATCGTTTAAATGCGTTTTTTATCGACAAAATGTTGTTTTTTTCGGTTTTAACGTTTACTTTGGCACTCTAAAATTAATTAAATAATGCACAACCGACTAAATACTTATTTTACCGTTAAGTAGTATATCTAAATCGTTTTAACGAATTTTTAAGCTATATAGCATTAATATTTGCTAACGATAAGGTATATCTTTTGTTTTGCTGTAGAAATAAATGAAAAATGATCCCAAATCTAATTCAGAATTCTAATCCATTCGCACTTTTTAGTGCTCTTCCCTCGCATTTTAATCGAATTAGTTCATTACGAGTAACATCGTACATGAATATTTGGGTTTTAATCAACAAATAATAAAAGTATAATCGCTTAGCGAAAAGTTTTAGTTAATCATTATTAGATATGAAAACAACTGCTACACTAGTAATTTTAATATGTTTTAATATGTTCACCATGTTTGGTCAACAAACAGGTGGCGAATCTGCCGATTGGCCAAAAAGAACTCAATCAAGAACAGAACAGGTTGCGTTTGAAACATTATTAAAGAAAAGAGCATTAAAGTATAATGCACAAAAAGCAATCTCACTCCGTTCAAGTTCATCAACACCAAGTTTAGTTGGTACTTGTAATGTTATAACTTGTGGAAGTTTTGGCATTGACAAAATGACTCCAGATTCTGGTTGGGGAGGAGAAAAAACAGCCATAGATGGTAGTAAATATGCTGCAAATGTATCATACGACTGCTGGAAAGATAACGGAACAGTAGATTATTCTCAAGGACAATATATTTCTTATTCAAACTCTGATGCAAACATAGATACACCAGCAATTATTTCACCTTCTCCAGATGGAGGTGGATTTGCTATTTTCTCATATAAAAATGAATCTATTCATCAAGATTTAACTGTATTGCCTAATACAAACTACACTGTTTGCTTTGAGATAGCTGTAATACCAAGATATAGTAACAGTGATGGAAGTTTTGTTGAATACACACCAAATCTTTCTTTTGGAATTGGTTCGGGAGGAACTGTAATTTCAGATGCTTTAACATATACTCATAATGATTTAACAATTCACCCAGCTTCAGACTTTCCACCAATGCTTTCAAATGCTACAAGTGGAAACGGAGGATTTCAAAATCCGGGAGGTTGGACAGAGATTAACCCATTTTGGGAAACAATTTGTATAACATTTAAATCTGATAGCTCAGGTGGTGTAAATGTTTTTTACAAAACTGGCGACCCAGGTAGATCTGTGGTTTTAGTTGATGGTTTAAGATTAAGTATGGAAGGGTATGCAAATCCTCCAAAATTTACAAGTACAGTTGGTAGCACTAAAACTGAAGTGTTTTGTGAGTCAACAACAGTAGATTTAAATGATTATATATCTTCTACTTCAATTCAACCTCCAGGTTCTTTTCTTACTTGGAGCACAAATGTTGACCCATTAGTATTAGGAGATCATTTAACAAGTACCATTGTTTCTGCTCCTTCGTCAGCACCATATTATGCATTTTACTATAATAGTACAGATAATTGTGCTTCACCTGCTGCAGAATTAAATTTAGTATTAACTAATTTAGAGGGAGAAATTGTATCAAAAACTGATATAACTTGTGAAGACGACACAAATGGAGAGATAACCGCATCCGGAATAGAAGGTGTTCCACCTTACACATATTCAATTGATGGTGGTTCTAATTACCAAAGTGGTAATACATTTTCAAACTTAGGATATGGTATTCATACAATAACAATTAAAGATTCAATTGGCTGCACCGTTGAAGTAAGTACTTCAATAATATCTATAGACAAAGAAGACCCAACAATAACTGCTCCTACAGATTATACTAAAGAAGGTTGTGACGAAGATGATATTAGCAATTTACCATTTAGTGATACACTAGAAGAAATTACTCTTGGTGAACTTCAATCTGCCTTAGATGGTGGTGGAGATGCATCAGACGATATTGCTATTGATACCATTACTTATATCGATGAAATTATATCTAGCGATAGTTGTTCAACAGAGGTAAAAAGAACATTTACTGTTACTGATACCTGCGGAAAAACTGCAACAGACGTGCAAGCAATTATTATTGAAGATACTACAGCACCCACTTTTAATGAAACTTTGCCTAGCGATGTTACTGTAGAGTGTGATGAAGTTCCTACTGCTGAAACTTTAACAGCTACTGACGATTGTTCGGACGCTAGCGTTATTTTTAAAGAAGATAGAACAAATGGTAGTTGTGACTCTAATTATACCTTAGAAAGATATTGGACAGCGACCGATGAATGTGGTAATTCAGTCACTCATAAACAAACTATTACTGTTCAAGATACAACAGCGCCTACTTTTGTTGAAGCACTTCCTGCTGATGCAACTGTTGAGTGTGACGAAGTGCCTGATGCTGTTACCTTAACGGCTACAGATAACTGTGGGGATGCTACAGTAACTTTTGATGAACAAAGAACTAATGGTAGCTGTGATTCAAATTACACATTAGAAAGAACATGGACTGCTACTGATGAATGTGGATTACAAACTGTACATACACAAACAATTACTGTTCAAGATACTACAGCGCCTACTTTTGTTGAAGCACTTCCTGCTGATGCAACTGTTGAGTGTGATGAAGTTCCTGATGCTGTTACTTTAACTGCTACGGATAACTGTGGTGATGCAACGGTAACTTACAATGAAACTAGAAACGATGGTAGCTGTGTGTCTAACTACGAGTTAGTAAGAACATGGACTGCTACTGATGCTTGTGGATTACAAACTGTACATACACAAACTATCACTGTTCAAGATACTAAAGCGCCTACTTTTGTTGAAGCACTTCCTGCTGATGCTACTGTAGAGTGTGACGAAGTTCCTGATGCTGTTACTTTAACTGCTACGGATAACTGTGGTGATGCAACGGTAACTTACAATGAAACTAGAAA
>CAKZMU010000054.1 GCA_937129145.1 uncultured Lacinutrix sp. | reverse complement strand
GTCTTCTCTTCGTTATTATCTCCACTCATTCTCTAGAACCTATAAGACATTGAAAGTGAAGTCTCTTGAACTTTTTCGCCTTTCTGATTCAAGTTATCATCTTCTTCATGTTCTTCCATAGCTTGAACTAATCGTTTTCCAACTTTTACTAAATAGACTGTATCTTCGGTTCTTACTTCAACAGCTTCTATGTATTCATTTTGTGCATTTCTAAATGCGATTATATCCTTGTCAGCATATCCATCAGGGAATTTATCCACTAATAGGTTTAAAATGTCTTCATTCAACTTTTGATAATCTACAATTTTACGTATCATTTTTTTAGTGTTACATGCCTAACAAATAGGCAAAGATTAACGGAGCAACAATCGTAGCATCACTCTCTATTATAAATTTTGGTGTATTAATATCTAATTTTCCCCAAGTTATTTTTTCATTCGGAACTGCTCCAGAATACGAGCCATAGCTTGTGGTAGAATCACTTATTTGGCAGAAATAGCTCCAAAAAGGTGTATCTGTACGCTCCATATCTTGATATAGCATTGGTACAACACATATTGGAAAATCTCCTGCTATTCCACCTCCAATTTGAAAGAATCCTATACCATTATCCGAATTATCAGAATACCAATCTGCAAGAAAGGTCATATACTCAATTCCAGATTTCATAGTACTGGCTTTAAGCTCTCCTTTTAGGACATAACTTGCAAAAATATTTCCCATAGTACTATCTTCCCATCCTGGGCAAATTATAGGTAGATTCTTTTCTGCTGCTGCATACATCCATGAATCTTTTAAATCTATTTCGTAATATTCTTCTAAGACTCCAGATAATAACATTTTGTACATGTACTCATGTGGTAAATAACGTTCTCCTTTAGCTTCTGCTTCTTTCCATATTTTATAAATATGTTGTTGTAATCTTCTAAATGCTTCTTCCTCTGGAATGCAAGTATCTGTAACACGGTTAAGGCCTTGTTCTAATAAATCCCATTCTTCTTCTGGCGTTAAGTCTCTATAGTTAGGAATACGTTTATAATGAGAATGTGCAACCAAATTCATAATATCCTCTTCTAAATTTGCACCTGTACAAGAAATGATTTGCACCTTATCTTGTCGTATCATTTCAGCAAAAATCTTTCCTATTTCTGCTGTACTCATTGCTCCTGCCAAAGACACTAACATCTTTGAACCTTTATCTAATTGCTCTTCATAAGATTTTGCTGCATCGACAACAGTTGCAGCATTGAAATGCAAATAATATGTTTCAATAAAGTTTGAAATTGCTCCTTTAGTAGTCATCTTCTTCTTTGAATTTTGATAAATTATTAGTTAGTGGTTTATCGTTATAAGCATTGTCATAATCATCTTCTGTTTCATCATTTTGAAACTTATAACTTAACATTTTATAATACAGTTTTGCTGCAAGAAAATCTGAAGATTTATCTATTTCATTAGGGCATAATTCAACAATATCAAAACCAACAACATTTTTTTCTGCAAATACTTGCTTTAAAAAATCCATAGTTTCATACCAAAGCAAACCTCCTGGTTCTGGTGTACCTGTACTTGGTAGTATTGAAGGGTCGAAAGCGTCTAAATCAAATGTTATAAATACATTATCTGTCATTTGGTCAATAGCTGAATCCATCCAAGAGTCATCTATTGCCATATCATGAGCAAAATAAGTTTTGTCTAAATTCATAACAGATTTTTCTTTTATGTCCATAGAACGAATACCAACTTGAATTAAATTGGTGTTCTGACTGGCTTCATAAACTGCACAAGCATGATTGCAAGAACTACCATCATAACTTTTTCGTAAATCTGCATGTGCATCTATATGCAATACTGTTAAGCTTGGAAACATTTCATTAAATGCTCTAATAGTACCAATAGAGATTGAATGTTCACCGCCAAAAATAGTTACAAACTTGTTCTTTTTTATATAGCTTTTAGTTTCCTGATGTACAGCATCTGCCATAGCTTCTGGTGTAGCATTTACTTTTATAGGTTCAGTTAAGTAAACACCTTGTTTATAAACTTCTGAATCGGTCTCAATATCATAAAGCTCCATATTTTCAGAAGCTTCTAAAAAGGCTTTTGGTCCTTTGTCTGCACCTTTTTGCCATGTACTTGTTCCATCATAAGGTACAGGAATTAATACAATCTTCGAATGCTCTAATTTTGCATATTCTTCTGATATTCCAGCGTAAGTTTTAGTTTCCATTTTTTATTTATCTGCTAATTGTAATTCAGCACTTGTATTTAAATTTTGCATCGTATTAGTTTCAGGTTTTTTATCATAGCCTAAAATTTCAAGTAATTCTTCACTTTTTTGTTGTTCTCTAAATAACTGTGTTGTGATATTTCCATGGGCATCTTTATCAATTATGATGTGTTTGGGAGCTGGGATTAAACAGTGTTGTAAACCTCCATAACCTCCAATAGTTTCTTGATAAGCTCCAGTATTAAAAAATCCGATATATAATGGTTTATCTTTATTATATTTTGGTAAATAGATAGCGTTCATGTGTTGCTCACTATTATAATAATCGTCGCTATCACAAGTTAATCCTCCAAGTAAAACACGTTCATAAGAATCATTCCAACGATTTATTGGTAACATAATAAAACGTTTATTTATAGCCCAAGTATCTGGAAGTGTAGTTATAAATGAAGAGTTTATCATATTCCATTTTTCCCTATCGTTTTGTTGCTTTTGATAAAGCACTTCATAAATTGCTCCACCACTCTCTCCAACTGTAAAACTTCCAAACTCTGTGAAAATATTAGGCACATCTACACCTTCTTCTTCACAGGTAAGCTTAATTTGATTAATGATTTCATCTATGATGTATTCATAATCAAAATCAAATGCTAATGAATTTTTAATAGGGAAACCACCTCCAATATTTAAACTATCAAGAGTTGGACATATTTTTTTTAAACTTGTATATACTTTAAGACATTTTAAGAGTTCATTCCAATAGTAAGCATTATCTCTAATACCTGTGTTAATAAAGAAATGAAGCATTTTAAGTTGTACTTTCGGATTGTCTTTGACTTGCTTATTGTAAAAAGGCACAATATTTTTATAACCTATTCCTAATCGAGAAGTATAAAATTCAAATTTGGGTTCTTCTTCCGAAGCTATACGAATGCCTATATTAAAATTGTCTTCAATTTCGTTAGAGAGCAAATCTATTTCTTCGTAGTTATCAATAATTGGAATGCAATTTTTATGTCCATTATTGATTAACCTCGCAATATTTGTTATGTATTGAGCACGTTTGAAACCATTACTGATAACAAATGTATCGTCATTTATTTTTCCTTCTTCTTTTAAAGTTTCAATAATATCTATATCAAAAGCCGAAGAGGTTTCAATATGTATGTCATTCTTCAAAGCTTCATTTAAAACATGCTTAAAATGTGAGCTTTTTGTACAATAGCAATAGTTATAGTTCCCATTATAGCTATGCTTCTTAATGGCGTTCTCAAACCATACCTTTGATTTATTTATATTATCGGAAATTTCAGGTAAGTATGTGAATTTTAAAGGTGTCCCATAAGTTTCAACCAATTTATTTAGGTCTACATCATGAAAACGTAAATAGTCTTTCTCAAGAGTAAATTCTTCTTGAGGAAAATCAAAAGTTTGATTGATTAAATCAATATATTTTGTGTTCATTATAAATATGATAAAAGTTATTAGAAAATGAGAGCATAAATGCTTTCCTAAAAAGAATTAATAACTTAAAATCAAATCATAATTTGATATTGCATTTTGGGGACAAAACACAATTTATACCGAGTAGATATATTTTTCATTACGGAAGTTAGCTTTAAATTTCGGTGACTTACTCCGTAAGCTTCTTTTGAATATGACTTCCTAATTTTCAAAAGACCGAACTTATAAACATGTTTCAATTTGTTCAGCTAAAAGCTCCTATGATTAAAGCTTTAGTGTAACAAATTAAACACAAAAATTTAATATTTCAAAGTTTTTTATTTTTTTTTATCATTCCCATTCCACACACATTATGCTTCCCTCCTACGTCGTCGCATAAAAAGTGTTCCATTAACATTATAGAAGAAGCTTTTGATAATAAATTTTTTCAAGAAACTGTAGTAACAACTTTCGCTTTTAAGCAAAGCTCAAGTTACATAACGCAGAACATTATAGTACAAATGTTCATTATGTGGTTTAAGTCATTGTTTCCATTTGATAGCTATAATGTAGTATTATGTAAAATATCCCAGAAGCATTCGTTTTCATAAGAATAATTGGAACTTGGGTCATTAAACTAATAAGCGGTTTGCTTCGCAGAGTTTTTTAAAACATTATGTATCTATAATTAGCCGTTATGTAAAATAGCCGCTACCAAGCGCTCGATTGTTTTATAAAATCAAATTGCTCTGGCAATTT
>CAKZMU010000053.1 GCA_937129145.1 uncultured Lacinutrix sp. | reverse complement strand
TAAATAATGGGGTTAAATAAGCCAAAGCGCCGCAGGACAATAAATCCTCGTGCGTGCGTAAGCTGTAAGCATTGCGTTATTGATGTTCATAGCGAAGCCTCTGGGGAAATGATATGCGAACGCGACAACGCTTACTTAGTATAGATATTATTGATACGTAAACTTATATTCTGTTTTGTACTTTGAAATAATGTTGCTAATTGATTCTGTGTTAACCAAACCGTTTCATCCTCATGTAAGAACCGTAATTTGTAGTTGACACATTTTTAGAACGTTTATTCGATGAATTATTACTACGTAGAATTGCAGGAATACGCACCTATCCGCACATTAACAGCCTGTGACCTGATAGCGGATAGCAATGTTGACCAATTTCAACAACTAGCATCCTACGGGGTGCTTTTTTTATCCCAGCGATAGCAAAACCCCTAAACATACCATATATCCCAAATATATCGCAAGTTCTATTACTCTTTTAAGAATTAATGTGCTATAATAAAGTAATATAACTCTAGCATAGGGAGCAACATATGGGTACATGGTCAATAGCGTGTATGAATGTTAGTCAATCTGATGTTCGTTATATGTGTGATGTATTAGAGAGTGCGTTATCTCGTCCTAATAGTCGCGGTGATAACGACCACGCCAGCGTGAAATCAGAGGGTGATAGCTGATGGCGATGTCACAGCGATTAAAGATTGCGCTAGATTACTTGAAGCGCCATGAAGCTGGTGAAACTTATCAGCAATTGCTAGATTACCATAACGAAACTTACGGTGCAAAACGTACACGCGGTTTTATCTTCGGTTTATTGAGGTCAGCACGTAATCACGTTATGGATAGCAAAATTATCCAGATACCGCAAGCGCAGGTTGTTGTCCGTCATGAGAACTTAGTATCTGAGCAAGGCGAATTTAACCAGCAGGTGGATAAGATTCTGCACGACAATCGTTTTGTCCGGGTAATGCACATGAACGATATGCACCTTCCCTATCACGACGAACGGGCTGTCGAATTGTTCTTGAAATTGGCGTATGCCTTCCAACCGCATGTAAATGTGATGGGTAGCGATGCTTTCGACAATCCGACAATTAGCCGTTATCCATCGGATAAAGATATATCGGTAGATGACTGGCTTATTCAAAGTGAAACCTACTGGAAACCTATTGTAGATGCTACAAACAACGTTATCCCTAATGCGCTTAAACCATTTATTCAAGGCAACCATGATAGACGGTCACTTCAAGAGATTGGCGAATCAAGTTATCCTCGTGTCGGTTTCCAGAAATTACATGAGATTGTTACCTATGGTGGTGTCAAGTGGCTCGGTAAAACTGAGTGTGTGAAGATAGGGGCATTGAATGTCATTCATGGTAAGCGGTTCAATAAACACACAGCAGCTTCAACGAGTGACGATTTTAAAAACGAGGCTGTAAACGCAGGGCATACGCATAGACCGCAAATGGTCAATTCATGTGTGATTAACGGGATGTTGTGCCAAAAAGAACAATTTTATGATGATAACGGGTATCCTAGTCCCCATCAACACGGAACGACACTAATCACGATTGACATGCTTACAGGTAAGGTTGTACAAGTGCCTTATCTGTTCGCTGAATCGAATAACCAACTATGGACAGTTTACAACAGCCAGCCGATGTTAAGTAAGCGGATTGAATACACACGGCAAGGGCGAAAGGCAGAGGTAGCATGATGGCGAAAACAATTGATGACATGAAAGATGAACTCGAAGCGAACGGGTATGAGTTTGTAGCCCCTGATGTTCACGGGGGTTATGGTCACATTATCACGAATGATGGGCTAAAACTTCATTGGGATTATGACGACAACGAGAACAACATTCGGAAAGCCTACGCCCACTTGCAAAAACAGCGTGAACTGGAAGCCTTGCGTTCCTACGTTTTGCAATTGAATAAGGCTTCGGAAGAGGTCAAGCGTTTTGATGGTAAAACAAGTAACCCCCTTGACGTTGCAACCAAAGAATTATTTCTTGTAGCTAACCGTGCCTTTGCCTATATTGATGCGTACAACATCACAACCGATGAAAGCGACCCTGATGAGTAGAACCGAGTGGGTGTACACTTATGATGACAAGGGCAACCGAACGGGCTTAGTGGAGCAAGAAATCGTTGCCGATGCGCCACCCTCACCCGTTCAGGGGCAATGGTATTCTGACATCGAAAACGAAATCGAACGGCGTGCGGTTGCGTCCAGTTATCGTTATCACATCACGCCGATGGAAAGCGCTATCCTGACAGCGGAGCGCAAGGTGTTGACGCGGAAACCTAGACGTGGTGTTAATATGACCACTTACGAGCGCATCATAGAACAGTGGTACACCGAGCCTGACGGTACAACGGGGGTGGCGCGAGTGAAGGTACAAGAGCAAGACACGGACGTTATCGCAGAACAAATTCAGAAGCTAGTCGGTAGCTATGGCGTATCGTCTATGACGAAAGACGATATTTACGATGTCCTGAACGTGGTCAGCGCGTGCTACGAGAGTGCCGATATTCGAGGCACGGATAAGCCATTGATTACGTTCAAAGTCCCTAATAGATTGCGTAAGGCAGGGTAACATGAAACTCTTTGAGAATATAAAAGTAGATGATTCTACATATGACATTGAAAACAATCACAGGCGAACAGCAGGTATATCCGTCTCAGGCGAAAGTGGTGACGGCATTGATATTGTTATCATAGACGCACTTGAGGCTAGGGTCGTTAATGTACTTAGCCTTAAAAATAAATATACTAAGGATTCTGTACAAATAATAAAGAATTATCACCTTTCATGGGGCGTTAATATTGCATGGATGGAAACATTTGGGTTTTCATCTTTTTTCATAGACCTTCTTCGTTATGAGGGGTTGCCTATACGTGGTTTTAAAATGTCAAATCGAGGGAAAGACCAATTATTGGAGAAATTAGTGATTGCCTCTAATTATGGGAAACTTACATTTATGAACCATAGACCATTGATAAACCAACTCTATAGTTTAGAGGTTACTGCTAAGTCTGCATCATCAGGTCACTATCATTACACATATCACAGTGACCATGAATTAGTGGTTGCAACTGCCTTAGCGTGGTACGGAGCTTCTGAGGGTGGTGTTCGCATCGACTTTGCTTGACAGCACCACAAACGGGTATATAATTAAGTAAGAGGACGTGCCAACGATTGCGCGTCCTTTTTTGATTCATTTTTTCGGCTGGTATGCACTCACTCCTTGTGTATGCCAGCACTTTAATTTTATTACGAGTATTGGAATCGTCACGCTAATCTGTCCAGCTCCATACTGATGCGATTATTTTTTTGAATGCGTGGTGGTGTTTGATTTTATATGAGGTTGTAGTATGAGGAAACAAAAGGACTTTGGTTTTACGAAATAGGTTTTTGTCGGCATGGATTCGTACCATGTGAGCATATTAAAGTAAGTACGTCTCTTACGCCTATGACCAAAGCTGGTGTCATAACCAGCCAACCTCACTATTGGTAATCCCCTGCGTTATTCGTTTAGCTGATTTATTGACATAATGTACCGTTATCTTATTAAAAGTGCCACAGGGTAGCTCCCTAAACAATACCACTTGGCATAATGTGGTAGGTACGGAGTGGTTAG
>CAKZMU010000052.1 GCA_937129145.1 uncultured Lacinutrix sp. | reverse complement strand
TGTCTGCAACACATTTAGTATTTGCAATACTATTAACAGCGTACTTTTTTATTGGGACACTTTTTGAAGAAAGAGATTTACGTAAAGACTTTAAAGAAAAATATAAAGCTTATATGAAAAAAACGCCAATGTTAATCCCGTTTACTAAAATAAAAAAGTAACAACTTAATTTTTGCTATATTGATTTCTATTTTAAATTAAATTTTATGGCTATAGATATATTAAAGTTCTTCAATAATTCTGGAAACTACAATAAATTAGTTGGTGATGATTACTTATTTATTGAATATAAATGCCCAATTGATGTTGAAAATTTTAAAGTTTGGACAGACACTCCCATTTTGAGCTACATAATTAGTGGAAAAAAAGACTGGACAGCAATTGAAGGCTCTTACCAATTTAGAGAAGGAGATGCTGTTTTTTTAAAAAAAGGCGTGTATAATACCAAACAATATTTTGATGAAGAATATTGTACCCTAATTTTCTTTCTTACAGAAAATTTTATTAGAAGATTTATAAAAACCTATAAAGAGACTATTAAAATTAAAAATCACGATGAAAATGAGAATCAAATATATCCTTTAGATGTTCAAGATTCACTAAAATCTTTATTTATGTCTGTTTTTAATTACATGAATCAGATAAATGAAATTCCAAAAGAATTAGTAGAAATAAAATTCAATGAATTACTCTATAATATTATTTTAAATCCAAAAAATAAAAATCTTACAAACTTCTTTTTATCACTAGAACAAGTAGATAAAACTGACCTCAATACAGTAATGATGAAGAATTTTTATTCCGATTTAAGTCTAGAAGAGTTTGCTAGACTTTCAGGTAGAAGTTTATCTACATTTAAGAGGGATTTTAAGAACTATTATAACCAAACTCCTGGGAAATGGCTAAATAATAAACGCCTTGAATATGCTAAAACACTATTAGAAAACTCTGAACTAAATATAAATGATATTTGTTGGGAATGTGGTTTTAAAAACACATCTCATTTCAATCGTAGCTTTAAAGAAAAGTATAAACTACCACCAAATCAATTTAGAAAAGAAACAATGATTACATGACGTGATTTATATGGCAAATTATGTTGTTATTTGTAATACTAACTTTGTGTATTTGGATTTGTCGTTTCCAAGTTTACCTTTTAATTATAAAGGTTTCTTAAGCATTATTGACAACTTTTAGTGTGTATGAGTCCGTTTTAATGACTTATACACGACGTTAAGCGAAGTTCGAAAATTTAATTTTTAAAGTCAAGATAAAACCTTACTTAACAAGGAAACTTATTAACAGATTCATTATCAATACGCAAGCTGTTTTATTGCTTTTCAATAGCTCTTAGAGTTTATTGAGTAATAAACGATCCAAAAGTAGCTAAACAGCTAATCAACATAAAAACGAAACTCCAAAATGATAAGTTCTTAATTGCAAATTTATTTTTTACACTACGCTTAAAAGCAATTATCAATAAAACCACTTGAAAAATTAGCATAGGAATAGTCAATAATTCTTGAAAAACGCCTAATAGTGAAAACTCCCACTTAAAAACATAACTATTTAAAAGTAAGATTGAGAAATACACAAAAACGGTTACACTTAGTATGAATAGTGTTTTATTCTTCATGCTTAAAATAAAGGTCGTTTATTGTTTTACAAACTCAAGATTCTTTACTCTTCCTGCATCTACAAAAAGACTAGTAATCTTTCCGTCCGTTTTACTAAATCTAAACACAACACCATCATACAAAAATTTATCATTATCAATTCTCTCGATGTCTCCAGGTTGCTCATTAGGTATTTTTACTTTTAATTTACCATCTTCCTTAATAATTTGATAAACCGCATCGATTTCAGCACTATAATAATTACCCAAGTATGCGTCTAAGTTAGTTTCAGATAAATTAGTTTTCTCTTTTCGTTTACAAATAGTTTTACTACCATTTTGAACAACAGTAAGCTCTTGTGTTTGCTCATTATCTAAATTTGAAAAAATAAACTGTATCGTATCATTATTAGGTATCTCGAATGTATTACCTGTTGTGTTTACGATAGGGTAAGACGAATTATTCCACTTTTGCAGTACGTTTAAGCCTCCATCTTTAATAGTAACTGCAACATCAACTCCTTGCTGTAACTGATAAACACCAACCATTTGCTTTAATGCAAATTCTGTTTTGCTATTTGAGGTTGGCTTATCCACTTTCTTAACAATCTTTTTTGGCTCTTCCTTCAAATCATCTTTTAAAAGAATATCTGCAATTTGATAACTCATTGCAGTAGGATTTGCATCATTTCTATTTGCTAGGATAATCACAGAAAAATTCTGCTCTGGAAACCGCATTAACTGTGCACGATATCCTGCTAAAGAACCTCCATGACTAACAGTTTTTAATCCTTTATAAGTGCCATTATGTAATGCAAATGCATAACCACTACTCTTCCCGTTATTTAATAACCCTTCTTCATGCATCTTATTGATTATACCCTGACCTCCTTTACCTAACTTATTATTATAAAAATTTTGATCCCATAACAAAAGATCTTCAATGTTAGAATAAACACCACCAGAACCAACAAGGTCAAACCTCATTATTAAGTTATTAAAACCATTTCCATCTGTTTTCTTTTCATAACTAAAGACTTTGTTTTTTATTAAGTCTCTATTATCATCATAAAAAAGTGTATTATCCATACCTAGAGGGCCAAACATTTTTTCTTCTGCAAAATCTCTAATAGACTTACCTGCTGCTTTCTCAACAATCATTGCTAGCATAAAATAGCAGGAGTTACTATATAAGTATTGGTCACCAGGTGGAAAGTTTAATACTTTTTGACTCTTTATTAAATTATATACTTCATCTACCTCCATATGATCTAAATAGTTTCGGCCTTTTAGGGCCATTAACGTTAAAAAATCACGCACACCACTCGTATGATGTATAAAGTGTCTTATAGTAAGCGGTGTTTCGTACTTTGGGAAATCTGGTAAGTAGACTTGAATTTCATCATCTAAATTCAATTTTCCTTCTTCTTCAAGTAACAAAATAGCAAACGTTACAAACTGCTTTGAAACTGAGCCTGTGTAAAAAACGGAAGATGACGTAATTGGTAAATCATGCTCTAAATCGCCTATTCCATAGCCTTTAGCATATACCAGTTTTCCATCTTTTACAATCCCTAAAGCTGCTCCTGGAGTGTTGGGTTTTTTCCAGTCTGCAAAAACTTTGTCTACTGCATCACTTTCAGCTATTTGACTTAATGCAGTTAATGATAAAAGACAAAATATTGCTAATACATAATTTTTCATAATACGTTGTCTATTTTTCATCCACCTCTTTAATAAATTTAATCAAGCCTTCAAAATAAGTATCAGCATCGTCATACATAGCTAAATGGCTACCATTTGGGCAATGTAAATACTGTCCGTTTTCCATTTGCGATGCCATCCACTCCATGTGTTTTGGATCCATAGTGTCGTGAGCACCTCCAATGCATAGTGTTGGCACTGTGATTTTGGATAATTGGCTGCTTACATCCCAGTTCTTAAGCTTTGCATTACCTACAATACCAAATTCACTTGGTCCTTGCATTGTAACATAGAGGCCTTGATTCATTTTGGCAAATGCTCTATTTACTGGGTCTGGCCATTCGTCGAGTGGCATTCTAAGGACATGTGCTGTATAAAAGTGCTCAAATAATAACTCGCTATATCTAGGGTTTAAATAATCGTTGTTTGCCTCAAATTCTTTTACTTCTTTTAAAACTTCTGGAGGCAATTGCGGTCCTAAAACCTCGTTGGCATATTTGTTATATTCAGGAACGGAAGACATCATATTAGAGATAATCAATCCTTTTAAATTGTCTTGATATTTTAAAGCATATTCCATACCCAAAATGCCTCCCCAAGAGCTTCCCAATAAATAAAAATTAGAGCTATCTAAGCCTAATGCCTTTCTTACTTGCTCTACTTCATCTACATATCTATCCACACTCCATAAGGTGCTATCGTTTGGTTGGTCACTGTAAGCCGATTCTAACTGGTCGTAATAATAATATTCGATTTCAGCATTTGGCAAATAGGAATCAAAAGACTCAAAATATTCGTGTGTTGCTCCAGGACCTCCATGAAGTAACAACACCTTCATTGTTGGGTTATTCCCTACCCTTTTTGTCCACACTTTAAACTCACCAGAAGCGGTTTGTATAGGAATCATTTTTACGCCTCCACTAAGTTTATCATCGCGATTAGAATAGTCAAAATAACTGCTTTTTCCAGTTGTGATGTCGGTATTTTCTTTTGAATTATTACAACTAAAAACAAAAAGTGATAGTGTAAAAAGAAGGATGAGTTTTTTCATGGAAGTTGGTTTTAATTAATAGTACAGTACCCTTTTGCTATAATCGAATACTAATTTTTAATAAACTTATGACTTTTATTCGAGTTTTCAAGTTGTAAAAAATACATGCCTTTAGAAATGTTTTGAATATTAATTGGCTTTGTTTTGCTAACAATACCTTGCTTAATCAATCTCCCAGTAATTGAATACACATTGTATTTTTTTGAAGTGTCCAAATTTGCGATATTAATAAAATCTGATGATGGGTTAGGAAAAATAGAAATCTTATTTAACTCTTTATCATCATTTGACAAAATATTTAATGTCCAAGAAAATGCATCCAATGCCATATAATCAAGGTTTCCAGTACTAGAAATAACTAATTCATCAATACCTAAAATAGAAAAATCTGATGCACCTTCAGTTGCAAAATCAATAAACGTGAAGCCATTATTAGGGCTAAATGTAACTGGACTTGCAAATCCGGAAGATTTTGAAAAAGAAAAAACTTCAACACCTCCTTTGTTACCTGTAATAGTTAATGTACCAGTAGTTACAGCCAAAGACCTTGTTGAGCAAAAAAGATACAGGGATTGTACTGTCATTTCAATTCCAACTGGAACAATTGAGAAACTGCTCCCATTATTATCACCATCATAATTACCATTACCTGTATTATCAACAAACTGTTGGTCAGCTCCAGTTCCATTCCAACCACATCCTATACAATTATCTGTTCCTGGTCCTATCCCATTTACTGTTCCATGAAGAAATACATCATATCCTTCTGCAGAAACTATATTAAATGTTTGTCCGCCATCAGTGAATATCGTTGATTTACCAGCTTCTCCATCAAAAACTTCTGTAGATTGAGCAAAAATTAGATGTCCGCTTAAAAAAATTAAATACGTTGCTAAATAATTCAAATAGTATTTTTTTGTCATGTTAATAATGTTTTTTGTTAGTATAAATCTAAGGTCGGAAATTTTTACAACTTAAAGTGAAATTTTCATACCCTTTTGAAAACTTATTGACATTTCAATAAACCAAACTCACTCTATTCTATTCATATTCAAACACTTTTCAATGAAATACATTTTTTGGCACGATGCTTGGTAACTATTAAGTATCAATAAAAAACGAATTGTTTTGTAATACACGTTTGTTGTATTGCTTAACGCAAAAAATCAAATTAAGATGAAAAAGTTACTATTATTTATTGCAGGTGCGCTCCTAGTAGGAGTTCCTGTTAGCGCAACATCAACCGACAACAGTCTAGATATTAATGCTCATGCACCAAACAATTTTGTAAGAAATTATGGTAACTCTTTCATTTTTGTAGAACAAGGTGTGGAGTTTTCGGTATTTCGTGATGGTCAGTTCGATTTTAATGTATTGGAAAATGGGCCACGCTTTAGTGCTTATAGCGACTATAGTGGTGTAAGTATTAGCTTTAACACAGGACACAGCTACGATGCATATGTGCAGTACGATGATTATGGAGCTGTAGTACAAATTGAAAACATTCCAATTTATTACGATTATTACGGACGTATTGTTCGTGCAGGCGATGTTCGTATTAGATATAACAACTATGGTTACGTAAATCGCGTTGGTGGATTATATGTTCACTATAACGCTTACAACAGATATTCTCATTGCACAGGATTTATTAACGTATATAACAGAAGTTACGTATATAGACCTTGGCACACCTATTATAGTGCCCCTTTAATTGACTTTAGAATTGTATTTAATAGACCATACAGAAGATATTACGAGCCTATTAGACATACATATTACAGACCATATAGAGACAACTATAGACCTAATGTATCATATACCAGAAGTAGACGCAGCAGCTCTGTAGCACAACGTTCGTCTCAAAGACAAAGTGATAGATATGCACAAACACGTTCAAGTAGACGTGGCGACGCAACAACTACAAGAAGTAGCAGGCGTATAGCTAGTGCAGACCAAAAGGCAAGAACTTCTAGAAATAGTAGTGCTACTACAAGGTCTTCAACTAGAAGAAATACTGATGCGACCACTAATAGAGGTAGAACGTCTAGCAGTACTAGAGCCCCAAGGTCAAGAACATCTAATGATGCAAGAACAACTCGTTCAAACAGAACGGTTAAAAGAAACGATAATGCTAGTAGGTCACAAAAAAGAACGACGACTCAGTCACGTTCTCAACAGGCAAAAAGAAATACGAGTTCGAAACCTAAAGCGCGTTCAACGTCTAGAAGTTCTTCTAGACCAAAAACAACTCAAAGGTCAAGTACACAGCGTAAAACACAAAGTGTAAAGCAACGCTCTACACGAAGCAAGAGTTCTCAAGCTAGCAAAAAGAGAACACCACAAGTAAGACAAAAGTCTAAATCTAGTTCTAGAAGCTCAAAATCTAGAAGTGGTAGACGTCAATAATATTATAATTTTGGTTAGTTAGTTGGACAATCCTGCAAGATGAATGCTTCAAAGCACCTTGCGGGATTTTTCTTTTATAAACTATGAAACGTCATTGCGAGGAACGAAGCAATCTGTAAAAACAGTTACTAATCAACAGATTACTTCACTAAGTTCGTAATGACGAAAGTTTTACCTTTTTAGAAATTTATTCAAAATTGCAGAAATATCATCAGATAGGTTCTTTCTATAAACCACTAACCCATAGCAAGCGCCAATAAGCAGAGATTTTAGACCTATGTTAATAATTGGATGAAACGGAAATTCCCAGAAATAGAACACGCCTGCAAGAACAATAATAAGTAATAACGTTTTAAATGTATTAGCACAAAAAGGGGACATTTTAAACTTATAATACACAAAAGTGACCTTAGCAAAATTATAAATAATTACAGCCATAAAGGTAGCAATAGCTGCTCCATTAATGCCATATTTTGGAATCAGCATAGCATTAAAAACTACTGTCGTAATTGCCAGTAAAACACCCAATGCCAACACCACCCTGTAATAATCACTATTGAATAAAATAGCATTGTTATTTCCTATAATATTATCGGATAATTTGGCAACACTTATTAGAAGTACGACTATTAATCCGCCAGTATATTTATCTGGAATCAATTCATAGAGCTGATTGATATTTAATATAATCAGTAAAAATATTAAACCGCTAATTATAAACAAGTTAAGTGAGCTTTTCTTATATAATACTTCAAGTTGATTTTTTTCTCCCTCGTTAAGCAATTTTGCGGTCAAAGGATTGGTTATTTGATGCATTGAGCGTGCAGGAACACCTATGACTGTAGCAATGTAAATAGCCACACCATAGTAGGCGACTTTTTCAATTTCAATATATTGCCCAATCATAAATTTATCAATTTCCAAAATAATATTGGCTACCGAACCTGCTATGATAATCAACGCTGAATACTTTAAAACTGATGTTATATTTGGCAGTTTTCCAAACCTAAGTATTGGTCGCCTTACATAATACGCATAGAGTTTCATAATTAACATTCGTAACACATATACACCAACCACAGCATAGACAAAAGTTTCAATTGTAATGACCTCAAAGTACAAACAGAATAAAAGCACCATCACTCCTGCTCTATGGAAGACTTCTTTCATAAAATTTCCAAACACACTATTCATGTGAACTTTGGTCCAAGAATAGAATACCTCGAAATATGAAAATGCAATCGCAGCCACAAAAACAAGCCATACATAATCTTTTATTATAGGATTGGTTTCTGACAGAAAATTACTAATCACTTCAAAAGCAACATAACCTATTAATCCTAAGGGAATTATCATCAAAAAAGGCAAAAACAACATCCAAGTCAAAAAGCTATTGACATTGTTTCTAGATTTATACGATGAATAGAATTTAACCAAGGTATTATGAGCGCCAAACGCCAATAAAGGCATCATTACGTATGCTGTGGACAAAATGTAAGTAATGAGTCCGTAATACTGTTCAGACATAAACTCGGTATAAAGGAACAACGTATTAATCGCTCCAATACCAAAACCAATATAGGTTGTGATAGTGTTTTTAAACGATTGATTTTGAACTATTCCCATTAACCAAGTTTTAATTTATGAGCTCCGCTAACTTTTTTGTTAACGATTTTCTGCTGTACTGTTGCAGCCCAATGGCATTGCTTTTTAACTCACCAGACCTAAACGCTTGAAACATATCTAAAACTGCTTCTTTAATTACATCTTGGTCACTATATAAAAAGTAGTTTCCAGTATTTGTAGCCCTTAATATATCGTAAACATCTGAGCCTTTTGGACCAATTGCTAAAATAGGTCTGCTGGATACCATATATTCAAATAATTTTCCAGGAATGATGCATTTTGTTTCTTCGGAATCAATTTCAATAAGTAATAAAACCTGTGATTTTTTTTGATGTTTTATCGCTTCAGTGTGCGGCACATAACCTATTAGATTCACGTACTGTGAAAGGTTGTGCTCCTCTATACTTCGCAACACTTCCTTACTTACAGAGCCAACAAAATTAAGCTGCAACATTGATGCAAAAATTTTATTAGTCGTCACAAGTTCTTCTAAAATTTTCCAAAGTACTTCTGGATTTCTATCAGACAACAACGACCCAATATGAGCTAATGAAAATTTTGTGTCTAAATCAACTTTTCCAACAGATTCATAATCATAACCATTAGTAATGACCTCAATAGGTTTTTCGGTTAACGATAAAAAGTTTTGCTTCGTGTTATTGCTTGTAACCACAATTGTATCAGCTGCATTCAGCACTTTAGATTCTAAAAACTTATGCTTCTTTTTTGCCATTGGCAAAAGCTTCAACTTTTTATGATAGCCAATAGTTGTCCAAGGGTCTCTAAAATCGGCAATCCATTTAATATTACATCTACTTTTAAGCTGCTCGCCTATAAGGTGCAAACTATGCGGTGGACCAGTAGTAATAATGGTGTCTATATCATAATCTCTAATATAGGTTGACAAATAATTAACCGAAGGTTTTATCCATTTTTTTCGTGCATCTGGAATAAAAAAATTACCTCTTACAAACAACATGAGTCGCTGCATTACGGATTGCTTTTTTTTATCTGGAATAATGCCTTTACTTATGGTTTGCGATTGTCCTTTTGAAATTCTACTCGCTAATTTATAAGGCTCTACAATGGGTTGTCTTATAATAGTCAAGTTTTCTGGAATCTCGTCAACTAAAGTATCATCAACAATTGGGTAATTTGGGTTTTTAGGAATATAAACTATGGGTTCAATATTGAATTCAGGTAAATACTTTATAAATTTCAACCAACGTTGTACACCAGGACCACCAGCTGGTGGCCAATAATAGGCTATGATAAGTACTTTTTTACGCACTTGTGGTGGTGTTTACATTTTCTTTTTTAAACTGATAGAATAATCCTCCTAACAATAGTAGCACAACAAATACACTAGTTCCTAAAGCAATAGAACTTCCTGTTTTCACTACTTGCGATTCAAACTTAAACTCAATGGTGTGTGTTCCTGACGGAATTTCCATACCACGTAATACATAATTTACGCGAATGTGCTCTACTTCTTCTCCATTAACATAAGCTTGCCAACCTTGTTGGTAGTAATTTTCAGAAAAGACCGCAAAACCATCATTAGTATTGTTTGTCTCGTATTTTAAATAGTTTGGCTTGTAATCTACTAAGTTTATGTTGGCTAGAGAATCTACTTGATAAGTTGTATTTGACGCTATATCAAACTGGGTTTTGTTTAAAACAGCAACCTTTTTAGTGTTTAGACTATCTAACGCCAGAATTTCTTCATTAGCAGTTTCAACAGATTTAAAAGACTCAATAAACCATGCATTACCATTAGCATCTGTGTTTTCAAATACTTGTGGTTGACCATCTTCAGCAGGTGCAATAATGTACTTGGTGTTCAGCATATTCAACACTTCCAGATGATTTCTTACAATGTAAAAATCGAAGAGCTCATTATAACGCTTCATTCTAGCAGCAGTATAACCATTTAACGAATTATGAAAATAAGACGGCTTGGTGTTTCCAGTAGTCAAATCATACACTCTGTAATGCGAATTATCCTTTAAAATTTCTTGGTCAGCAGCATTGGCTTGATATGGTTTTTGTATTTGGATAGCAGATACAAAATCATCGTTATTCACATAGCGTCTGTCAACACCAACCAAATCAAACACAATCAAGGCAGCAAAAGCAATAACAACCAATTTCTCTGATAGTTTTTCTTTTAAAAACAGCCAAATCACACCTGCAGACAACAATACTAAGATTAACGAGCGTATGGTATCAGCATTAAATATGGCTTTTCTATCGTCTTTTAAAGCGTCGATAAATGATTGACCATAAGCTTGTAGAAATTGTCCATCTCTCATTCCTGAGAAATCAAACAAACTACCCTTAAATAATAAAAATATAAGTGCAATTCCAGCTGTAATTGCTGTAGCGTATTTTAGAGCTTTCAGTTTTACTTCCTTTTTTTCAAAATCATTAAAGAGCCTAACAAGTGCAAATACACCAAGCACAGGAATACATAATTCCAAAATAACTTGAATCGAGCTTACTGCTCTAAACTTGTTATAGAGTGGCATATAGTCGATAAAGAAATCGGTTAGTATACCAAAATTCTTCCCTAAGGATAACAACCAAGACATGATTACGCCACCTACAAGCCACCATTTTAAGCGTCCTTTTACCAAAAAGAGCCCTAGTACAAATAAAAATATAATGACCGCGCCTACATACGCTGGTGCTTCTACAATGGGTTGGTCTCCCCAATATGTTGGAGTTTGCCTGACCTCATTTAAAGCTTGAACTGGTGTAGCACCCAAACTGATAAAAGCATCGTACACATTGGAGTCTCTACCTACATCTTCATAAGTGCCTCCTCCCATAAATCGAGGAATAAATAAGTTGAAACTTTCCCAAATGCCATAACTGTATTCTGTGATATACTCTTTATCTAATCCGTTGGTCACTTCTTTTGGTGAACCATCAGGATTTATGGTTAATTCGCTTTTTCCACGGTAGCTTTCGCCTACATATTCTTGAGTTGCCAAAATACTGGTCGCATTTAATCCAATAGATAAAATTACTGCAACCATTAAAACACCTACAGATTTAAAAAAGTGTGGTAACTCTTGTTTCTTATAAGCATCAATTAAATACACTATTCCCAACACTATCACTAGCAATAGCAAATAATAGGTCATTTGAAAATGGTTTGCCACAATCTCTAATGCCATGGCAATAACCGTTAATAAAAAACCTAAAATATACTTCCGCTGAAACGTGAGCAAAATACCAGATAGTACCAATGGCATATAGGCAATGGCATGTGCTTTGCTATTATGTCCAACACCTAACAGAATAATAAAATAGGTAGAAAAACCAAAGGCTAACGCACCTAAAGCAGCGAGTTTAAAATCGACCTTTAAAACCAACAATAACACGTAAAACCCTAAAAAATACAAGAATAGATAATCGGCTGGTCGCGGTAAAAAACGCAGCGTTAAATCCAGTTTCTTAATATAGTTGTGAGGATATTTAGCGCCTAGTAAATACGTAGGCATACCACCAAAGGCACTATTGGTCCAATAGGTTTCCTCGCCTGTGTTTGTACGAAATTCGTTTTGCTGTTTCGCCATTCCGTTATACAACATGATGTCGCTTTGAAATATTTGTTTACCCTGAAGAACTGGACTAAAATATATTAAGGAAGCTACCACAAACGCTAATAAAACTAGTAAATGTGGTATGATTTTTTTAAGAGAAAAATTCATGAATTAATTCAGTAAAAATATTTGTAGAAAATTAATCAATTTCTTCGTAATCTACGTATTCGCCAACCTTTTTATTTGAAGATTTAGAATCTTTTGGCATTTTATCAATAGAAATCTCTCCCTCTTTCTTTTTTTTAGGTTGAGGTTGCTGATGTTGGTTAAATTGTCCACCAAATTTCTGTTCCGCTTTCTTAGCAACATAGCGCATTAAAATTGGCGCAAATATCCTAGACAATATTTTAATTCCGTACCAAATTAGCAGAATTATTAAAATGGTTCTTAAAAACCCAGTAAGTGAAGCGTACTGCAACATGAATTAAATTTTATTCAAAAATACAATTCTTCCAATTTAAAATCCGTTTTAAGTTCATAAAAAAATAATAAAATCTATATATTTGATAAATAACAAATCGATTATGACATCTACAAAAACCTATTTATTCTTGCTCCTTTGCCTAAGTTTTTCAATACACTCGTTTGGGCAATACACCGAAGTTATTAACTCCAATCGCCCTGGCGTCTCACGAAGTGCCTTCTCAGTTGGCACTAATGTGGCACAATTTGAAATTGGACCTTACATGATTAAAGAAGAACGAACACCAGCCACTCGCTACGAAGTATCTGGATTTGGTGCCGATTTTGCTGTACGCTACGGATTACTGTTTGAAGAATTGGAACTGAACTTAGAAGGCACGTATCAAAACGATACGCAAACATACTTTACATCATTGAGCTCTGAACAAGATAGAGCCAATTTTAAAAGCTTAGTTATTGGCGCTAAATACATGTTTTTTGACCCTAATAGAAATTCTGAAGAAGACAAACCGAACCTTTACAGTTACCATGCAAATAGACGTTTTAAGTGGAAATCGCTTATTCCTGCAATTGCTATTGGTGCTGGAATGCATTATGATATGAAAGACAACCCTTACACAGCACCAGAAATTGAAGGTTTTAGCCCTAGAGTAATGATTGCCACACAGAATAATTTTGCTGGTGGCTGGGTATTTGTAATGAATTTTATAAAAGAACGCATAGGCACCGAACAATCTGATTTTCAGTACATTTTAACGCTAACACACTCATTTAACCCAAAATGGGTTATTTTTGGAGAAACTCAAGGTATAAAAAGTGATTTTTATGCCGATAATTTGTTTAGATTTGGAGGTGCGTATTTATTGGGGAAAGATTTTCAGTTAGATACCGCAGTTACATTTAATACTAAAGACACACCTTCAGTATTTAGTGTGAATTTTGGAGCTTCTTATCGTTTGGATTTCCATAGCGATAAAGAGCAATAGGAATACAATTTTATGATTGAAATAAAAGAAGCGCTTTCTAAAAAAGATTTAAAGAAATTTGTAAAATTTCCGTTCTCACTTTATAAAAACTCAAAGTCTTGGGTACCTCCTATTATTAGTGAAGAACTAAGAACTTTCGATAAAAAAATCAACCCTGTGTTTCAAGATGCTGATGGACGATTTTTTCTAGCTTACAAAAACGGAAAAATTGTCGGTCGTGTCGCGGCATTGATTAACTGGATTGAAGTAAAAGAGCAGAACATAAAAAAAATGCGCTTTGGTTGGTTTGATGTTATTGATGACCAAGATGTTACAAATGCTTTATTGGATAAAGTAGCAGAGATTGGTAAAGCCCACAATTTAGAGTTTGTGGAAGGTCCTATAGGATTCTCCAATTTAGACAAAGTTGGTGTGGTTTACGAAGGTTTTGACCATATTGGAAGCATGATTACTTGGGGAAATCATCCATATTACGTCACACATCTTGAAGCTTACGGAATGACATTTGGAAAAGGCTATTCTGAAAATAAAATGGCTTTTAGCGATATTAAACGTGAGTATTTTTCTAGAGTTCAAGAGCTAGTAAAAAAACGATACCAATTAAAAGCTTTAAATTTTTCTAGCAATAAAGACATTTTGGTTTATGCCGATGAAATGTTCGACGTATTTTCAAAGTCCTATGCTTCACTATCAACTTTTGTTGAAATAACACCTAAACAGCGTGATTATTTTAAAAAGAAATTTATTGGATTTTTAAATCCAGAATATGTAAAATTTGTCCTAGATAAGGATGGTAATCTTATTGGCTTTGGAATTGTAACGCCTTCATACGCTGAAGCTTTACAGAAAATGAATGGAAAGTTATGGCCTTTTGGATTTAAGCACTTATTGCGTGCAAAAAAGCATAGCAAAACTGTAACCTTTTACCTCATTGGAGTACTTCCTGAATATCAAAATAAAGGTGTTACTGCCATTATTTTTGAAGAGTTTCATAAAACATTTACTGAAAAAGGTATTACTATGTGCATAAGAGGTCCAGAATTAGACGATAATACTGCAATACAAAAACTTTGGAAAAACTTCAATCCTAAAGTATTTAAAAGACGTTGTACCTACGTAAAAGATATTGCATAAAAAAAGCTGCAAAATGCAGCTCTTTTTTTATCATATTTACTCGTATAATTACTCACCCATTGCCGCAGCTACTGCAGCAGATAAACGTTTATAAGTTCCGTTTTCAAGTCTTGACCTAATTGCTGAAAAAGCGTTTAAAGTTTCTTCAACATCTTCAAGAGTATGTGTAGCTGTTGGAATCATTCTCAATAGAATTATTCCTTTAGGTACTACAGGGTAAACCACTATAGAACAGAAAATTCCGTAGTTTTCTCTTAAGTCTCTAACTAAAGCCATTGCCTCCGGAATACTTCCTTTTAAGTACACAGGAGTCACGCAACTTTTAGTCGTTCCAATATCAAAACCACGTTCTTTAAGTCCCGATTGTAAAGCGTTTACAATCGTCCAAAGATTTTCTTTTAATTCTGGCATGGTGCGCAACATATCTAAACGCTTCAATGCGCCTTTTACAAGTTGCATTTGCAACGATTTCGCGAACATTTGCGAACGTAAGTTATATTTTAAGTAATCTATTATTTCTTTATCGGCAGCAATAAAAGCACCTGTACTTGCCATAGACTTAGCAAAGGTTGCAAAATATACATCTATATCATCTTGTACACCTTGCTCCTCACCTGCTCCAGCACCAGTTTTTCCCAACGTTCCAAAACCATGAGCATCATCAACAAATAATCTAAAATTAAACTTCTTTTTAAGTTCAACTATTTCTTTTAATTTACCTTGTTCACCACGCATTCCAAACACACCTTCAGAAATCACTAAAATTCCGCCGCCTGTTTGTTCAGCCATTTTAGTAGCTCTTTCAAGGTTTTTCTCTAAGCTTTCAACATCGTTATGTTTGTAAGTAAAACGTTTTCCCATGTGTAAACGCACACCATCAATAATACATGCATGTGAGTCAACGTCATATACTATAATATCGTCTTTTGCTACAAGTGCATCAATAGTAGATACCATACCTTGGTAACCAAAGTTCAATAAATAAGCTGCTTCTTTTTTTACAAAAGCTGCTAACTCATTCTGTAGTTTTTCATGCCATTCAGTATGACCAGACATCATTCTTGCTCCCATTGGATACGCCGAACCATATTCAGCAGCAGCTTCAGCATCAACCTTACGAACTTCAGGATGGTTTGCCAATCCTAAATAATCATTAATACTCCAAGTGATAACTTCTTTTCCTTGGAATTTCATTCGGTTACTAATCTCTCCTTCAAGTTTTGGGAATACAAAATAACCCTCTGCTTGTGAAGCCCATTTCCCCAATGGTCCCTTGTCCTTGTATATCTTTTCAAATAAATCCTTCATTCAGCTATTAGTCTTAGTTAGATGCGACAAAATTATGCAAATTTATTGTTACAGCATAATTAATTTATACACTATATGCATCTGCTTATTTATAAAAAAACCTGTAACACTTTAATAAAAAGTATTACAGGTTGGTTTGGTTAGTTATTATGGTTAATTAATATATTGTGTCTTTTTAATAGTAACTTCGTTTTCACTATCAAAAAAGCCTTGTTCTTCCATCCATTTATCACTATAAATTTTGCTCATATAACGTGAGCCATGGTCTGGAAAAATAACAACTATGGCATCTCCTTTTTTAAATTCGCCTTCTTCATTCAATTGCTTTATAGCTTGCATTGCTGCGCCACTTGTATAACCTACAAATAAGCCTTCGGTTCTAGCTATCTCACGTGCTGTATGTGCACTTTCTTCGTCAGTTACTTTTACAAATTCATCAATCACATCAAAATCTGTAGCTGTTGGAATTAAATTTTTCCCTAAGCCTTCAATTCTGTATGGATAAATCTCGTCGGTATCTAACTCTCTTGTTTCGTGGTACTTTTTAAGTACAGAACCGTAAGCATCAACACCAATAACTTTAATATCAGGGTTTTGTTCTTTTAAAAACTTAGCAGTTCCTGAAATGGTACCTCCTGTTCCACTACAAGCCACTAAATGAGTTATTTTACCTTCAGTTTGTTCCCAAATTTCAGGACCAGTCGTTTCGTAATGTGCTTGTAAATTCAACTCATTAAAATACTGGTTAATATATACCGAACCTTTAGTTTCTTTATGCAAACGCTTTGCAACTTGGTAATACGAGCGTGGGTCGTCTGCACTAACATGCGCAGGACACACATACACCTTAGCTCCCATAGTACGAAGCATATCGATTTTATCAGGCGAAGATTTTGAACTTACTGCCAAAATACATTCGTAACCTTTAATAATGCTTACCATAGCAATACTAAATCCTGTGTTACCAGAAGTAGTTTCAATAATGGTGTCGCCAGGTTTAAGGATGCCTTTTTTTTCGGCTTGCTCTATAATATGAAGTGCTATTCTATCTTTGGACGAATGTCCTGGATTAAAAGCTTCAACTTTTGCTAAGTAATTGCCTTTAAAACTTGAGGTGATTTTATTAAGTTTGATAAGTGGTGTATTTCCTATAAGGCTTAACACGTTATCAAATACATTTTTGCTTTGTTTCATAAATGTAATTTAAAGTTACAAATCGCAACTCTTCAACTTGGCAAAAGTACAATTTTTTTTAATTATGCTGAAATTCCTTCTAAATCAAATAAAAAAGCAAACTCTAGCGCATCTTCTTTTAGCGATTCAAAACGACCAGAAGCACCACCATGTCCTGCATCCATATTGGTTTTTAATAATAGAAGTGAATCGTTTGTTTTGTGTGTTCGTAATTTGGCAATCCATTTTGCTGGTTCCCAATACTGCACCTGACTATCATGCAAGCCTGTAGTTACTAACAGATTAGGATACTCTTGGTTTGTGACATTATCGTAAGGTGAATAGGATTTCATATAATTATAATATGTCAAATCGTTTGGGTTTCCCCATTCGTCGTATTCTCCTGTGGTTAACGGAATAGAATCGTCTAACATCGTCGTAATTACATCTACAAAAGGAACTTGTGCCACCACTCCGTTATACAGATTTGGCGCCATGTTTATAATACTTCCCATAAGCAAACCTCCTGCACTTCCGCCCATAGCGTATAAATGCTGTGGTGACGTATAATTGTCATTGATAACATGTTTTGAACACGATATAAAATCAGTAAACGTGTTTTTCTTTAGTAGTAATTTTCCGTTTTCGTACCAAGGTCTGCCCAAGTATTCTCCTCCTCTAATGTGTGCAATCACATAAATAAACCCTCTGTCAAGTAAACTCAATCTGATAGATGAAAAATATGGGTCAATAGTATGTCCATACGAACCGTAAGCATACATCAACAAGGGTGTGTCTTTGCTCTTTTTAGTGTTTTTATGGCGTACCACAGACATTGGGATTTTTGTACCATCATCAGCCGTTGCCCAAATACGCTCGGACACGTAATTGTTTTTATCGAATTTCCCACCTAAAACTTCCTGCTCTTTTTTAACATCTTTGGTTTTATTGACCATGTCAAAATCGATAATGGACGCAGGTGTAGTTAACGAATTATAGCCATAACGCAAAATCGTGGTATCAAAATCTACATTGGTACTTGTGTAAGCAGTATAGGTTTCATTATCGAAAGGTAAATAATAATCGTCGGTATTATCCCAACGTTTGATTCTGATATTATTCAAGCCATTTTCTCGTTCGCTAATAACCAGGAATTCTTTAAAAATGTCAATTCCTTCAAGCATGACATCTTTCCGATGCGGAATCACATCTTCCCAATGTTCAATAGCAGTATTATTGACATTGGTTTTCATGAGTTTAAAATTGGTGGCATTATCAAGGTTGGTCAGTATATAAAAATGGTCTTCAAAATGCGACATACTGTATTCGAGGCCTCTAATACGCTCTTGAAATAAAACGAATTCATCGTTTGGTGAATTGGCGTTTAATATTTGGTATTCATTGGTCAAAGTACTATGACTGCCAATGATAATGTATTGTCTTGATTTGGATTTATTTACAGTCACATTAAAGGTATCGTCCTTTTCATGGTAAACGAGTTGGTCATTTTCTGAGCCTGTTCCTAATTCATGCTTGAAAACTTTCTCCGAGCGCAATGTTTGCTCATTTTTTTGAGTATAAAACAAGGTGTTATTGTCATTTGCCCAAGCACAAGACCCAGTAACATTGGTAATACGCTCAGGAAATAATGTATTGGTCTTTAAGTCTTTTATATGAATGGTGTATTGGCGTCTTCCCACAGTATCTAGAGCATACGCGACTTTGGAGTTGTCTGGACTTATACTAATGCCTGTAAGTTTAAAATAAGACTCGCCTTCTGCCATTTTATTGCAATCGAACAACAATTCATCTGGAGCATCTAGTGTTTCTTTTCGTCTCACATAAATAGGATAGCCTTTTCCAGTTTCAAACTTTACGATATACCAATAGCCATTGTACTTATAAGGTACCGATTGGTCGTCTTCTTTAATGCGCGATTTCATTTCTTCGAACAAATCCTTCTGAAACTGCTCGGTATGTTTAAGCATACTATCGCAATAGGCATTTTCTTGTTCTAAATAATCGATGACTTCAGGGTTTTCCCTATCGTTTAGCCAAAAGTAATTATCGATTCTTACATCGTTATGAGCTTTTAATTCCTTTGGAATTTGTTTTGCATTTGGAGGGAAATTGTTTTTTTTCAAGAAGATAAATTTTAGGCTTTCTTTAGCGTTCAAAAATAGAAAAATTAAATAGTTTTGTAGCAGAAACCTAAAACTTAAAATTATGTTCGGAGATTTAATGGGAATGATGGGAAAACTTAAAGAAACCCAAGCCAAAGTTGAAGCGACCAAAGAGCGATTAAACTCAGTTTATATTGATGAATCCAGTAGTGATGGTTTGTTAAAAGTAACCATGACTGGAAATAGAGCCATAAAATCTATTGAAGTTGATGAGCAATTACTGGAAGATAAAGAGCAATTCGAAGATTATTTAGTTTTAACGCTTAACAAAGCGATTGAAAAAGCTGGTAATGTTCATGAAACTGAAGTGGCTGCTGTTGCTAAAGAAGGTATGCCAAATATTCCTGGAATGGATATGTTTAAATAGAGTCTTTTACTTCTAAACGATAACTAATCGTTAACTTTTTTCGTCCCCATTCTTTTGCTGCTCTTACGTCTGTTCCCATGTAAATATCTATGCGGTTTTTCCAGCGTTTGTTCATTTTGTCTTTAACTAGATAGATACCTTCCATTCCTTCAATAGTAACTAATGTGTTGTGCTTTAAACCTAAAGCCAATAAATCTCTTGAAACTGCAATGCATTTCATACCTGGTTTTAAAGAATCTCCAAATGCGGTAATATTAGGTTGCGAACTTGTTTGATAAGCTAAGGAATTATAAGCTGTTGCTGTGACTTCTCGAGAATGCCAAACGTATTTCTTGGCATCTTTTGGGCTACAACTTATTAGACAGCCAAAGACACATAAAAAACAGAATACATTTCGCATAAACTGGTGTAATAGTTTATTTGAATATACGAAATATAAAGAGTTAGCCTGATTTTTAGTTAAACAATATTGGTTTTTTCATATATTGAATACTATACTTTTTACCATTTTTATATACATATATAAACCTATAATCATTCAAATTTTCAAGAATTATAGTTTTATTGTTTATTTTGATTTGTATTTCTTTTGCATCTTTTGGGAATTCTATTCCACGAGCAGCATCTAAATTCTCATCCGTCGTTATTACTTCATTGAATAGTAAAAGATTATCGCTTAAAACTAAAACTTCATCTTCAAAGAAATCTTTTACAAAAGTTAATAAGTTTTTATTTTCTCCAATCGTAAAAGATATTATATTTAAGTCTCTTTCATTTGGAACTTTATCAGAATAAACGACTTCATAGTTTTTACAAGCAGATAAAAAAACAATAATTAATAACAAGTATAGTTTTTTCATTCAATGAATTTACAATTTCTTCAAAATACTCAACAACTTCTCATGCATCACATCAGTATAATCCAAATGTGTGACCATACGTAGTTTTCCGCCTCCCATACCAATGATGTGTATGTTATTTTCTGCAAGTTTTTGCACAAAAGCGTTTTCATCTACTTGAGGATGCAATTCAAAAATAACAATGTTTGTTTCAATTGGTTCTACAATTTTTATTTGAGATAAAGTACTTAGCACGTCTCCTATCTCTTTTGCTTTTTTATGGTCGTCTCCTAATCGTTTAATGTTATTATCCAAGGCATATAATCCAGCTGCAGCCAAATACCCAACTTGACGCATACCTCCGCCAAAAATCTTTCTAATTCTAATAGCGCCTTGCATCAATGCCTCATCACCAACCAATACCGAACCAATAGGGCAACCCAGACCTTTGCTTAAACACACCGAAATAGTATCGAACACCTCGCCATATTGCTTTGCAGTTTCGTTTTTAGTCACCAATGCATTCCATAAACGTGCACCATCTAAATGATATCCCAAGTTGTGCTTATCACAAACAGCTCTGATTTTTTTAATTTCTTCAAAATCCCAACAAGCTCCTCCACCTTTGTTTGTGGTATTTTCGACAGCTACCAAACTGGTTAACGGACTGTGATAAAAATCTGGTGGATTTATAGAAGCTTCCACTTGTTGCGCTGTAAACATACCTCTGTGTCCATCGATTAGTTTACATGACACACCACTGTTAAACGACGCTCCTCCGCCTTCATAATTATATACATGTGCGTATTTATCGCAAATAACTTGCTCTCCAGGGTTGGTATGCAATTTAATCGCTGCTTGATTTGCCATACTGCCTGTTGGAAAAAACAATGCAGATTCTTTACCAAACATGTTGGCAATTCGTTCTTCTAAGGCATTAACTGTTGGGTCTTCTTTATACACATCGTCGCCAACTTCTGCCGACAATATTGCGTCTAGCATCCTTTTTGATGGTTTAGTAACGGTGTCGCTTCTTAAATCTATAATCATATTTATTTCCCACGAAAGAGGGAATCTTTTTATTAAAACTTATTAAAAAAAGGTCTTGTCTGAACTCAACCTGACATTATATTAATTAGTGTTGTAATTACACATATCACTACCAATTGGTGACCCATCAGGAATTCCAGGTGCTGACGGCAACTCAAATTCTTTTGGGTTATCTGTAAATTGCTTCATCAACATTGCATATTGCATTTTATAAGCATCTGTTAAACTCAAAGAGTTCATGACAATGTCCCTAATCGCTTTATTGGCCAAAGCTTTTACTTGGAAAAATGATTGGTCGCTTGCAGCAAGGTTCATTAAATATTTTAATACGTTCAAATTAATCATTTGTTGAATTTCAGTTAAGTACGCATCTTTATGAGTCGTTTTAAATGAATTATCAATAAGGATATTAAACATTTCTTCAAGACCTAATTGCTTGCTATCTAAACTTTTTTGTTGAATCATTCTATTAGCACGTTGCGGGTGTAACAATAATCGTAACGACATATCGCTTGCTGTAGATGCTGCACTTAAAGGGTCGAAAGCAACACCTGTTTTTCCTTTAAAAGATTCTCTACTTCTACCATAACCCATAGCTCGAGGTGGAAATAACTCTAATTTATTCTTTGGAATGGCAAGCGTTTTAGCATCAATAGTTTGCAATAGGGTGTTTAAAGCTTCTTTTTGTGCAGAGACATCTACGCTTTTAACGGTCATTTGTCCGTCGCCTTTCACCACATAATTATAATCCAATCCACCAACAACCTTTGCCGCAGCTTCAGTTTGGTAACGATGGAAGAAATATAAAGGTACAAACACATCTTCTAGCATTGAATAAGGCTCATTGGTTCTAATATTATCTACTGAGAAATTTGTAATTGCTTTCTTTCTAACAGCTAAAACATTATTTAATTCTTCAGCAGCCGTTTTTCCGTTATCCCATAAATGCGCTAAAGCATGCGCTCCTCCTTGTGCTCTGGCATCACTATCGGTAATAAAACGAAGTCCGTCGTTTTTGGCGTTTTCTAAAATCTTGTTCAATTCTTCTCTTTCATTGGCATTTTTGTCAAATTCGGCATAGCTGTATTTCACGGTTACTTTGTCCCAATCGCCAATACCAACTGCATAGGCGTTGCTTAAATCTACTTCATCATTTTTAAGTGTAATTGTTGGATGCGGATAATCCATCACAGAAGCTCTACCATTAGCACTTGCTGCAAAATTATGTGCAAAGCCAATAGTATGACCCACTTCATGCGCACTTAACTGCCTAATTCTTGCTAAAGCCATGTCTAACATAGGTTGGTAATTATCGTCACGCTCAGCGAAAGGTTTGTTCATTAACGCTTGTGCAATTAAGAAATCCTGACGTACCCTTAAACTTCCTAAACTTACGTGACCTTTTATAATTTCGCCGGTTCTTGGGTCGGTAACACTTCCTCCATAACTCCACCCTCTTGTAGAACGATGTACCCATTGAATAACGTTATATCTACAATCCATTGGGTCGGCATCGTCTGGTAACATTTTTACTTGAAATGCGTTTATAAATCCAGCAGCTTCATAGGCTTGATTCCACCATTTGGCGCCATCTAATAAAGCTGAACGAATTGGCTCTGGTGTTCCATTATCTAAATAATAGATTATTGGCTCTACCACTTCACTTTTAGCTGCACCTGGGTTCTTTTTTTGTAATCTATGGCGAACCACAAAGCGTTTTCTAATTTGTTCTTGAACTGGCGTTGAGTAATCCATATACGACATAGAAATAGCGCCACTTCTTGGGTCAAATTCACGAGGTTCATAATTATCATCTGGTAATTCCACAAATGAGTGATGTTGATTTACCGTTACCAACGACGCTGTTGGTGTCACGCTTCTTAAGTTACGTCCTGTTGGTTGTCCTTTAAATGTTAATAATACATCAAATTCTATATTTTTTGGAAATGCTTTGGTACGTGGTAACCACATGGCACTTTTGCTCTTATCCAAGCTATACGACCCTTCTCTCGACCCTCTTAAACGGTTTGCCACACCATGAGTGTCTTGCATTAAAAAAGGTGTTAAATCGATGGTGTAAGTGCCTTTCTTTTCTTCTTTAATAGGAAATCCGAATAGCACAGATTTTGCAAATGCTTGCTCTATACTTGCACGTTCTAAGGCGTTATCTGTTAAAGCGCGATAACGCAAATTGGGTTGCACCAATAGCAGTTTGTTTCCTGTTTTAATGAATTTTACCACACGTTCGCCTCCTAATTGTCCTCTATCCAATCCTATATCATTAGAGCCAACTCCGCTTGACAAGGAGCTTACGTATAAAAATTCTTTATCTAAACCCTTGACATCGAGTAAAATTTTGTCCTTAGATTCGTCGTAAGAAAAATTAAAATAGCCTTTGTAATTTTTTAATGCTTTCTCTTTACTATCTTGAGAAAATGCAAAACTGGTAGCCATAGCAAAAATTGCTAAAAGAATGAGCTTTTTCATGTGTTATTAGGTGTTGGTTGTAAAATTTTAAAATAGATTATAAATCTACATAAATTTATTAGGACATAAAAGGAAGAAAATAAACTTCACCATATAGTTTTGAACAACACTTAATAATTCTATTTTTGTTGAAAATTGAAGCATGATTACATCCGACCAAATAAAAAACCTCAATACACGCCTTGACAAGCTAAGGCACTATCTTTGACATTGATGCCAAACTTATAGAAATTCAAAACGAAGAAGAGCAAACGTTTGACCCAAATTTTTGGAACGACTCCAAGGAAGCGGAAATCGTGATGAAATCCATTCGTGAGAAAAAAAGTTGGGTGCTTGATTACAACACTTCAAAAACATTAATTGAAGACCTTGAAGTTATTTACGAGTTTTATAAAGAAGATGAAGCCACAGCCGAAAACGTACAAAACAGATACGATAAAGCCTTAAACCTTATTGAAAAACTAGAGTTTAAAAACATGTTATCGGAACCTGGAGATTCGCTTAGTGCTGTGCTACAAATAACTGCAGGTGCTGGAGGCACAGAATCTTGTGATTGGGCAAGTATGCTCATGCGAATGTATTTAATGTATGCTGAAAAAAGTGGTTTTAAAGTCAAAGAGCTCAACTTTCAAGAAGGTGATGTTGCAGGCATAAAAACTGTCACTCTGGAAATTGAAGGCGATTATGCCTTTGGTTGGCTAAAAGGCGAAAATGGTGTGCATCGTTTGGTGCGTATTTCACCATTTGATAGTAACGCCAAACGCCATACAAGTTTTGCTTCGGTATATGTGTATCCTTTGGTTGATGATACTATTGAAATTGACATAAATCCTGCAGATATTGAAATTACCACAGCGCGTTCTAGTGGTGCTGGTGGGCAAAACGTGAATAAGGTAGAAACCAAAGTACAATTATTACACAAGCCTTCTGGTATTCAAATTCAATGTTCAGAAACACGTTCACAACATGATAATCGTGCTAGAGCGTTACAAATGCTAAAGTCGCAGTTGTATGAAATTGAACTACAAAAGCAAATGGCTCAACGAGATGATATTGAAGCTGGGAAAATGAAAATTGAATGGGGAAGTCAAATACGTAACTATGTCATGCATCCTTATAAATTGGTAAAAGATGTACGTTCCAATCATGAAACTGGGAATGTAGATGCAGTTATGGATGGCGATATTGAACCGTTCCTAAAATCGTATTTAATGATGATGGGACAAAAAACCGAAGACAACAATTTATAATAATGATAAGATGATTAAAATATACCATAATAACAGATGTAGTAAATCGCGTTGTGGCTTACAACTATTAGAAGAATCAGGCAAAGACTTTGAAATTGTAAAATACTTGGACGACATTCCAACAACTAAAGAACTTAAAGATATTATCAATTTACTAGGGATTTCGCCTATGGATTTGGTTAGAAAAAATGAAGCCATTTGGAAAGACAACTATAAAGGCAAACAACTAACTGACGATGAAGTTGTAGAAGCCATGGCGCAAAATCCAAAACTCATTGAAAGACCTATAGTAATAAATGGCAACAAAGCTGTTATTGGTCGCCCTCCTGAAAAAATCTTGGATATTATTTAATCTTCACCAAATAATTACAGTTTTAATAAGTACTATTTTCTTTTAACATAAGTTTAACCAAACTAGGTTAAACCTTACTCTACTTTTGCGGTCTAAATTGCAAAAATCACACAAGAATAACATGAATAAACTATCTCTAACCATCCTTTTTGTAGGATTATTTGTAACTAATATATTCGCACAACAAGGACCTAGCCCTACAAGCGAATTAAAAGATGTAAAAGTTTCTGGTAAAGTCATTGACAAAGAAACTAAAGAACCTCTAGAATATGCAACTGTTGCTTTTTTTAGTAAGCAACAAAATAAAATCGTTACAGGAGGCATTACAGACATGAAAGGAAACTTTAATATTCCAGTTCCTGCTGGCGTTTACGATGTATCTGTAGAATATATCTCATTTAAAAAAATCACCTTAGCTAATCGCCAGTTATTGGACGACACCAATTTGGGAACTTTCGAAATGGAAATCGATGCACAATCTCTTGGTGAAGTAGAAGTGATTGCCGAAAAGACTACTGTTGAAATACGTCTTGACAAAAAAATATACAATGTTGGTAAAGACCTTACTGTAAGTGGAGGTACTGTAAGCGATGTATTAGATAACGTCCCTTCAGTGTCGGTAGATGTTGAAGGAAATGTTGCCCTAAGAGGAAACGACAACGTACAAATACTTATTAATGGAAAGCCATCTGGATTGGTTGGATTAAATTCGACTGATGCTTTAAGACAATTACCAGCTGAATCTATTGAGAAAGTGGAAGTGATTACGTCTCCTTCTGCTAGATACGAATCTGAAGGTACTGCAGGTATCCTAAATATTATATTACGTCGAAGTAAATTACAAGGGTTTAATGGTGCCATTACTTTAAACGCTGGTCATCCTGATTCTTACGGTATAAATGGCAATGTAAATTATAGAACTGGTGACGTTAATATTTTTAATACTTCAGGTTATAGATACAGTAATTCTCCAGGAAGTTCATTATCGTTAACAGAGTATTATGGTACAGGTGGCTTTGTAGATGAATTTAGAGAGACTGAACGTATTAGAAAAGGGTTTAATACCAACTTTGGTGTAGAATGGTATATTAACGACTCTGCATCGTTTACCAATTCTATTGTGCTTAGAGATAGTGATAATGAAAGTACGACGCTTAATGAAATATTTCAGTACGACAGTAATCGTAATTTAACTGGTGAAAGTACACGATTAGATCCAGAATTTGAAGACGATAAAACCATACAATTTACATCTAACTTCACTAAAAATTTTGAAAACGATGCAAAATTCACGCTCGAATTTCAGTTTGAAGACTCTAAGGAAGATGAAACATCTGATGTTATTGTAGATAACGTAAATTCTGAAATTGTGACGACGCTTAATGAACAAGAGCGTATCTTATTGCAATCTGATTACGTGCTACCTATTGGCGAAAACACTCAATTTGAATTAGGATATCGTGGAAGTTTTAAAGATAATATCACAGACTATACTGTTGAGTTGTTAGATGATATGACTAACAATTTTGAAATTGACACCAATCTTTCTAATGTTCTAAATTTTAAAGAAGATATTAATGCGTTATATACGCAATATGGTACCAAATTTAATAAGTTTTCTTTCTTGTTAGGTTTACGTATGGAAAACACTAGAATTACTATAGACCAACCAACAAGTGGTGATTATATTAAGAAAAATTATACAGGTTTATTTCCAACAGTTAATTTAAACTATGAAATAAGCGAAACAGAAAATGTTACTTTAGGATATAGTAGAAGGTTACGTCGTCCACGTTCACGAATGATAAATCCGTTTCCTTCAAGGTCTAGTGTTACAAGTATTTTTACAGGTAATCCAGATTTAGACCCAACCTATTCTGGGACTTATGATTTAGGCTACTTAAACCGTTTTGGAAAATTTGTATTGAGTACCTCTATTTACCATACACACTCAACAAATTCATGGAACTTTATAAGTTTTGATTCGGGAGAAACTGCTACAGTAAATGGTCAAGAAGTACCTGTAATACAACGTTCACCAATTAATTTATCTACCAACGACCGCTATGGTTATGAGTTTAACTTAACTTATAGCCCAAGTAGAGCATGGCGTATTAATGGTGATTTTAACTTCTTTAAATCTATTGATAAAGGTGAGTTTAATGGTATTAATTTTGATAACGAAAATGTGAGCTATAGAGCTCGATTAAGCAATAAATATACCTTACCAGCAAAAATAGATTGGCAAACTACTATATCATATAGAGGTCCAAGTGAAGGAGCACAATCTAAAAGCAAAGGTGTATTGTCTACCAATATGGCTTTTAGTAAAGATGTATTTATAGGTAATGGTTCTATTTCGGCTAGGGTTAGTGATTTGTTTAATACTAGCATGCGTCAATCTGAAACTTTTACAGACACATATGAAAGTTACGGTGAATATAGATGGAGACAACGTAGCTTTAACTTATCATTTACTTACAGGTTTAACCAGAAAAAACAACGTCAAAGAACTCGAAATTTTGATGATGGTGGCGGTGAAGAAATGATGTTCTAAAACAAGACAAAAAATATATAAAACTAAAAAAGGAAGCCTCCCGATAATTGCGGGAGGCTTCCTTTTTTTATATAATAGCTTACGAATTATTGTGTTAATCCTTCGCGTTTTGCTTTCTTTTCAGCTTTAATTTCTTTAAGACGTTCAATTAACGAACCTCCAATCCAATAAGGGATTACGAAAGTTAATAAAAATATCATCAACCAAAAACCAATGGTTAAAATGGTTAAAAACGCTAAAAATCCTAAATATTGGTCAAATTCAAACATAATTGTGGTGTCTTGTTTTAAACTGTGCACAAAGATAAGTTAACAAATATTGTTATACAATAGCAAATTTCAAATTTATTAACAGGATATGAACGGTTTGGGTTTTGGGGTTCGCTTAACGTGTTTGTGTATGGTTAGTTCCATGTTTTAGTAACAAATTTAGCAAATAAATTACAGGTAGAAAGCCCGCAAGGATTTTCGTAAGCAAGTTCAAACTAGCCATTAATTATGTACGTTGTTGGTAAACTGGCTTTTTATTCAGAGGCCTGTGGTAGAAATGACTATCAAAATTTTCTTTAGTAAAATATTCCAAAGGAGTTTTATCTGTCAATGACTTAAACTCTTTAATAAAATGGCTTTGGTCAAAATATCCGTTATCTAAAATGATATCTAAGTAATCTGGATTTTTATTAAGTAGTATTTTTTTTACAACATTTTGAAACCTCGTTATTTTCTGGAATTCTTTGGCTGTTATTCCAAATTGAGACTTAAAGTTTCTTTCAAACTGACGAAGACTTAAACAGGCTTTTTGAGATAATAGTTCTATAGTGTTACTGTCAAAATTGTAATATAATTCATCCATAATTGAATCCCACTTATCGTTTTCGTCCCTATGATATTGATTGAATCTGTTAATTAAAAACGACTCGATTACTTCTATTTTGTTTCGAATACCTGAAGTGTTTTCAATCTTATTTATTAAGTTTTTTCCTTTTATTTCCCATAAATTTTGAACAGAAAAATAGTTGTCATTTAATTCAGAGAATAGAACAGAAGTAAAATGTCTAAAAGCTCCACTTTTAAATCTTACAGATAAGAATGATACATTTTTTTCTTTATCAAAATTTAAGATGCTCCTTGGGCAAACAGTATGCGATTTTGGAAGAGTCTTTTGGTTAATAGACAAAGGGTTATCAAAATAAAATACTAGTTCTAAACCAGTGCCTGGAAGAACCGATGGAAGTTCAAAATAGTCAGATCTCGATTTTTCAAAAGTGTAGAATCGGTCAATATATTTTGAAAGAAATGTAGTTGGTGTGTAAGATTCGCTTCTTGTCATTAAAAAACTTCAATTATAGGTTCTTTTGTTAATAATGGCATTACTGCATTTATGAATCTTTTAAAATGTTCAGATGAATTATGATTTTCAACAGCTTCTTCATTTTTATATTTTTCATAGATAAAAAAATTATTTTCGCTATCGATTTTTTTTAATAACTTGTAGGTTAAGCATCCGTTTTCTGCGATGCTTTTATTAACCATAATTTCTGCTAATTTTAAAAAGTCTTTTGTTTTTGCTTCTTGGATGCTTAATTGTGCAATAATTGTCTTTTCCATATTTATCTATATTAGATTACAAATATGAAAAATCGAAATTTTGCATGATTGTAAAAAAGCGACATTAATAATCCGGCTTTTTTTAGCTTGTTGCCAACTTAAAATGTATATGAGCCCGTTTTAATACTTCTACTACGCTCAGTACAAGTTTTTTATACACTACGTTAAGCTAACGTTATATTATTAATTGTACAAATCAACAGCCTATAAGCTAATACTCGCTTATTTTATTAACATTGTAGTTAATCTATTACCTTCCTTGGCACCATACTATCATTTTCACTTAACTTATAAATTGTCCAAGCTAAAATAACAGCATTTTTCATAATATCTTCTTCTGGTATATACTCCAATACGTCCAGTTGTGTATGATGCGTGACGTTATGGTAAGCCAAACCATCTTGTATAAATTGAAACGATGGAATATTATAATGGTCAAACGTTTCATGGTCTGTAGATAATGTGTTTTCAATAGTTAACGCACCTTCACTTAAGTTATCGATTGGTGAAAATATGTTTTCAAAAACTGGTCTTGCCAATTCATTTTTTTGCAAATACAAACCTCTAATCGCTCCTGCACCATTATCTAAATTCAAATACACTGAGATTCTTTTTGAGGCTTTATTAGGTTTTTCAAGTAAACCACCAAAATGCTGTTTAGCATACGCAGCAGAACCTAAAAAAGCTTGCTCCTCACCTCCCCAAAGTCCCATTTTTAAGGTGCGTTTTGGTTTGTAACCAATGGCTTTTAAAATACGCAAAGCTTCTACCAACACCACACTATTAGCGCCATTATCAGTAGCGCCAGTTCCAGAATGCCAAGAATCAAAATGTGCGCCAATTAAAATAGTTTCCGATTTTAGCTTTGCATCAGTTCCTGTTAATTCACCAACAATATTGACATTGTTTTCTTGCTCGTTATAAAACTCAACATCCAAGTTTAGTCTAATTTTTAGTGTTGTACCAAGCTTTATCATACGTGCTAAACGTCCGAAATGCTCAGGCATAATCGTAAAATATGGTAACGGTTTTAAAGCACCTGTTTGATAATAATAAGTGCCATCGGGATGTAATATTCCCAGTAAAATAGAGCGAGTCTTTAAAACAGCCAAAGCGCCTTCGGATTCTACAAATTCTAAAAACTCTTTGTCGTACACATCGCTGGTTTCCCAGCCTTTAAATAATTCTGGAAGTGGAGTTTGTTTAGTTTTAGGAACTAACTTATCCTCCATGTTATCTAGGTCGTCTTCTGTATAACGATTAGATACTTTTTCATCAAGAGGCATTTTTCTAGGCTCTGTGCCTAATAGTATTATTTTCCCTTGTAATTTCCCTCCATATTGTTGTCTTACAGCGTTCATATTTCTAAAACTCTTAATATGTACCAACTCGCCTTCAACGATGCCATTACTGCTTTTACTCATAGCTAATGGATACGCATTTATGTGCATAAAATTTGGTGAGGTCATTTCAACATTAAAACTCTTCATGCTCCAACCGCGACAATTATCACAATAATTTTCAAAATGAACATTTTGCAGTCCAGATTCTTTCATTTTATTAGAAATCCATTGCGCAGCAGCAAAATATTCTCTAGAACCTGTTAAACGCTGACCATATACATCGCTGAGTTCCTCAAGCATTGTCATGGCTTGCGTGTTTAAAAAACCCTCAGTTCGTATTTGGGCTAAAACTTTTTCATCTTTAGTCGTTTGAGAAAAGCTATTTGGCACTATTACAATAAATGCTAGAATGAAGACTATGTTTTTAAATTTCATAAGGAATAAGATTATCAATTTTTAATGTAAAATCGAATATAAGGTTTATTTAATGTATAATTTAGTTTTATAATAAAAGTGTTTAAAACTTTACGATTTTGTATATAAATCAATGTACTTATAGATGAGAAAATTTAGCGAAATGACGTAAATTTGTAATGTGAATAAAATCATTAAAAAACAATGAGTTACAGAATAGAAAAAGATACCATGGGCGAGGTTAAAGTCCCAGCAGATAAACTTTGGGGAGCACAAACCGAACGCTCTAGAAACAACTTTAAAATTGGCACGCCTGCATCCATGCCTTTAGAAATTGTGTATGGCTTTGCGTATTTAAAAAAAGCGGCTGCCTACACTAATTGTGAATTAGGGGTTTTGGCAACGGAAAAACGTGATTTGATAGCACAAGTTTGTGATGAAATTTTAGAAGGAAAGCATGATGACCAATTTCCGTTAGTGATTTGGCAAACAGGCTCTGGAACACAAAGTAATATGAATGTGAATGAAGTAATTGCCAATAGAGCGCACCAAATTGCTGGAAAAGTAATTGGTGAAGGCGATAAAACCATTCAGCCAAATGACGATGTCAATAAATCGCAATCGTCTAACGACACCTTCCCTACTGGAATGCATATTGCGGCTTATAAAAAAATTGTAGAAACTACTATTCCTGGAATAGAACAGTTACGAGATACCCTTAACAAAAAAACTGAAGAGTTTAAAAATGTAGTAAAGATTGGTAGAACACACTTAATGGATGCGACACCATTAACTTTGGGGCAAGAATTTTCTGGTTACGTTTCACAACTAAATCATGGACTAAAAGCGTTAGAAAATACCTTACCACATTTAAGTGAACTTGCTCTTGGTGGAACAGCGGTTGGAACTGGATTAAATACTCCAAAAGGATACGATGTATTAGTCGCAAAGTATATTGCTGAATTTACTGGATTACCTTTTGTAACAGCTGGCAATAAATTTGAAGCCTTAGCAGCTCATGATGCCATAGTTGAGTCTCACGGTGCTTTAAAACAATTAGCTGTTTCACTTAATAAAATAGCTAACGATATTCGTATGATGGCTTCTGGCCCGAGAAGTGGTATTGGTGAAATTATTATTCCTGCCAACGAACCAGGGAGTTCTATAATGCCTGGAAAAGTCAACCCTACACAATGCGAAGCATTAACTATGGTTTGCGCTCAAGTTATGGGTAATGATGTGGCTGTCACAGTTGGCGGCACACAAGGTCATTATGAGTTAAATGTATTTAAACCAATGATGGCAGCCAATTTACTGCAATCGGCTCAATTACTTGGTGATGCTTGTGAGAGTTTTGATGTGAATTGTGCCGTTGGTATTGAGCCAAATCATGGCGTAATTAAAGAATTATTAAACAACTCATTAATGCTTGTAACTGCTTTAAACACAAAGATTGGCTACTATAAAGCAGCAGAAATTGCGAATACTGCACACAAAAATGGAACAACATTGAAAGAAGAAGCCATAAACTTAGGGTACGTATCTGCTGAAGATTATGATGAGTGGGTTAAACCAGAAAATATGGTAGGAAACTTAAAATAAACTATATTTATAATATTAAATGTTAATAGCAATACTATGAAAAACAAATTACACTACTTTATGATGCTTTTTTGCATCTCAATTTTTGCAAATGCACAATTGTCGCCTACAACTTTTAGCACTAAAAATTTAATAGCCAATACTGGAGATCAGCCTTACAGGATGACGTCTGGCGATTTTAATAGTGATGGACATATTGATTTAATTGTAACAACTTATGGGGATAATACTATAGAATTATATAGTAATGATGGTACTGGTTCTTTCTCACTACACTCATCATTAACCAATACTCTTGATGGGATTACCAATATAAAATTAGCACAAATTAATACAAGTACAGATAGCCATATAGACATCGTTGCTTGTTCTTATAATAATGACAAAGTTGTTTGGTTCGCAAACGATGCAGCTGGTGGTGGCACCTTTGGTACAGAGCAAGTACTTCCTTTTACTGTTAATGGAGCTAGCGGCTTAGCTATTGGCACTATTGATGCTGGAGCAACAAACGATATAGCCGTATCGGCTTTAGATGATAATACCATTGTTTGGTTTAGTAATGATGGCACTGGAACTTTTACAGGGCCTAATACTATAGACAATACACTCACAAGTCCAGATGCCATAACTTTAGTTAATTTAAATCCAGGACCTGGACCAGGAACAGATTCTGATTTGGATATAATAGCTGCTACTGGTCAATTCGCCTCAACTAATGTTGTGGAGATTTTTAGAAATAACGGTGCTGGAGTATTTACTAAAGATGCTTCATCTGTAGGAACTGGTTTAGATTGGATAACTCAAGCTTCTCCAGTTGATTATGATGGTGATGCCAATTTAGATATTATTGTAGCTGCACCAGATTTTGTTATTGGAAGTGGTGCTCTGTTCTGGTTTGAAGATACTGGCGCTGGTTTTACGCAAACCACAATTACTACAAGTTTAGGAAACCCAGCCATGGCTAGAATGGAAGACTTAGATGCCGATGGGTTAAAAGATTTAATAGTAGTAAATGGTGCTGTAGATGTACCTGGTGATGATTTAATTTGGTTTAAAAATAACGGAAGCGGAAGCTTTGGCTCGGAGCAAGTAATTGATGCTACCCAATCACAAATATATGTTTTTGAAGTGGCAGATTTTGATAATGATACCTTTTTGGATATTGCTACTAGCGATTATAATCTAGACCAATTAAACTGGTTTGAAAACCTAACTTACTTTTTAAGTATAGACGATGAGGATAAAGATGCGTTTGGAATTTATCCAAATCCGTCATCAGATAAATTGAATTTTAGAAGTACTTCTTCTGAAGATTTCAATGTTTCGGTATTTAACATGTTGGGTAAAAAAGTAATGGAAAGTACAAATAATGTAAATTCTTCTTTAAATATTTCAACTCTAGAATCTGGAATCTATATTTTAAAACTTAATGATTTCAATAAAGCTTATAAGTTTATAAAGCAATAAAAGAAAAAATAAAATTGTACAAAAAAGCAGGAAACACTTATGTTTACCTGCTTTTTTTAATTGATTAGTTAGCTATTAATCTTTCTTAGGATTATTATGTAATATGAAGGTATAAAAATATTATTCTCAAGTTAATTCTTCATTAACATATGTTTATAGTTTAATTTTTTTCTAACCCTACTCAATTGCACAGGTGTAATGTTTAAAAAAGAGGCTATTTGAAATTGCGGAATAAGGTCATCGATATTTGGTATTCGCTTTCTAAGATTTAAGTATCTTTGCGTAGCATCCATAGACATAAGTTCAATACTTCTTCTTTCATACTGCATAAATACATTTTCAAGAACTTTATTATATAGATTGGATAGTTTGACATCTGATTCGCATAATTTTTTAAATGCTAAAAAATCTGTCTCAACAACTTTACATTTAGTTAACGTTTCATAAGTAAGTTTAGATGGCTTTTTAGTTATTATAGATGTTAAAGAGCCTACAAAAGATTTTGGAGGAAATATTTTTTTGTTATGTTGTTTTCCAGATTCAGAATTAATATATGCTCTCATAATTCCAGAAATTAGCATATATATTTTAGGAGATGGTATTTCCCCTTCTTTAGCCACTACTTCGTTTTTATCCAATAACCTATACCTCGAGATTTTGGTCAGTTTATTAAATGATTCTTCATCTATTTGGGCAAATGAGTTGAGGAAAACAAAATTAGCATTCATAGTTATACTTGAATTTTAAAGTGCTATTAAATGCTGCATTTGCATAAGTTTTGTAGTATTAAACACAGGAAACGAAACATCTTTTTAATACATTAGTAAAGATATTTCGGTACAGCATAAAATTACATCTTTTGCACCATTGCCAACCAATTTATCTATTAGTTGCAAATAAATTTGTTTAGATGCATTATTAAGGATGCTTTATGTACATGTTGTCGGTAAAATCTTCTATTAATAACGTAATTAATGTATTCTCCATCATTTTTATTCTAAATTTATAGCTTGTAATTAAAATTTTAAATGACAACACTCATAACAAACATTAAAGAACTGCTACAAGTAAGGGAAATAAGCATTGAAAAAGTTTCTGGGAAAGACATGCAACATCTCCCAACTATCAAAAATGCGTTTCTTTTAGTTGAAAATGATATGATTGCCGATTTTGGAGACATGACAAACCTCCCAAACATCAATGCCGATAAAATCATTGACGCCAAAGGCAAAATGGTCTTACCAAGTTGGTGCGATTCACACACACATATTGTCTATGCTGGAAACAGGGAACAAGAATTTGTTGATAGAATAAATGGTTTGACTTACGAAGAAATTGCTAATCGTGGTGGTGGTATATTAAACTCGGCCAAAACACTTCAAAATACTACTGAGGACGACTTATACCAACAATCCATTCCTCGAGTAAAAGAAGTGATAAAACTTGGTACTGGTGCCATAGAAATAAAATCTGGTTATGGTTTAACAACCGAAGCTGAGCTTAAAATGCTTCGAGTAGCCAAAAGGATTCAAAAAGATTTTCCAGTACTTGTTAAAACCACGTTTTTGGGCGCACATGCTCTTCCGCTGGACTATAAAAACAGAAAAGACGACTTTTTAGATTTGGTAATAGATGAAATATTGCCGAAAGTAGCCGAAGAAAATTTAGCCGATTATATTGATGTGTTTTGTGAAAAAGGCTATTTCTCTTTAAATGATACCGAACGTATTTTAGAAGCTGGAAAAGTACATAATCTCATTCCAAAAATTCATGTCAATCAATTTAATGCTTTTGGTGGTGTGGCGCTTGGTGTAAAGCACAATGCGTTGTCTGTTGACCATTTAGAAGAACTAAATCCAGAAGACATTACGGCACTACAAGGCAGCAATACCATGCCTGTGGCTTTACCTTCGTGCTCTTATTTTTTGAGCATTCCATATACACCAGCAAGACAACTTATTGATGCTGGTTTACCTTTGGCATTGGCAACCGATTACAATCCTGGGTCAACACCAAGCGGTAATATGAATTTTGTAGTAAGTACAGCATGTATAAAAATGAAAATGACTCCTGAAGAAGCTATAAACGCTGCGACCATTAATGGTGCTTACGCCATGGGATTATCAAACCAGTGTGGAAGTATTACTAAAGGAAAAAAAGCCAACCTCATTGTTACCAAAGAGATTCCTAGTTATGGTTTTTTACCTTATTCGTTTGGAAACAACCATATAGATTCTGTTATCATTGCTGGAAATGTGATATACTAAAAAAGCCCTAGCAATACGCTAAGGCTTTTTAATTTATATAAAAATTGTATGGTTATTTAAGTGTAAACTCTGTTGAAGACACTAAAGTTTGTTTATCAAACACATTTACTACATAGCGTCCAGAGCTAAATTTCTCAGCACCTCTTGCATCCACAAACTCACATACATCAAGGTTTCTTGCTTCATAATTAAACTTACTAATTAAGCTATAGTTTAAGGTTGTTTCGTCAAATTTAATTTGTTCGTTCAATCCTAGAACGTTGCTTTGTGGGTCCAATACTTGTACAAAAAATTCTTTATCACCTTTTTCAACCAAGTTATTTTTGGCCACGGTGTAGCATACTCTAATTTTATCTACTCTTCTAGCTCTTTCCATTGGCACTAATTTACCAGATGTACGAACTAACACACCATACCCTTCTAACTTAGCAGCTGTTAAAACTGCTGCGTTTTCAACGATATCAGCCAATTCAGAATTTTGAACCAATAATGAATCGTTAAACATTGTTGTAGATTCCAATTCTATTTTTGTACTATCCAAAGATGATGCTAATAACACATTCTCTACTTTTAATGAATCATTTTCAGCTAAAATCACATCCATTTCCGATTGAAGGTCTAAGAATTTCTTTTTATATCTCCATAAACTTCTTACTGAGTTTTCTGAAACTTTTAAAGAATCCATTAATCCTTTAATACGTCCTCTTGCTTCTACCAACTTTTCGTTAGCTACTTCGTTTTCACCAATAGCAACATCAAATTGCGCTGCCATATTGTTAAGGTCTTTTAATACTAATTCTTTTTCTTCGGTTAATTGCTTTTTAGTGTCTACACTATCGTTGTATAATGAGTACGAATAAAATGCTGTACCTACTAGTAATAATACTGCGATGCTTAAAATAACTTTTAAACTTCTATTGTTGTCTGCAGCCTTGTTTTCCATAATTAATAATGTGTTTGTTAAATACTTTCTAAATCTAATTAAAACTTTAATGTTTGTTATTGCAATGAGAAAATAATTATAACCAATGTAATTAACAATTATCTTTAAAACTCATTCAGCAATATATACGACAAACATTTTTTTTTAGATGTCGCTATTACAAATACTGCATTATAACAACAAGCACAAAAACCTGTAAGACTCTATTAATAAGGCAATTAAACCAAAATAAAGGTGTAATAAAAGTTTTGTTAAAATTAAAAGTTACATGATATTTCTGTAACGTTTTAAGTGAAAGTTCGTCGTATTTGAAATAGAACTTATGTCTCCAAAAACACAAAAAGTATTAAAATGGTCATGGATTAGTCTTATAGCTGTTTGTGTTACTGTGTATGTTATTGATTCTTCTATTTTTACAAATGAGACAGTTGCTGCTTTTATAAGTAAATTTAGTGGTTATGCTTGGACAGTTTATTTCTTAATTCATCTACTTAGAGGTTTTGTACTATTGCCAAGTACACCTCTTGTTTTTGCTGGTGTAATTCTATTTCCTGAGCATTTAATTTGGGTATTAATAGTATCACTCTTAGGGATAATAGGCTCTTCTTTACTCATATACTTCTTTTCTGATAAACTTGGCTTTTCTAGTTTTTTTGATAGTGAAAGCCGTAAATTAAAAGTTGTAAAAGAAAGACTTTCAGGTAAGAATGGCTTTATATATATAATACTTTGGTCGTTTATACCAATTGTACCAACAGATGTTATTTGTTACGTATCAGGAGCCTTACGCATTAAACTATCTGTGTTTATAATCTCTTTACTATTAGGAGAGCTAGTGTTGTGTAGTATTTATATTTTTGGAACTTCATATTTTATAAACCCTGTATAAGCATCTCTACTTTGAGTTAAATACGTCAAGTTTAAGACAATAATTGGTGTCGTTATAGCAAAGAATACTTAATGTTTCAGTTAATAATTGATTTAATTCAACATCGTTTGGCTTTATATTATGAGCAAGAGAAAATTCAGAATATGCACCGACTATATTACCTGCTATAAGACGGTTTTTTCCGGATTTTATTAAGAATTTAAAAGCGTCTTTATTAATTTGAGCAACTCTTTCATTATATTGATTATGTACTTTATTTGAATGAATTAAAAACTCATCCTTCTTTAAATAAATAATACTGAAAAACAATCCTAGGAGCAAAATGCTAAAAACTATAAAAAATCTACCGAAGGGTTTAGATGGCTGGAGTTTAAACTTTCCTTCATAAGTATCTACAGCTGTAAAAGAAGGAATTCTTCCTTTGGAGAAAGGTTTTTTAGGATTTCTAGAGTAAATCCACTTCTGCATACCAAAACCCATATAACCCATAACAAACCTTTATTTATAGGTCTATTTTTGTAAGGTTTTGTTACAGATAAAACATTAATTATTAGCGTTCTTCAACGAATCAATCTTACGCTGTAAAGCGTCTATTTGTTCTTGATTTTTACTAGTGTTTGGAATGGTTTTAATAGTATCTGTCACAGCTTGAATTAAATCAATATCAACTGTTGGTTCTTCTTCGTAATAATAACCAATGCCTTCGCTAGAACGCCACGCTTCAGCCAATTGATCGTAAACCGTTTTATCCCATGTACTCGGATGCTTTACATCAATCCAAATCACATCACGATATTCGCTATCAATTAATGCTAAGTCAGGAGTTGCTGCACCATCAAACTGATTTGTGTCTTTACTTATGGCTGAGACTGTTCCTAAAAAGAACATACGCTTACGGCCAGCAATTTCTTTTATATAAGGTCTAAATTCTACTGGAGTATTAGCTTCCCAATCATATTCCTTTTTTGATTCCTTTACTTTTAACGGCATAGCAGACACACCAGCATATCCTTGCTTTTTGGCTGCATGGTCATAATAATATAATTTGTCTGTTCCATCTGCTGGTACAAACACACTATAACTTAAACTTGTGCGCTTCTCGCCTACTGGTTCTAATCCAAACCAATGATATAAACCACTGTAAGCATCGGTTGGTGAACCTTCAAAATTAAAATCGGTGACAAAGGGTTGCTGGTTTTGGTCATCTGGCAAATCTGGAATTTTTACGGCTGTTTCCATATTCCAAGGCAAAGGGTCGCTAAAACCCCCTAAAAACTTTAAGGATTCGGCTTGTAAGCGCGATACTTTTTCCGATAAGGTATTTTGTTTCGTTAAAAACGGATAATTTTTCATATCCTCAGGACTTACAAAAGTTCCTTTTCCAATAAGTACACGCTCTACATAGTCGCTAAAATCGTGTGCGCCATTTTCTATAATAACCACTCCTCCAAAAGTTGGATACGGAAAGAAAAAGCCTTTCCAGTTTATTAAACTAACCACCTGAACCCATTCGCCTTCATCATTTTTCATATAAAAGACATCTCCAGGTTCGGTTGAAAATAATTTTGCAATTCCAAAACGTTGTACCACTGCGTTATATGTGTTTCTGCTAAACTTTAACGATTCACCAATAGAAAAAGCTACTGGGATTCTATTTTCGTTTGAAAATCTTGGAAATGGTGTTGTACTCGATACCGAAAATACTTCTTCGGTGTTATCACTTATACGTTGCCAAATATATTTTACGGTTGGCTGAATGGCCATAGTCCATTGGTTTTCGCCATCTACTCGTACTAAATGAGGTAAAGACACATCTTTGGTTTCACCAACCGACTCGTTTGCCATGGAAAAAATGTTCTGTAATGGTTGAATACGCTCATTTTGTGTGAGTGGCAGCTCATGTATTTCCACTTTATTCAAGTCGTTAAATACGTTATAGGTTTTCATGTAATCGTACATTTTAAAATGCCAACCTATAGCGTAAATAATTCCAAATATAAATGTCAATACTCCTAATATACCTAAACGTTTTCCTGAACTAGGTGTGCGCCTAAACTTTTTGAGTAATAAAAACAGAATGATTCCGCATAAAAGAATGATGAAAATGAACTTTCTAATAAATAATAAAAATGGTTGGTATTCGTCACGAAGAATGAATAATGCCAATAGTAGGATGATACCACCAATAATGGTAATTACTTTTTGTTTTTTTCCTTTATTCCAATATCTTTTTATCATAGTTTTTTGTCATTCCTGCGAAAGCAGGAATCTATTTTTATACTATTTTTTTGCTAGTGGGTTCCTGCTTTCGCAGAAATGATAACACTACATTAATCCTTTATCCTTTAGGCGCTCTCTGGCACTTTTCTTTTCTTCTTTAGGTGTGTCTTCTGCTTTTAGAGTTTCATCGTTCTCGACTGCACTCGAACTAACATTATCATCCTTATTCGTTATATCATCTAAAAACTCTTTTCCCTTATCAATCGTTTCGCTCATCATTTCTGTTAGGTTACCACTTTTTTCATCTACAATTTTACTAGATTTAAGTACAAAATTTGCTAAATATGTCCCTAAAACGGTTCCAATAATAATTGTAAAGAACAATGATATTCCTAATGTATTGCTAAATACGTCTACTGGAGTCAAAAATTGTAATATCACAGCAATAAATAACATAGAAAAGGCTACAAACACAAGCCTTGGTATAAAAGCTTGTTGATATACAAAACCTTTTCTACCTCCTTTTTTCATTTGAAGTTCTTTGCTATTTACCAGCTTGTTTACAAAACGGTAAGCTGCATTAGAATTTGATTCTCTCCAATATAAAAATATTCCAAACAATGTTGATGCTATAAAAACTACTAAATCTATTCCCATAATTAACTTAGTTAAATGACTCTCTATAAAGTTAGTCTATAATTTTTAAATATTGTTACTAATAGTCTCAATTACCCAATCTTGAAACGACGCATCCCAAGCTTCGTAACTTCTGTAAAACTGTTCTTTATCGTACCAATACAAGAACAATGCATCTTTTGGAGATACATTTACTAGAAGTCTCCAAATTAAATCGTATTGTTTAACATCCAGCGATGAATGTGGTTGATGCAAAGCAAAATAAAAATTCTGGTCTACCAAATCATGTATTTTAAAAGTATTGCTTCGTTCTAGTCGCTCCAAATAAACTTCTACTCCTGTTACTCGTTTTAACGCGTTAGCATCAATTGTATTTAAGTACCTACGGAACAACACCTTGTCATTTAAAACATCCTTTATTGGGTGCTCCAACTTCTTCAATTCATTAAACAACATCACTTTTTTAATGCGCTCATAACGTTTGGTTTTTATAAGCTCCTCTAAGTTGCATTCAATAATTAAATGGTCTCTGAGTTTATCCATTAATTCTGGTTGTGAAATATGATACATCAATACTTCGTGAACGGTGTCTTTAATAGCTTCTTTATGTGCCTTTTCATCTTGAAATACTACAATTGGCGATATAAAATCGCGTAATACATAAATACCTCCAAATGCTTTTGTGAAAAATGAATTGGTTTTAAATTCAATAGGTTTTAGGTATAACTTCCTTTGTCGTAAATCGCCATGTTTTTTTGCTGAATCCAATAATTTTTGATGCATGGATTCATCTACGAAATTACTGCCCTTTTTAAATTCATCAACCAATCGCAATTGTTCTTCCTGAATATGGAACAGGTTATTTATTAAATGAAAATTAATAGAAACAGTGTCATATTTCAATACATCCAATGGTCCAAAAAAAGCGTCTATATGTTGGTCAAAATCTATGCAAATGGCGCAATCTCTTGTAATATCGTTTATAGCATCGCCATGTTCTTTGAAAATATGCTGCATCATATCTCTATCAAACGTATGTGTAGGTAAATAAACAGGCTTACCTTTTTGTAATGGAGAGATTATAATGCCATGAGGATTAGCTTCACCATGATTTAAATATTGTAAATCCTTTTTCTCTTCAGCAATTTCAGGACTCCAACCCAAACCATCAATAGAAAACGATTTGAGTTTCGTTTTTTTGAATCCTAGTTTTTCAAGGCATAGGTTATAACGCTCAACTAATTTTCCGCTTATTGGGATGAGCTCGCTTCTATATAAATTTGCTGCTTTTAGTTTTTGCATTAATCAGCAATCTTTTTTATCGTTTTGATATTCCCTTCTATTGGAGACACAAGTACTTCTTTTTTTCCTTCTACAACATAAATAATATTTAAGCTATTTTTTCCCAACAGATTTACTTTATGATTTTCGCCATCATTGAAGGTTATTTGATGCGTCATTTTAATTTCACCATTTTCAATTCTCTTTTTAGTTTTTCCACCACGTCCTACTCCAAATCCAATAAACGCGCCAATAATATATAATGCTATCATTACAAATATCAATTGTTTTGAACCTGTTTTAAATGTTTTTAATGCTTTATCAAGCTTTACTTTCTTCTTTCCAGATTGATATTTTTTCTTTTTACTTAGCCAAGCATAATATTTAGGTAATAATTTTGCATAACCAATAGCCAACACAACACATATTACAATACCAACCAATAATTTTAAATCACCAGCAATTACTGATACTGGGCTAATTAACACATCTAAAATTGAAGAATATTCAAAAATATTTACTCCTAGAAAATTATAATAAATAGTTTGATGTAGCACACCTAAAATCAATAAAAATACATACCCAATAGATAGGTAATCTTGTATTCCTAAATCGGATTCTTTTTTTGTGATTGGTTCTTCTTTTACTTCTTCCATAGAATAATTTATTGACGTTTATCAAACTGTTCTCTTGCTTCTACCTCTATATTCATTTGAGCAATGCGTTTATCTACTTTGCGTTTAAAATCGGTATCTGCAATAGTTGCAACGTTGTCTAAGTAACGTACTACTTCTTGTCGTCTAATATCTGAAAAGTTTAAACCTTTCATATTTGCTTTCATTAACTCTTGTAGCATTCCAAATTTAGTATCGTAATCTTGCTTAAAGTAAGTTTCAGGGTTTGAGAACCAATCTGGTTCTAAATCAAAATCTGTAAGACGCAATGAAATAGCAGACTGGATATTCCTTACATCACGTGATGAGAAAAATGGAAATATTTTCTGGATTTCGGTATATAAATGAGCGTAAAACATATGCTCATCATCTTCATACTTCTTTTCTACTTTAACAAATGTCTCAAGTACACGCTCTTCTGAAGGTTTTTCAATCTTGTCTAAAATCTCACCTAAATTTTTTGCGACTTGTTGAGCATCTAAATATTTATAGTCATTTGGGTCACTCATATTTACGAAATCTGGCATCGTATTTTCTAATTTTCTCCACCATAAGTAATCTTGGTCAACAAAATCTTTTTCATTTCGAGCTCCATCTATTTTAAAACGCCCTTGTACACGGGAAATCACAGCTTTATCCAGCATTTCAGGAAGATTGGTAAACAATCCAATAGAACTATTACCGTAGTTAACAGCATAAGCACCTTCGGTATATCTTAAAAACACACCTATCACCTCTTTTACACCAGCAGACACGCCTTGAGCAGTACGTTCCTGCAAGTTGTTTTCGGCATCATCAATTGGTGCAAAAATCAATCGTGTTGGGTCTTGCAAGGGTTTCATCCACTCTACCATTTTTTCGGCAGAACCACCTTGAAACGTGCTAATTAACGTATCAGGCATAGGATGAAACAAAAACGGAATATCTAAATTATCACAATGCTCTTTCAATCTTGTTGCGATTGCTGCAATGAGCATACTTTTACCAGTTCCTGGAATTCCGTACCCCATAAACACAGGCATAAAGCCACCTAGTTCTTGAAACGGATTTTTTTGAGCTGTAAAATCATAACTCAACATGCGCTCAGTCAATCGACGCGCAAAGTGTTTTGCATCTCTGTTACCAACAATTTGTTCGAACTGAATCTTATTAAATTCAATACTTTTTGCTGTTCCAGCAAATATATTTTCCCAACCAGATACTGCAAAATCTGTCCCGACTCCTCGGGATTCCAGTTTATACGTTCTGTCAAGAATGGTTTCGGTATATTCCAATGTACTTTTTCGTAATTGAATTTCATCAATCAATGCTTCAAAATACACGACTGTAAAATCAATGACATCTTTGTCGGTCTTTACAATTTCTGGGTGACTTAAATACTTGTCATAATAATACAAACTACAAGCAATGCCTTTTAATGGTGACATGAAAGACACTTCAGGAATACCTGCAAATTTATTTTTCATGACACTTAAATCATCTGACGCATGAGGTTTTAGATTATGCAGAATATTATAGGCTGTTGCAAATAGCATGTAAGCGGTTGCTGTATGCATTTTGCTTTCGTATTCTCGTTTTCCAGCATTATCAAGAACAGATTTTCGTTCACTCAAGCTTGATAATCCAGAAGCATCATAATAACTGTCTTTTATCCAAATTCCTAAAGTTAACCCTTCCTGAACAGCAAATAACGTTTCATTTAAATGAATTGGAATTGCTACTGAATCTGGCAATAGACGCTTTTTTAAAGCTAAAATTGTTTTGGAAACAGAAGTCACTTCAACGCCTCCATTACCTCCTTGCGCACGAGATAAATACAATAATATAGATTCATCTTTACCATTGTTTTCTTTGTTTTTTGCGCGTTGCCCTTGCTCCCATTGTACACTTTTTATGTACGATGTGGCTTCGTCACGCAATGCGTCGAGTTCGTTTTGCTTTATAGGAAATGTTGAGTTGTGTTCCATTGTTTTTAATTTTCAGTCTCAGTTTTCAGTCTCAGTTGCAGTTGGCAGTACTGCTAACTGTGACTGCGACTGCGCACTTATTTTAAATCAGCCATTTGAATAGGCGGTTTCGCTAACCTATTCATAATATCTGGTGTTTTATTATATAGCATTTGAATGATGCGATGTGGTGCAAATACATATTGTTGTTTTACAACATCACTCCAATTTTGAAGGGTTTGTTTGCTGAAAAATCCTCCTTCTTTAAATTCACTTCCTGAAAATACTTCATCTACTTTTAGAGATACAGCGTAAGATTCCAACGGAATTTCCTTTTTGCTAATACTACTTAAAATTGCATGTGTGATATCATTTTCGTCTTTGGCAAATACATTGTGTAAAGGCCCTAAATCTATACGTTTTAGATGCTTTGGAAATACATTAGGCAGCTTTCTATCTATCGCATACGCCATCGTGTCTAATGTCATATTTCTATCTGCGGTGTTCTTTAATGCTTCGTAGATTTTATCTTTATAATCGAGGATTTTATGTCCATCATAATCAAAATACATAAAGCAAACGAATGGTCGGTTTAGTGACACATCGTAGAAACTCCAACTTGTTAAAAAGTCTCCTTGATTATGTTTTGGTGCATCGATAATTTTTCCTTGTACAAATCGGTTGAAAATAAATTGCTGTTGAACTGACTTGTAATATACAATTGAAGCCGCTTGAAACAACTTGCTTTTTTTAACAGGTTCTTTTTTACGCATCAAAGTGTCTAAAAACTCTTCTTTTAAAACATCTTCTGGAATTAACTTATCCAAATAGTCTGCTCTTAAAGATAAATCGTTAAACAAATAGCGAAATTCCAAATAATTTGGAAAACCAGAGTCGGTTAAATCGATTTTCATATTATCCTCCTCATCGTACATATATTTGATACGCATGGCTTCAATGGAATACAATAACAAGTCGGAATATTGTTTAAAAAACACTACTTCTTTTTCACTACAAATTTGCTGACGTTGCACATTAACTATAAGTTCCTTTAAAGTAAAATCTACCATTTTATGGTAAAACACATACTGCTCTTTGGAATCGAGCTCGGCTGAATCTAATGGTGTTACAATCATATTGAATGATTTAATTTACTTACTATATAATAAAATTCACGTTCTAATTCTTGTTTCATTCTAACAACACCTCTTCTCATTGCATAATATGGAATTCCCAGCATAAAAAAAGCATGAATAATTATGAATACTATAGGAATAAAATATTCAAATTCGTCACCAAATCTAGGGTTGTCACCTAAGAATAAGCTTAACATAACCATATAAAGAAGAATAACGAATACATAAAAAAAGATTATGTAATTACTCCAAGCATTAATTTTTGTTTCAATAACCAAGTTATCTTCTCTTTGAATAAATCTACCTTTAGCTATAGGAAGTGAAGCGTAATTATTAAAAAAAGTTCTCTTTTTTCTTATTCTGAAATTTTGCGAATTAACTTCTCCTCTATATAAGTTCTTACTTGATGAAAAAGCATCAAAAGCGCCTGAAAAAACACCATCTAAATCTGACTCATCTACATTACCTCTAAAAGCAGCAATAAAAGGGGATTTATTAACTTTTAATGTAATTGACAAATCATCAACCAATTTCATTTTTCTTAAAAAGTCTTCCATAAGAAACTTATCACCTAGACCAAAGGGGTTCTTTTAGGTAGATTTATTTTTTAATGAATTAAGACAACAAATCGTCGTCTCCTTCAGGTTTTGGGTCCTCTCCTTCACCACCATCGTCTCCAGCTGGAGGATTGTTTTCGGCTTTGTAATATTCTTCAAAAATTTCTTTCATATCGATACCATAACGGTCAGCAAAATTCTTTTGGATTTCGGCATCCTTCACACGAATTTCCTGTAACGCCTCAGCATAACTACCATAAACCCCTTGCATTACTTTTTCGTGGACAGGAATATTATCCATCATTTCTTGTCTAGCTTTCGCAGAAGCAGAATGCATCGCAGCCAAGGTTTCGCCAATATGTTCATCGGTTTTTACACCCAAATGTTCTAAAATAGCTGCGAATTCTTGGTCTGTACGTGCTTTTAATGCTACTACATAACCATCATAATATTTTAAACGCTCTTCGGTATCAGATTTTAACTTAGCTCTATGCGTTTGTAAGTTGCTTCTTAACGAGGTTAATACTTTAATTGTTAAGTTGTGCTTATGTACAAAACTGTCTTTAGACGCAGCTAGTGTGGTATAAGCGTTTTTCAACCCTTCTAATTCTTCAACTTTTTGCTCTAATTCAGTAACTTTCCCAATAGCTTGAGCATACTCAGCTGTTTGCTTGTCCACAATTTCCTCAAGTTCTTGACGCGCTTGTTTTAAAAGTGCATATTTTTCTTCTAGAAGCCCTTCTACTTCTTTTTTCTTCTCTAAGGCTTTTGTATGGTTTTTAGTAGCCTCAACAATAGCATCTTGTAGTTTGTCTTCTACTTCCTTTATTTCAACCTCTCTGTCTTTTAGTCGTTTTACCGCCGCTTGACTTTTAAACGATAATTCATTTAATAGTGTTTGCACATCGGCACTTTCAATACGTTGCTGAAACAATGCCTTTGCTTTATTATCCGCTTCATCACGAGATTTTTGAGCTGCTTTTAGTTCGTCTTCGGCTTTTCTAATCTTACTTTTTCGTCCCCAAAGATTGTTCCACCAAGTGTCTGGTTTATTTTCGGCATCTTCAAGTTCTACCCTAGCACGCTCAAAACGCTTGATGGCATTATCTATAATTTTTTGTTCGTCACCATTTAAGGATGAAAAGTTTTCAAAAATAATACCTACTTCGTCTTGATAATCGGTTAAATCCTTAATGGCATCGAGTAAAGACGTTCGGTCTTTTTCAGCCATGTGCACAACATCATCTAATGTAGCATTTAGTATTTTTTGACGCATTTCTGGGTCGTCTTCCTGAGCTAATTTCGATTTCATGGTATCGATAGCTTTTCCCCAGTTTACATCAACTTTTTCTTGTTTCTCGTTAGAATTGGTTTCTAATAAATCAAAATCATCAGACATATTGTTTCGTGTAGTTAAGGTTCAACATTTATTTAGATAAGCAATTTCGGTAAAAATTAGGATTTTAAAAATATAACTGCTTAAATATTTGTATATTTTTTTTCAGAAATGTTACAATGCATAAAAAGTTTTCAAAAATTGATATTTGAGCAGAAAGAATTTGTTTAATAAAACCGTACTTTATCGATAAATTGTTCATTTCAAGTAAATTAGTGAGATTTTTATACTATATTTGAAAATGATTAACCCAAATCACATTATAAAATGCTACTAATCAACCTACTAAAAACTTCTTTTAATTCCATTTTATTAATTGAGCAATCAAGTATTGTGACTATATTAATGATTACAGTGGCATTCTTTTTAATCCTATTAATATTAGGTGTAAGAAAGTCTTATAAACTGAAAGCTGAAAACGAGAGACTGAGTAAAAAATCTAATACATCTTCAACTGAAGATAATGAAAATTATAAAGATTTTACTGAAGGTCATTTATATGATTAAAAACAAGACGATATAAATAAAAAAAGCCAGCATTAGCTGGCTTTTTTTATTAAGAACTACCTTACTAGCTTCTTATATTTTATGCGTTTAGGAATTAAATCACCACCTAAACGTTTCTTTTTATTCTCTTCGTAGTCACTAAAACTTCCTTCAAAGAAATACACTTGACTATCACCTTCAAAGGCTAAAATATGTGTACAAATTCTATCTAAAAACCACCTGTCGTGAGAAATCACTACTGCACATCCAGCGAAGTTTTCAAGACCTTCCTCTAACGCTCTTAATGTATTGACATCAAGGTCGTTAGTTGGCTCATCTAAAAGTAATACATTACCTTCTTCTTTAAGTGTCATTGCCAAATGTAAGCGGTTACGCTCACCTCCAGAGAGCAAGTTTACTTTTTTGTTTTGTTCACTTCCAGAAAAATTAAATCGACTTAAATAAGCTCTAGAATTTACTTGCTTTCCTCCCATCATGACCAACTCTTGCTCATCACTAAAATTTTGCCAAATGGTTTTATTTGGATCTATATTAGAATGTTTTTGGTCTACATATGCAATTTTAGCAGTTTCACCTACTTTAAACTCGCCTTTATCAGGCGTTTCTTCTCCCATTATCATTCTAAAAATTGTTGTTTTACCAGCACCATTTGGTCCAATAACACCAACAATTCCAGCTTGAGGAAGGTTAAAGTTTAAATCTTCGTATAACAACTTATCGCCATATCCTTTGCTTACGCCAACAGCTTCAATCACATTAGTTCCTAAACGTGGACCATTAGGAATGTAAATTTCCAGCTTTTCATCCAATTGCTTTTGGTCTTGACTCATTAATTTATCGTAGTTCTTCAAACGTGCTTTTTGCTTTGTTTGACGCCCTTTAGCACCTTGACGTACCCATTCCAGCTCGCGCTCTAAGGTTTTTTGACGTTTGGACGCTGTTTTGCTTTCCTGTGCCATACGTTTGGATTTTTGGTCCAACCAAGATGAATAATTTCCTTTCCAAGGAATACCTTCTCCTCTATCCAACTCTAAAATCCAACCAGCAACGTTATCCAAGAAGTATCTATCGTGTGTTACAGCTATCACTGTTCCTTTGTATTGCGCTAAATGATGTTCTAACCAATGCACAGATTCTGCATCTAAATGGTTGGTTGGCTCATCTAATAATAATACATCAGGCTCTTGAAGTAATAAGCGACACAAAGCTACACGACGACGCTCTCCTCCAGACAAAACGCCTATTTTCTTATCACCATCAGGTGTACGAAGTGCATCCATTGCGATTTCAAGTTTGGTATCTAATTCCCAAGCATTGGCAGCATCAATTTGGTCTTGCAATTCTGCTTGGCGATTCATGAGTTTTTCCATTTTATCTGGGTCACTATATACTTCTTCCAAACCAAATTGGTCGTTAATTTTATTGTATTCATCAAGGATGGCAACAGTTTCAGCAGCACCTTCACGAACTATTTCCATCACAGTTTTATCATCATCTAATTGTGGTTCTTGTTCTAAATAGCCAACAGAATAGTCTTGAGAAAACACCACATCTCCTTGGTAATTCTTATCAACACCAGCAATTATCTTTAATAAGGTTGATTTACCAGAACCGTTAAGTCCTAGTATTCCAATTTTTGCTCCATAGAAGAAACTCAAGTAAATATTCTTTAAAACTGGCGTATTTGCGCTTTGAAATGTCTTGGTAACACCAGACATTGAGAAAATTATTTTTTTATCGTCACTCATTATACACGTCCTTTTAAAGCATTAAACACCCAAGCAATAGCGAAAAAGCCTATTCCTACAGCAGCAAATCCCCAACCAGCAACTTCATTATATCTAAAAGCTCCTAGGCCTATTAATCCTAATCCTACGATTATCATTATTGTGGTAGCCCAAGCCAGCACAGTATTTTTATTCATTGCCATATTAATTCTTAGTTTTTGATAGTTAGTCGAAACACAAATATCGTATTTTTTATACAAAAAAAGCATCCTTTTCAGGATGCTTTAATTTATCTAGGAAGAAATCCCATTTTACCCATTTGGTAATCTCTAAGGGCTTCCATGATTTCAGTTTGATTATTCATCACATATGGTCCCCAACTGACCACTTTTTCATTAAAAGGTGTGCCAGACAAAAAGAGTAATTTGCTTTTTGCGTTTCCTTTTAAAGAAAATCCTTCACCATCTTGATTAAATACTATCAATTGGTTTTTATCTTGTATCAAATTTTCATCATTTATAGTAACGTCACCTTTTAGCAAATACACTAAAGATTGATGTTCTTTAGATAAAGTGATTACATGTTCGCCCCCTTCTTCAATATCAATCATATAAGCATTTACAGAGGTTTGCGTAGCAATTTTACCGGATTTCCCTTCGAGCGCTCCAGCTACAATTTGAATTTTCATCTTACCATCTTTTGATTCAACAATATTGAAATTTTCATTTTTGATATGCTGATAATTAGGCTGAATCATCTTTTTTTCTGCTGGCAAATTTAACCACAGCTGAATACCTTCTAAAGTTCCTCCTTTTTGAACAAAATCCTTAGTTGGGCCTTCAGCATGTACAATACCTCTTCCAGCGGTTGTCCATTGTACGTCTCCTGCTTTTACTACACTTTCATTTCCTAATGAATCTCTATGTAATTGTTCGCCTTGTATAAGAAACGTAATTGGTTCAAACCCACGATGTGGATGTGATCCTAAATCAAACGGATTATTCTCTTCATCAATCTGGTATGGTCCATAATGATGCAATAATATAAATGGGTCTACCATCTCTATTTTCTGTGTTGGAATAGGTTGGCGTAACTCTATTGGTCCCATATTTACGAAATCGCTTCGTCCTACTGTTTTTATTGTATTTAGTTTCATAATCTTTAGTTTTTTAGTTTCCATGGAAACTATTTTAATAAATTTTTTTTAGCGAATTTTATCTAGCAAGTCGCTTAATATTCCTGCTTCTTCTTCATTTAAATTTTCAAGTAAATCAAAATTCATTTTAGATGAAATCTCTTTAAGCAATTTCAATCCTTCATCAGTTATAGCAATATGTACAACACGTCTGTCATCAGGACAAGGTATGCGTTCAATAAAGTTTTTTGCACATAGTTTATCCATTAATCTCGTGGCATTGGGAGCGCGTTCTATCATGCGTTCTTTAATGGTTTGTACTTTTAAAGGTTCTCCTGCTCCTTTTAATATTCGTAAAATATTGAATTGCTGTGGCGAAATTCCAAAAGGCTTAAAAAACGTATTCTGGTGACTACTAATCCAATTTGCAGTGTAAACAATATTCAATAATGCTTTCACTTTATTGTTAGGAAATCTGGAATTTATGTCTTTTGAAATATCTCCCATGTTTAACCCAAGAAATTAACATTATTATGCGCTCCATCACAATACGGTTTATTACTTGATGCTCCACATCTGCAAAACGCTGTAGATTTAGTTTTAACCTCAATGCTTCCGTCAGGTTTTTTTACATTCAAACTACCAGAAACCAGTAAAGGTCCATTTTTTAAAACTTGTATTTCAGTCTCTTTTTGAGAAGATTCTTCAACTTTAACATTCTGCAAATTATAAGTTAAAGCTCCTGAAGGACACGCATCTATCTGCACTTTTAATTCGTCTATACTTGCATTTTCAGGTTTTAACCAAGGTTTTCCTTTTGGGTTATAAACCTTTGGCAATCGCTTTACACATTCAGCAGCGTGAATGCATTTTTTAGGCTTCCAAACAACCGTGAGTGCTCCTTTTTTATATTCCTTAATAATTTCCTTGTCTTGATTCATAATTAAAAAATTCTAATGTTATAGTTCTTTTTCAAATTTAACAACAGCGTCATTTAGTTGTTGAGCTAATTCTGAATCTGCTATACCTTCTTCAGAAAAATTTTGTCCAAATGAAGGTAATGAAAAATCTGCTATAATATTGCCTCCCATATAAGGAAAACGTCCTTTAGCAATCTCTAAAACACTAGCACCACCTCTACCTCCTGGCGATGTTGCCATTAACAACATTGGTACATTACTCCAAAGCTTACCGTCAATTCTAGACATCCAATCAAATATATTTTTAAATACCGTTGAATATGCTCCATTGTGTTCAGCTAAGGATAAAACAATACCATCTGATGACTTGATTTTATCAAGAAATGCTTGAGCATTATCTGGTATGCCATGTTCGTTTTCCAAATCAATACCATATAATGGCAGTTCAAAATCATTTAAATCTAAAACTTCAACCTCAGCATTATTTATTTGATTTGCTGCATACGTTGCTAATGCTTTATTTATGGAATTCTTACTGTTACTTCCAGCGAATGCTATTATTTTTTTCATATTACTATTAATTAATTTTTTTGTTAAAAATATACGACACTATTAATAGAACTAATGCTACCAAAGCACCTCCTTGTTCACCATCACCTATCATAAAATGCGCAAAAAACGCAAGTATGAATGCGAAAAAGAAACCAGCATAAGCCCATTCTTTAAGTATTTTAAAATTAGGATTCCAAATAGCGAACAACCCTAATAATTTAGCAAATGCATATGGGTAGATTATATATGTTGGATACCCAAACCTCTTAAACATAGAGGATACTTCCTCATTGTTAAACAAGTACATGCTAACTGAAAATAACATTAACGCTGTCAACAATCCAGTAGACACGTAATAAATAATTTTATCTCTTTTCATTTTTATATCATTTAGTTTATGCAAATATACAATAAAATATTTATATATTCCTAGGAATATATTTCCATGTAATATATAAATACAATAATGGAGTCTTTTATAGCATCTAGTTCTTTTGTACTTTAGCATAAAACAAACGAATTAATGGACATCTACTTCAACAAAAACGAAGACCACAATAAACTTTTAGTATCCGATTTAACCAAACGACTAGCTCGTGTCAAACTTGGTGGTGGAAAAAAACGCATAGAAAAACACCATGCTAAAGGAAAAATGACTGCTCGCGAGCGCATTGATTATCTACTGGATGACAAATCAAAAAGCATTGAAATTGGAGCGTTTGCTGGAGAAGATATGTACCAAGAACATGGTGGCTGCCCTTCAGGTGGTGTGGTCGTAAAAATTGGTTATGTAAGTGGAAAACAATGCATTGTGGTAGCAAATGATGCTACGGTAAAAGCTGGCGCATGGTTTCCAATTACTGGAAAAAAGAATTTACGTGCTCAAGAAATTTCAATTGAAAATAAACTGCCCATTATTTATTTGGTGGATTCCGCTGGTGTGTACTTACCAATGCAAGATGAGATTTTTCCAGACAAAGAACACTTTGGACGCATTTTTAGAAACAATGCCGTCATGAGCAGCATGGGAATTACCCAAATTGCAGCAGTTATGGGAAGTTGTGTTGCAGGAGGTGCTTACTTACCTATTATGAGCGATGAAGCCTTGATAGTTGATAAAACTGGAAGTATTTTTCTTGCTGGAAGCTATTTGGTAAAAGCTGCCATTGGAGAAACTATCGACAATGAAATCCTTGGTGGTGCTACGACGCATTGTGAAGTTAGTGGTGTGACAGATTATAAAGCGAAAAATGATAAAGATGCTCTTGATACCATAAAAAATTTAATTGATAAAATTGGCGATTACGATAAAGCTGGTTTTAATAGAACAAAAGCTGAAGAGCCAAAAGACAACCAAGAAGATATTTACGGTATTCTACCAAAAAGTCGTGCAGACCAATACGATATGTATGAGATTATTAAGCGATTGGTAGATAATTCGGAATACGACGAATACAAAGCTGGCTATGGCAAAACCATTATTACCTGTTATGCCAGAATTGACGGTTGGGCAGTTGGGATTGTTGCCAATCAACGAAAGCTTGTTAAAACAACGAAAGCCAAAACCAAACCAAGTGAAATGCAATTTGGTGGCGTGATTTATAATGATAGTGCCGATAAAGCAACACGTTTTATTGCCAATTGTAACCAGAAAAAAATTCCGTTGGTATTTTTACAAGATGTGACTGGATTTATGGTTGGTAGCAAAAGTGAGCATGGAGGAATTATTAAAGATGGAGCAAAAATGGTGAATGCTGTAAGTAATAGTGTTGTACCTAAATTCACTATTATAATTGGAAATAGTTATGGTGCTGGAAATTATGCTATGTGCGGAAAAGCCTATGACCCAAGATTGATTGCTGCATGGCCAAGTGCAGAATTGGCAGTAATGAGCGGAAACTCAGCAGCGAAAGTACTGCTACAAATTGAAAAAGCTTCTTTGCTTAAAAAAGGCGAAAAAATAACACCTGAAAAAGAGGAAGAACTTTTCAATAAAATAAAAAATCGATACGACAATCAAGTGTCGCCATACTATGCAGCAGCAAGACTTTGGACAGATGGCATTATAGACCCACTAGACACCAGAACATGGATTAGCATGGGGATTGAAGCCGCCAACCACGCTCCTATTGAGAAGCCTTTTAATTTGGGTGTGATTCAGGTTTAATTTCCCTGATGGTCTTTAACTCTAGGAATAGTCAACAGCTTAGTTTGTCGACCATTTACATATCTAAAACCATCTTTACCAAAAAATCCAGCTTCCTCGAACATGATACGAATATCACGTTTCCATTCAGGAATGTTTACTGTTGTATTTAGTTCGATGGCGTATACTGTGTTTATATGTAATGGATAATCGCCATTTACAGGCACGCCTCCTTGAGCGTCCCACATTCCTAACGTAGTACCTGATGAGTGTCCATAGCTTCCTAGTGGATGAGTATAAATAGACGGTCTTAATCCTTCTGCTTTTGCTTCCTTTAATGATTTTAAAAGAATTTGATTTCCTGTAGCGCCTTCAACAAAATTATTAGTAAAAATATCTTGTACCCTGTTCCCATCTGCAAAGGCATCTATTAAAAACTTTGGTGGTGCTTTTTCTTCTGGTTTTAATACATAGGCTAATTCCTGACAATCGGTATTTAAACGCAAATACGTGATTCCGAAATCACAATGCACTAAGTCACCTGGTAAAATTACCATTTCGCCAGGTCTATCGGAAAATGAATATAAATGGCCTTCTAATTCCTCGCTTGTTCGTTGCACATCAACACTTGGGTGAAACCACGTTTCCAAACCTAAAGCTGTTACTTTATCTCGCATCCACCACTCCACATCGGTTGTGGTGGTAATTCCTGGTGTAATCACTTTTTCTGAAAATGCTTCGGCGATAATATCATGTGTAATATCAACCAACTGATTAAAAATCACCATTTCTCGTTCTGTTCTGGTTTCTATCCATCCTGTAGCCAATGGTTGTGCAGAGGTTACTCTTTTTTCATACTTTTTAGGGAGGTACGACATAAACTCATCGTAATCCGTTTTATCCAATCCGTCGGCTATATTAAAGTGCTTAGAATAATTGAGTCCTATTTTATTAGGATTACGTTCATCTATTAACTGCATTAAACGTTTCCATTGGTTAGGCTCTTTTTCTTTATCCCAAGCAGATATAATATTGTCACCAAAATTATATCTAGCAACTGCTAATTTTTCAATAGTATTTTTTTCTTTATCTCTATAAAACAGAATAATTGTTCGTCTGCGTGCATTTAACCAAGTAGCTGGCAACATCGTTCTAAGCACAGGGTCTTCATTGTATTCCCTTGAAATTAACACCCACATATCTATACCTGTTCTATCCATTAATTTCGGCAAGAGGTTATTAAATCTGTTAGCTAAAATTTCATCTACTACTCTCGCTCTTTCACGTTCTGGTAATATTCTTTGCGCATTAATTTGAAGTGTGACTAAAAATACAATGAAGCATAGTTTTTTCATCTTGAAAATATTGGTTGGTTAGATGATAAAAATATCGAATTTATTTGATTTCAAAAAAAAGAGGAGCATCTTTATAATGCTCCTCTATTACCAAGTCTAAACTACTTATGAACCAACCAATCATCGACTTGATATTTTGTAGCTCATAGACTTAACTAATCTTACAAACTCAGCTCTATAACCATCTTTATCCTCCCCTTTTGAGTTTTCTGCTAAGTCGATAACATCATCCACATTAGCATTATTTAGATATTGTGATTTTCGTAAATGCATACCAAACAAAGCTACTGAAGACGCAAATTTTAAATCTTCTGACGGTTGCGAAACTTCGTCTTTTAAGGTGTGAGTCATTTCTATACTAGTATCCTCACTTGGCTTTTTATATCTAAATTTCACAGTTAAAAGCTCATCAGAAAAGCTACTAGTATTAACTGATTTTGTGTATTTCAAATCATCAACATTTTTTAAAAATTTACTTTCAATACCTACTGGAATTATTTCATATAGTGCCGTTACTGTGTGTCCGCTACCCAATTCACCTGCATCTTTAGTGTCATCTATAAAATCTTCATCATTTAAAAGTCGGTTTTCATAACCAATTAATCTATACGCTTGTACTTTACTAGGATTAAACTCTACTTGAATTTTCACATCCTTTGCAATCGTGTATAAAGTACCTCCAAACTCCTTACCAAACACTTTTTGAGCTTCTTGCATATTATCTATAAATGCATGGTTTCCATTTCCTTTATCTGCCAAAATTTCCAATTTTGAATCTTTATAATTGCCATACCCAAACCCTAAAACCGAGAGATATACACCAGATTTTCTTTTTTCTTCAATAAGTTTTTTCATCGCCTTATCACTAGAAGCTCCAACATTAAAATCACCATCAGTAGCTAATATAACTCTATTGTTTCCCTTTCTTTTATAATTCTGCTGAGCCAATTTATAAGCTAATTTAATACCTGCACCACCAGCAGTAGAACCTCCAGATTCTAAATTATCTAGTGCGCTTAATATTTTTTCTTTATGTGCACCAGATGTTGGCTTTAAAACAACTCCAGCTGCACCTGCATAAACAACTATCGAAACTTTGTCTTGCTCTCTCAACTGATTTACTAATAGTTTGAAAGCAGATTTAAGTAATGGCAATTTATTATCTGAACTCATAGAGCCTGAAACATCAATGAGAAATGTTAGGTTTGATGGTGGTAATTCTTCATTTAAATAAGTTTTTCCTTGTAACCCAATTTTTACGATTTTAGTACTGTTATTCCATGGTGTAACTGCTGCTTCGGTGTTAATAGAAAACGGATGTTCATCTATAGGTTGCGGGTAATTATAATCAAAATAATTAACCATTTCTTCAATCTTTACAGCATCAAAAGGTATATTTTGACCATTATTAATCATTCTTCTAACATTACTATAAGACGCTTTATCCACATCTATAGAGAATGTTGACAATGGAGCTAAAGTAGTTCTTTCAAAACTATTCTCCTCAATTTGTGCATACGACTCTTGAGTTTCAATTCTATAATTACCTTGTTTAGTTGTAATAACGATGCATCCATTTTTTGCAGATTGCCCAAAAATTGCTTTCGCTTTAGCGCTTTTATAAACATTTATGTGTTCAATATCTTGAGAATCAATATTCTGGATTATTGAATTATAATATGAATGAATTGGTACACCATCTACAATATATAATGGTTGGTTTTTAGATGTTGTTGCTACGCCTCTTATTTGCACACCAGCTACTTTTCCTTGAAGTGTTTGAGTAATGTCATTATGATATGCTTTTTGCTTTTGACGTTTGAGCTGCGCTTTAGTTGGTTTATAACTAACTCTTGAATATCCATAACCCGCAACAACAACTTCTTCCAACATAGCTGCATCTTCTTCTAGTATTACATCAATAATGTTTGATGTTCCAACAGTTTGCTCAACGGTTTTTAAGCCCACATACGTAAAGACCAAAACATCTCCAACATTTGTTTGTAATTCATACTTGCCATCAAAGTCAGATTGCGTTCCTGTGGTTGCTCCCTTTATTAAAATATTTACTCCTGGAAGTGGCATTCCAGATTCGTCTGATACATTTCCTTTAATCAATTTTTTCTGTGCTATACCTGACATTGTAATAAATGCCATGAGTAGTAATGTAGTAAGTGCTTTCATCTTGTTTCGGTTTTAAAGTTTACATAAAACTATGGTCAAACCTCAAACTATAAAACTAAGAATGAGTGAACTGGTACTTTGAGTGAGTGAACACTCTATTTTAATAATTCTAGTGTTTGCTTACGCTGTAGTTTTCCCGAATTGGTAGTTACGAATTGTGGTATGCTAAATATTTCTTTAGGAATTTCGTAGGTGTCCAAATTTTTGAGGTTTTTGATGGCTTTTTTTAGAACATCACTATCAACTAGTCCTTCTACTACTAATATTAGACTTTCGCCTAGAGATTCATCTTTTTTTGATGATACAAAAAATGACTCGTCTATTATTGTTGATAGTTTCTTCTCAATTTGTTCTGGGAATAATTTTACACCTCCTGAATTAATCACGTTGTCAATACGACCGAGGAGTTTAAAACTATCTTCAGAATATAATTCAACAACATCATTTGTAACAATATCTTCATCAGTTAGTTTAGGTGCAGAAATTACAAGGCAATCTCTATTATCCTTTTTTATATTAATGTTTGGTAGTGCTTTAAAAGATTGTTTCGTTACACCTTCTCGCAATGACGTAAAATTGTTTAGCTTTTTAACTGCAATATGTGTTACGGTTTCGGTCATTCCGTAGGTTTCGTAAATATTACAATTAGTATTTTGAAGATTTTCTTGAAGCTTACTCGACACTTCTGCTCCACCAACAATAAGTGATTTAATACTGCTTAATTGGTTAATCGAATTTTGCAACTGCAAGGGTACCATGGCACAAAAATCGTATGCCTTTTTATTCGATAACAAGGGTTGTGAGTTTGGTTCAACCAAGTCCAATTCCAATCCTAAAATCAATGCTCTTACCAACATCATTTTTCCAGCGATAAACTTTGCTGGCAAACAATGTAGTACTGAATTACTAGGTTTCAAGCTAAAAAAATCACCAGTAGCCAAAGCAGAATGAACCATGGACTGTTTTTTAAGGGTCAGCAATTTAGGATTTCCTGTAGAACCAGATGTGGTTACAGACACAGCATCATTATCATTTAACCAATCCAGTAAAAAATCGCCAATAACTTTTTGATAAGGCAAACCCTCTTTAATATAATCACAAGCTACTTGTTTTAAAGTGTTTTGGTTGTAGTGCTCACCGTTTAGCTTAAATCTGTTATGTATTTTATTAAAATTTGGAATCATTTATCAGGTAATTCATCTGCGCAAACATATTGTATTTTTTCGACTATAAATCATAACTTAAACTTTTAGATACTAGTTTAGTATTTAAGTTTGCTAAAAACATAAACTAGATAAAAAAATATTCAAATCTTTTGTTAGAAAAAAGTGAACTTAGTAAAAAATCCATCAAGAATTTCATATTTTAGTATAATACAATATTTATGAAATATCTAAGGTTCATTTTTAAAGCAATTTTATCGACAATTACATTATTAAGCTTTTATAGTTTTAGCAATGATTTAAAAGTCAACATAGATAGAACTAAATCAAAAATTGTTCTAAAACGGCAAAATGAAAACCCTCAAATTGTTGTTCAAGGAATAATAGTAGATGCAAGTACCGATGGTATAATACCGTATTGTAGCGTCTCTGCTTTAAATTCTAACATTGGTACAGCGAGTAATGAATTAGGTGAGTTTGAAATAAAGGTTGGCTCTTTACCTATTGAATTACACTTTTCACATATTAATTATCAAAATCAAACAATCACAATATCGAGTGTTTCAGATAATTTGATTGTAAAACTTACTCCTCTTGTTAATAATTTAGAAGAAGTCATTATTGAAAAAACAAAAGTCAAGAATGATAAAAATGCATCAAGATTAGCAAAAAAAATATATACTAAATTAAGCTCCAAATTAAATAATGAAATAAAATATGGGAAAGCTTTTTATAGGCAAAAAACAAAAACAGACGATAGTTATACCGAATTCTCTGAAATACTATTTGACATCCAATATGATAATGTTGGTGTTTTAAAGTGGGATATACTAGAAGGCAGATATGCTTTAAATGAAAAAGGGATTAAGGCGTTTGCAACGCTTTATCATTGGGATCTCCCTCAACACCTAGAAGATAAAGGTGGATGGCTTAACCGACAAACCGCTTATGCATTTGAAGACTATGTAGACAAAATCAGTCAGGCGCTCGGAGAAGACGTATATTCTTACGCGACATTCAATGAGCCTTTCTGCAGCGCTTATCTTGGGTATGAAATAGGCGTACATGCCCCTGGCAAAACGGGTAGAAAATATGGGCGTACTGCAGCTCATCACATACT
>CAKZMU010000051.1 GCA_937129145.1 uncultured Lacinutrix sp. | reverse complement strand
AATTCTCCTTTTGAATAATCTCTAGGCTGGAATGGTTTAGAAATTAATTGCTCACCTTCAAACTTTACTGTTTGACGGGATAACATTCTTTCTATCAAGTCACTAAACACTTGACTGTAAGCTCTCCTATATGCTAGTTCCTCAAATAGTTTCCAAGCGTCCTTTAACTCTGGATGGGAATTGGATATATCTATTATAAATTTTGCCATACTTTTTAATTGATTAGCTGTGCCTTGTCTTGACTGAATTCTGTAGAAAATACCTTTTGCTCGGTATCGTCATAGTTGTCTAAATCTCCTTTGTAAATGACGACATAAGTATCTTTTTGTAATAGTTTTTTCTCTTTAGCTGTCTTGATAGCTTTCTCTTTACTAGAAAAAATACCTATCAGCGAAAAGGATTTACTAGCTATCCATGCGTCACAAGTCCAGAGGGTATATATAGTTATAGTACTTATTTCATTTGCCATTTCTATTAATTTTTAGCAGGAGAGAAAGAATCCCTCCTGCTTTGAGGTAAAAAATTAGTATTCGCTTTTGAGAATTAATCGACCTTGTATCATCCAAAGCGTATATTCTTCTAATGGGAAAGTAGTAAATGGAATCTTAAATGTTTTTACAATGTTATCGTTGCCATCCCCAACGGTAATCGTTGCCTTACTTTCCTCTTTTTTAATTGTCCATACTTGAAATTCTTCGGCTGCAATAACTTTAAGCCTCTGATTAGAAAAGATGTAATCTAGTAGCCAATAGCATTCTCCATGTTCCGCTAAATGCTGTACCCCTTCAGTATAAAGGCATTTAGCAAATAAAGGGTTTCTGAACCATTTAGTCGTACCTGTAAAGTGTCTTAAATCGTTTAATAATGTTTGTGGATTCTTCATAGTAAGTTTTCTTTTAAAAGCCATTTTCATAATTAGGAAAAATCTCCCTTCATTCGGGAGCGAGGGTTACACTCTTTTGGCTTGATGCGGTTGGTCTTGCCAAATTCTTAATTGAGGTTACTCCCTTTTTACAGAACTTGCGTCCATACTCGGAGTGGGAATGTATGCAAGGGGAAAGGGGAATTTATTTGACCTGACGTAGGAAGGTGTAGCCTTGAGCCAAAAAAATTATGCTTTAGCCCGTATGGGCGACCCTTGCAGATGTTCCCAATTTGAGGATAGCTTTGTTCTGAGAAAAAGGGAGATAGTGACCTCAATGGATTTGGTAAGGTGAAGAGTGACTAGCTGAAAGATAGGATAGCACTCCGACGACTACATCAGTTGATTGATTGTCCCCATAGATTCTGAGCGATTGGCACAATCGATTAGAGGGATATGAAATCAACTGACACGCAGCGGTAGCCATAAGCGGCTAGGAAAACACTTTAGAACTGTTGTCCGTACGGACTGAAATAATGTCTAAATGACTTTGACATTTTGCCTTTTCTGGCTTAGGAATGCAGCGGATAAATTTTTAATTTAGTCTGAAAGACCGAGTAAAACTTTACGAGTCCAACGCTCTCCGACCCGAAGGGTAAGCTCCATTCTATTATTTATTTTCAAAAAACATCCTATGTAACAATATATATTCTTTCGTTTTAATATCATCTCTAATTGCCCATTTCTTCATCTATATCCTTCACTTCTGGCATCTTTATTGCCTAAAATAAGCTACTTCCCTCCTCTATTTTCTATCTACGCAACCCTCCAAACCAAATAACACTATGAGTAATCGTTACACTTTTTGCCTACTTCTATTTTGTGTTACACTCTTAT